>LSSG01000030.1 GCA_001595915.1 Thermoplasmatales archaeon SG8-52-3
ACTTGATTTTTCTCCTGTTGATGCGGATATGATCTAGTGGTTATGATAGTGGCTTCCCAAGCCACTTGCCCGGGTTCAAATCCCGGTATTCGCATTCATCATCATCACAGATAGTTGATTTACCTTCAATTAATGCCAAGTATCTCCTTAACTCGATATCCAAAAAAGAACTAATACTCACACGATGATGTTTTGCTTTATCTAATAATTTCTTGTCAATTGTAATAGTAGTTCTAATCTTGTTCATATGCATATAGTATATACTTAATGAATATTTAACTATTGTCTTTTATTATTAGATAGAGATATAGGAAATTTATACCCTAGGGTAGATTATTATTCATTATTCCCTTACTATAACACTATAACCAACCAGGCATAAACTATCCTCATACAACTTTTCTATAATAAGTGTCAGATATCCATTGTTTATTTTTTCTATTAAATCCAAACTTCTTTACAACTCTACCTATGGTTTTATCTGATTTACCACAATATTCTTTAATAAACCAAGTAGGCATCCCAAGAGTTACACAATCCTGTATTGTAAAATTATTATTATGATGCTTCTTTTGTAGAATATCATTTAGATGTTTAGTAAATATTTCAACACCACGAAATAAATTATCTTTTATCTCCTGTCTTTTATTGTTATTAATATCCATAAAATATGGAAGAGGAATAAAATAAATATCTAGTTTGTCTGGTAAAGAGTATTTTAATACACTTTTAATCTTATTCTCTGTAATAAATAAAAAATTTAATCCCTGATGTTTAAATCTGTCTTTGATATTATCATCATAATAAAAGTTGTCAATGTTTGTTGTTCCTAAATTCTTTGCTTCTAAAAGAAATATCTTTCCTTGTAAATCCAATCTATAATCAATACCACCTTGTTTGGTTGTAAGATTTGCACCAAAACCTGTTTGAACTAAATAATCTCGTCTTAATCCAAAATTAAATCTATAAAGTGTAATATCAATAATACATCCTAGTAAAACTTCTCCCTTTCTACCTTTATTCAGATTTGATGCTGTAATCTTAATATCTATTGTTTTAAATGCATCCATTAAATAATCTGCATAAATATCTGCTATCTTGGTATCAATCCAAACAGAATTATTTAATATATCTTCAATTTCATTATCTGTTAGTATATATGGCATTTGAAACAACACTCATTAGATTGTATAAAACAAGTTCTTTATAGAGATATGCCATCTGAAGTTCTATAGCGAATTGAAACCAAGTATCTACATCTGTTGATAAGTAATATTTACTATTATGCCGTAGCATAAAGATGCCTTAAAATGATTATTTCCCCATTTATTTGTTAAGTTACTCGTATATGTGTCTTCGCTATTTTGAAATATATATTATATATATAAAAATATATATATTAATAATTAAATCTTTATTACTTGTCTATTAATCATTAATATGACTTGTAATTATCATTTCCTATCTATTCTTGTAAGCAAGGGCAGTCTTTTATAGAGTTGGTTATTTCATTGTTTTTTGGTAATGTAATTGTAAATGGTGCAATACATATAACCCAAGCAGTTAAGAAAATTGTTCCACCTAATGTTCGTATAGCATTAAATCGCTTCCCTGTTTCTAACCAGATATGATTTAATAAAATATCAATAAAAATTGCACATATTATAGTAAAATAACATAGAGTATCTAGTATTTGTAAAAATATAAATTGTATATAAAATGAGACTACTTTAACCATTGGTAAATGCCCATACTTTTGCAATATCTTATCTGTCAAATCCTTAATTTGAGTAATCAAACTTTCTTTAAATGTTTGTTCTGATATATTATTTGTAACTTTATTTTCTTGTGCAATTGTTGTGATTGGAGCAATAAGAATTAAACTTGCAAAAACAAATGCAAAAAAGATTACCTTTTTCATATTTTCTTATCCTCTCCTAAAATAGTTTTGAATGGAACTGCCCAATCACAATCCAATCTAACTGCGGTAAAGAATATTTCATCTGTAATATCATATCGCTCTTTAAATAAATCATTTAGAGAAGGAATTATTAATGATAAAATAATTGTAAATGGTAATAATATTAGTATCCAATTTATTGCCAGTTCTCTTATTAATTCTATAAATAATTCTGTACAAATATCTTTTGGAGATTGTTTTAATATATTCAATTTTAAAAAATAATTTAATTCTACAAACCTATTTTTCTCTACCGATATCTTTTCATATTCCTCTTCATTTTCAACATCCATTAATTTGCTTATTGTAGGGCATAATTCACAATCATCTTCATTATTAGAACTAGATTTAGATATATCAACTGCTATTGCTGGTTGTATCCCCACTCCAATAAATAGAACTATAACTCCAGTTACAAGAGACTTATACAAAACTCTTTCCTTCATGTTCTATTCTCCCTAATTAATATAATCTGATATAAACTATATAAATGTTAAGAAGTAATGTTCAGTTTCTATAATTAAAATTCCTTCCTATATATAGGAAATTATTGTCTTATTTTTCCTATATATATGCGATAATGACGAATAAGAGCAAATAGATGGAATTAATATATACAAAACACCTCAAATATACCTTTTAAGGCATTATTAACTGATACATCCTAATAAAATTCTAATCCCCCATAACCTTATCGTATATCATTTTCAAATCCTCTTTACTTTGACAATTATAGTGTTGTAAATCTACATCTCCCTTCAATGAATGCCCCATTAATATTTTCTTTATACCTGTAGAACCACCCCTTCTTGCCCATTCTTGGCTGAAGTGTTTTCTTAAATCCTTAACTCTTATAGGAGCATTTCTGAATAACCTTGATATATGACTTTGATTAAATAGACATTTTAATTTACTACCATTATTGAATTCATTTAAATATTCCTTTAATTCCTGCTTTGCGTCATTATTAAAAAAAGATATTCTGCTTGTCTTTGTCTTGGTTGTTTGATTTAGATTTGGATTATGATTAATATATATTATCCTATTTTCTAAATCTATATCTTTTATTGTTAATTGGTATAACTCTTCTGCTCTCAAACCTGAAGATATTCCAAGATAAACAAGTGCTTTAATTTGAATATAATATATGTTATCATTAAAGAATTCTAATGTATCTTGTATACATTCTTTAGTAATTCTTTGAACTTGATAATTTAGTTCTGAAGGTAACTTTATGTTATTAGCCCACTCAATTCCTAAATAAGTAAGGTATTTCTTAATCTGATAAACACGCTTACGATAGGTTGTCTGTGAATATTTTTCCTTTAACTTAATAAGATATAGTAATGTTTTATCTTCATCTATCTTCCAATTCAAAAATTCAAGGTATCTGATAATCCAGCGTTTACATCTAATAAGCCACTTATCAGAAGTTCCTTCTATTTCACGCAGTTTAAAGAATTTATCTACATCGGAATTTGAAGTATCTAATTTCTCCTTATCTGATTGCTTCCCAAGCCACTTGCCCGGGTTCAAATCCCGGTATTCGCATAAAGACTATTAATTTAAAATTCTTTAAAAATTATCAAAATATAATATTATTATAAAATTATTCAAAAAAACATTTCGAAAGTATTAAAAGGTATTAGAAAAATTTATTATATAATATTATATTAAACATACATTCAAAAGGGAGAGGTAATTAATGAATAAAAAAAACATAAAAAGAAGCTTAGTAATAATTACCATTTTATTTCTTATAGGATCATCAGTTGAAACAATATTAAGTCAATCTCAAAATAATCTTATATATGAGAAAAGCCAAAAAACAAGAGATTATGGTTATTGGATTCAAACAACTAATGAAGATTTTAATAATGGAACAAAATATAATATTAATGTAAGTAAAGATTCGTTTTTTTTAAATCAAAAAATTGCTGTAATTAATCAAACTATTCTTGGTCCAGAATCTTTTGAATCTAACTGGCCACCATCTGGCTGGTTTTATACTGGGGACTGGAACAAAGAAAGTGATCGAGCCCATACAGGAGAATATTCAGCAGATTATGATGGTACTTTATTAGGAAGTACTGGATCACTAATTACTCCTAGTATGGATACATCAGGAAGCACTACAAGTGCAATTTACCTGGAATTTTGGACATATTCAGAAGATGCAGATGAAGGAGAATATAATTTAGAGTATTTTGATGGCAACACATGGACTGTTATTACTAGACTAGACAATATCGGTCAGAATTCCTGGGAAAAATATACCGAAAAAATAACCAATAGCACATTTTTTACAATTAGTTTTCGAGTCCGTTGGAATGTAAAAGGTCTTGATTTAAATGAACATGTCTATGTTGATGATGTTCAAATAACCTTGGAAAGAGAGGAACCTGAAGGTTATGAAACAAATGGTAGTCTTATTTCTCAATCACATGATGCAGGAGTAAAAGAACCAGAATATCTTGATTTTATCAATCACAGTGATATTCCAACTGGAACAAAAGTTGAATCATGGGTTCGAGCGGCTGGAACTGAATCTGGATTAGAAGATGCTATTTGGTATTCAGATATAACTCAAGTACCAAATAAACAATGGGTTCAATGGAGAATAAATCTCTCGGGAGACCAAGTTCATACACCAACAGTTTTCGAGGTGAACCTTAGCTGGTATTACGAGGAAGTTCCAATACCAGAAGAAACCTTTGTTGATGACGATTTTGATGAAACTACTCCTGGATGGGGTTATGACCATTTTGATAACATTCAAGATGGAGTTGATGCAGTAAATACCTCTGGTACAGTTACCATATATAGAGGTTCATATTTTCAAAATGTAATAATTGAAAGGTCAATGACACTAAATGGTGAAAATGAAAAAGCAACAGTTGTTGATGGAAATACAGCAGGTTCAGTTTTTTCAATTTATGATTGTACAGTTTCTATCTCTGGATTAAAAATACAGAACAGTGGTTCAGATGTAAAACATGCAGGAATATATGTTGAAAATTCAAAGGTGATTCTTACCACTTTAATTGTTCAAGATAATCAAAATGGTATCTTATTATATGGTGCCTTAAACTGTGATATATACTTTAATAGAATTATTAATAATGATTTTTCAGGAATTGCTTTAGAAGTAAACAGCAATTATAATTGGATTGCAGGAAATACAATTTCAAACAACAATATTGGTATAAACTTAAATATTGCAAAGGGTAACGAAATAACTCATTTTAATGATGGAACTAATGAACTCTGGAATAAAATTGATAATAATAACTATGGTATCTTTTCATCTATTGCCTCTGAAAGTAATAACATATACCACAACAACTTCATGGAAAATATTCAAAACGCATATGATGAAGGAACAAATACGTGGGATGACAGTGAAAGAGGTAACTATTGGGATGACTACACTGGTGAAGATGCTGATGGCGATGGTATTGGCGATACTCCATATCCAATACCAGGTGGAGATAACCAAGATAACTACCCAATGATGATTCCAAATGGTGTTGATCAAGAACCACCAGAGGTCTATATCACAAGACCACAAGATGGATATCTCTACGTAAATATATTTGATTTAATTGTTTTTGAAATCCCAATTCGTTTTATACTTTTCAATACTCTTATTATTGGTAAAATCAACATCGAAGTATATGCAATTGATAATATTACTGGAATAAATGTAGTTGAGTTCTATATTAACGATGAATTGGTGGGTACTGATGATATTCCACCCTATGGTTGGACTTGGGACCAATTAACAATATTGTTTCCCTATGAAATCAAAGCAATTGCATATGATAATGCTGGTAATCAGGATTTTGATTCAAAAATCGTATGGAAGTTTGGTAGAAATAAGTTTTAATAAAAAATATTGGAGGAATATTGATACATCAAACAAAACATATAATTGAGGATGATTGGGACATTCTAATTATTTTAGACGCTTGTAGATATGATTTATTTGGTCAGATTTCAAAAGGAATTTTGAAAAATACAGATGATTTAAAGAAAATGATAAGTCCTGCAACTCATACCGTGGAATGGTTAGTTAAAACATTTGATAAACAATATTTTTCAGATGTAATTTATATTTCTTCAAATCCTTTTATTAACTCAAAAGGTATTAAACCAGAACAAGGAAAAGTATCATTTATTGGTAAAGATCATTTTAAAAGAATTATTGATGTTTGGGATAAGAGTTGGAATCAAGATATTAGTACAGTTCATCCAATAGATGTAAATAAAGCAGCAATTGTATCAATTGACCTAAATCCAAAATATCGCCATATAATTCATTATATGCAACCTCATTCTCCATATATTTATTATGGTGGTTTGAAATCCCATATGCACCCTGTTCAAAATTTACAGAAAAATCTAAATCCTACAAATGAGCTGAGTGTTTTTTCAAAGATTTTAAAAATTATTTTTTCACAGGAAACTGTCTGGAGAATTGGTCATAATTTAGGTAGAGATCCAACATGGGATCTAGGAAAATTATGGCTTAAATATGGTAAAGAGGGTATAATTAAAGGATATAAAGAGGATTTGAAATTAGTGCTAAATCATGTAAAAAAAATAGTAGATTTATATCCAAATAAAAAGATTATTATAACTT
>LSSG01000031.1 GCA_001595915.1 Thermoplasmatales archaeon SG8-52-3
CAACCTGAGAACACAACTAAGTTAAAAGGGTGTGATATAGTGGAAAGGTATCTTATAGACGATTTATGGGAAACTGAGAAGGTAGATGATATATTTAATCAAGCAACTTATCTTTTATCAAAAGTATTACCCACCTCATTTATGAGATCATCTACAATGGGTACTGCAGCCACTTGGAAATTATTAATGTTAGGGTGGTATTATAGATTAGGAACTGCAATACCACATACACAAAAAAGTAGAAGATTTATTGGTGGGTTATCTAGACTTTTAGAAGTAGGTTTTAGTAAAGGTGTTGTAAAGTTTGACTTTGCAGGACTATACCCATCTATACAATTAACACATGATGTATTCACAGAATGTGATGTTAGTGGTGCAATGAAAGGGTTATTAAACTACAACTATGACAATAGAGATTATTATAAGAATTTAAAAAATGAATATGCGTCAAAAGGTGACTATATTAAATCCGCATATTACGATAAGAAACAACTACCATTAAAGATTCTAAATAATGGTATGTTTGGTTCTATATCCGCACCAAATGTATTCCCTTGGGGTGATACTGACATAGGTGAGAAAATAACTTGTACTGGTAGACAATACCTAAGACATATGATTAGATTCTTTATGAGTAAAGGATTTAAACCCTTAGTAGGTGATTCAGTCACTCATGACACACCAATTTATGTTAGATATAAGACAGATAAACAATACATAGACATAATACCAATATGTGACTTATTTAATGAAAGTTCTGAATTTTTAGATAATGAGAAATTAAGAGATTTTGAAGAGAAACAATTTGAGGTTTTAACTCGTAATGGTTGGAAAGAAATAAAGTATGTATATCGTCATGAAACCAATAAAAATATTCATAGAATAACTACTAAGGATAGGTTGATAAATGTTACTGAGGATCATTCATTATTTCAAAATGGTATAGAGATAAAACCTTCTTCATTAAAAAGAACAGATAAAATAGATATATATGAATTACCATTAAATAATGACACAACAATAGAAATAAATGAGGAAGTAGCGTTTTTATATGGTTTTTTCTTAGGTGATGGTTCATCTATTTGTTCGAGTAGAAAACAAAAATATAAATCACGTAAAACGGGTATAGTAAAATATAATAAAGGAAAAAGAAGTGACTGGAAAATTTCTAATACTAGAATAGAATTATTAGAAAAACTACAACAAATTCTAAAAAATGAATTCTCAGTAGAAGGAATTATTAAAGATCATACTAAATCATCAGGTGTATATAATTTAGTGGTTCATAATAGTGCATTTACTAAGACTTTTTGTGAAAACTTTTACACTTCTTATAGAGAAAAGAAAATTCCAATGGTAATATTGAATTCCACAAAAGAAATAAAAAGGTCATTTATAAATGGTGTTTTTAATTCTGATGGTTACGGTGATACTATTGAAACGTGTTCAGATATAGGTATGAAGTCACAAGTGGTAATGTCAGGAATTTCTTTACTTTTAAAAGAATTAGATATCGAATATAAAATTAAAACCAGAAAAGATAAACAAAATTTTATTAATTTTAATCTAAGGAATGGTAATCGTAATAATTCATCTTTCACCAATAAAACTAAAAAGAAAAGTGATGAAGTATGGAAAAATGAAATTATTATAAATAAAGATAAAAATAATTACGTTTACGACATCTCAACAGAAGACGGAACTTTTGTATGTGGAATAGGTGGAATTATTGCACATAATACGGATGGTTTTAACTTTTCTATACCTAATGATGTAGATAGATTTGTTTATACTTCTAATGGTAATCATAGATTTAATAAGTTAGGTAAGACATACAAAGGTATGGATGCAGTTGTTGCAGAATACAACGATAAGTATATGAGAGAAAGAATGGGGTTAGACATAGATGAGGTATGTGAGGCAACAATAAATATTGCAAGAAAGAACTACGCAGATTTAATAGATGGAAAAGTTAAATTAGTAGGTAATTCAATTAAATCTAAAAAGATGCCTACATATATTTCAGAATTTATTGATAAAGGTATTCGTCTTTTATTGGATGGTAATGGATATGAATTTGTTAATGAATACTATGAAACAGTAGAAAAAATTTATAATGAAGAAATACCATTATCTAAGATTGCAAATAAGTCCAGAGTTAGAATTAGTGTGAATGAATATAAAAAGAAGATGAAGACTAAAAATAAGTCTGGTGGTTCAATGGCGAGACAAGCACATATGGAACTTATTATGAAAAATAATCTAAATGTAGATTTAGGTGATACCATATATTATGTTAATACAGGTACAAAGAAATCACATGGTGATGTACAAAAGAAAAAACATAAAAACCCTAAATACACAAATAAAGATTTACAATTACAAATGTCTTTCGATGGTAAAGTTGCAAAGGATGCATATTTAAGTGAAGAAATAATTTTAAATTGTCAATTAGTACCCAATAATGTTATAGAAAATGAACCCGATAAATTAGGTGAATATAATGTAGAAAGATATTTAGACGCATTTAATAAAAGAATTAAACCACTATTGGTTTGTTTTGATTATTCTGTAAGAGATAAGATTATAATTAAAGATCCTTCTGAAAGACAATATTTCACAAAACAAGAATTAGAATTAACATCAGGACAACCATATAAAGAAGGTGATCAAGATAAGATAGATGAACTATTAACCATTACTGATGAAGAACTTATGTTTTGGGAAAGAATAGGTGTTTCTCCAACATATATGTTTGAAGAATATGGTATAGAAGATGAATTTTGTTATGATGAAAAAACTAAAAAAACTATTTAGATTTTTTTTCTTTTCTATCTTTATCTTCTTTAATTGTAATTGGTTTTTTTTGTTCTATTTTTTCAACAGTTTCAATCCAATGTTGATTCCAAGACTTTCCCATATTTTTTTTATATTACAAAAAGACCAAGTGGTCTATAAGTCAATGATTTATTTAAATTTTCTGCCTCTAACGCCTTATTTTCTAATTGTTTTACATTACTAAGTCTTTCTAACCTTAAATCTAATTGTTCTAATAGTTTAAGTTGTTCGTCTTTACCTTCATTTAAAAGACTATCAAAGTCCATAGTCAATTCTGCATCTGGTACTTTTAAAGAACCACCAAATTTACCTCTAACCCTTCCTAATGCTTCTTTAAATAACGCAGTTAGATATCTTCTTACCCAAATTCTTGTAGGTTCATTTAAGTCAGAATATCTTAATTTAGAAAGTGGTACATCATTAGGTAATTTAATTATATCTTTATTTTCGTTTAAACAATTAAGTTTATCGTCATCAGTCATATTTGCAGTATCATAATAGTGATACCAAACTTTTGTACCTGCCAAACCTATTTGTCCACCTACTAAACCACCACCTGCGAATGATAATCTACTACCCGGTATCGGCATTAAATGTAATAACCTCGTACCATTAGGTCCTGCGGTTACCTTATAAGTTAATTCACTTCTTAGTAATTTAGATTTTAAACTAAAATCACCTGCCCTTAATAAAACATCAAACGCTGGTGCAACGTAAAAACCACCATTTCCTAAACCACCACCTTGTCCCCAACCTGCGTATGGTACTTGTCCAAATCCACCACCAAATCCGTAATCACCAAATCCTGCAAAAGAATATAATGCATGATCAGTTGAGTTTGGTGTAATCCATAAAATTTCATTTATTTCTCTACCCGCAGGAATTTGATATACTTGTTGATTCTGTACTATTGTAACATAATCTTTTTTCATTTCCCAAGGACCTCTTTGTTGTAAACCAACTTGTTTTGAATAAGCGTAAGAAAATTTACTTTCAAAATCTAAAGATCTTGTTGTCAATGCAAATGCAATATCTAATTTATCCGCTTCATTTCCTAATAATGAAGACCATTGATTTTCAATTAACCAATCTTGTACTCTTTGTGCGTAATCCTCTATTGCGGTTTCCAATAATGAGTTCATTTGTTCCCAATCTAACTCTATTTTTCTTATTGGTGCACCTAATCTATGTCTTATTTGATTAAATAATTCATTTTTTATATTATCATCAATAGAATTGGCCATATCGTTATATTTATAAATAAATATTTAATAATAAATAAAAATATAATTTGATGAAAAGAATTATCAAAAAAATACTTTTAGAAGAATATAACAAGAAAATTAAAACTAAAGATGAAATCGCAGTCGCCCTATCCAATAAAGCAATGCAACATTTCACAGATGGTTTGAGATTTATAGAATCCGCACTACAATATGCGGAAAACGAAGATATAATAAAAACTTTGGATGAAGTTAGATTATCATTATTAAGTAATGAAGGTAGACAACAAGGTTTTGCTGCACAACATAATGATAAATATGACAACACAATTAATGTTTTAGGTACTATGATTGATAACCATAGTGTTGATAACACCAACTTTAATTTAAATGGTAAAGGACCTAAAGCACCTGAAGGTGAGTTTTAATATGTTTAACTGCCTCATTAATTGTTTTAAACGATCTATCAGGTACGAATACTGTTTTTCCAACAATAATTGCAGGTAAAAAATCATTATCTACTTTTTTAGAGAAATTCTCATATAGTTTCTCATTTTCATCAACATCAATTTCAATAAATTTAATATCGTTTTCAGTAAGTTGTTGTTTAAGGTTATCACAATGTTTGCAACCTTTCATCGTAAATATTTTAACATCCATTTTCTGTTTCTTTTATAAACTCATCAATAATTTCATCTTCACCAATAATAGTTCCAATTACTTTCTTTTTATTTTGTAATATTTTCCATATTAAAATATCAATAGTTTTTTCTATCAACATATAATAAATATTCACAGTTTTGTTTTGTCCTATTCTATATGCCCTATCCTCCGCCTGTTCGTGATTACCAGGAACCCAGTCTAATGAATTCATAATAACAATTTCTGCCTCTGTCAATGTTAATCCCACACCTGCCGCCTTTATTTGTCCTATAAAAACTCTACATTTTTCATCATTTTGAAATCTGTCTACAGAAACTTGTTTTTGTTTATCAGACATACCACCTCTTACACAAACAGATTTATCACCAAAATGTCTGATAAACGCATCCATTTCATCATTAAAATTACAGAATATTATAACCTTCTTACCTAATTCTAACGCCTCTTCTGCCTTTTCAATACTATATGGTACTGTTTCCATAGAAATAAAAGTTCTAAGAAGAGTCATTTCAACCAAATCTTTATTTGGGTTACCTTTTTTACCATCTCTTCTACGTTTCTCCATATAATCTTCCCAAACACTTTCATAACCTGAAACATTATTTAATTCCAAATATACTGGTGTTACTAATTTTTCTGGTAAATCTAATACATCTTCTTTTTTTCTTCTAAGAATAGTTCTTTTTGTTTTAGATGCCAATTCTTCTAAATTAGAAGAACCAGTTGTTACCCATATATATTTTCTACCTTTTCTAAATCTTCTACCATCACAATATGTTTTTGCGTAATGAACCCAATTATTAGTTACAGGAGAATCAATAATTGATAATAAATTATAGTAATCCATAGGTCTATTCGCAATTGGTGTACCAGTTAATAACCAAACTCTTTCAACACCAAATCTTTTAACCAAATCTTTTATTATCTTCCCTCTATTACTTTTGTGATTCTTTACATAATGTGCCTCATCCAAAATTATTAAATCGGGGTTGTAATCAACGATCTCTCTTCTTAGTTCCCAATCCTCATATTCTTTATTTTTATCTTCAATAGTGTGGAAATTTTTAAG
>LSSG01000032.1 GCA_001595915.1 Thermoplasmatales archaeon SG8-52-3
GTGGTGTGTGGCATTTGGATGATTTTGGTGATAGTTCTCTTAATGGTAATGATGGTGGGAATCATGGTACTGATGATTGTATTGGTAAAATCGGCGATTGCAAAAGTTTCAGCAGAGCCAATTCAGATTACATTAGTTGGGGTGATATGCAAGAACCTTCTAATAATAAAATAACTACAGCAACATTTGAGATGTGGGTAAATCCAGAAGATATATTAGATGTATCAAATAGTCTAATAAATAAGGCTAATACTGGGGATTATGAGCCAGATAAACTATCTTATGGATTTTCTATAAACGCCGAAAGAAAAATTCATTGTGCTTTATTCAGTGGAACATGGTATTCAAGTGGTAATAAAATGTATTTTGTTACTAATGACCCTCTATTAGTTACAGGAAATTGGCAACATATTTCTATAACAATTAATTTAATGGACAAGAGTGCAAGAATTTTTTATAATGGTGAAGAAAAGGAAAATACTAGAGAAATTATTGGTACACCCCCATCATATTTTTATAATATCAATTATCCTGAAGAAAGCGGTAGACTTGTGTGGGAAGGTGCAACAAGGAAATATGATGGAGCTATGGATGAATTGAGAATTTCTAAGATATGCAGAAGTGAAGAATGGATTATAACTCAGTATAATAATCAAAATGATCCTTCAATGTTTTTGAGTATTGGTCCAGAGGAATCATAAACTTAGATAATTATCATTTGGTTTGGCAAAAAAACTTAAATATTCAAGTTTGTGCAATAAATAATTGACTTACAAAGTCCGATTTTACAGTATATTTTTAAATAAGAAATACTTGCATTCTCTTAATCTTTGAAGAGGCTAGGAAATGAAAAAAACAATATTATTGCTAACCACAATTATAGTTATTAGTGTAGGATTTCTCAGTGGATGTAATGAATCAACAAATAATGATGATATAAATGAGAATTCAAATTTAGTAGAACTTGTTAATTATAACATTGAAACATTTGGGGCAGAATTAGGAAATAAACCAGAAAAAATAGGGGATGGATTTATCCATGATGAAAGAGCGAATAATGGATATTATAAGATTACTGGGACAATAAAAAATATTGCTGGAAGAACGTTGGATAATATTACTGTAAAAGTAGATTTCTATGACATAAATCATACGTATTTGACTTCAGAATCTGATTATGTTATAGATTTAGCAAATGCAAGTATTGGAGATTTCAAGATTATATTATTGTGCTATTCTAGCTGCTTTGAAGAGGTAGAACAAATAGAATTTGATATTTCAGCGATATAATAAATAATTAATGTGCAAAGCAGTGCAAAGCCGTTTGAATAAAAAGTTTTAAATAATTTTTTATTGCACAAAGTTAATAAAGATTTCATGCTCTTTTTAATGAGTTATTATTAAATTATTAAGATAAGTTAGTTAATTTGTTAGACTCCTGATAAATCAAAATTTTTAACCGTAAATTATTTATATAAGTTCTTTTATGTCACTTAAAACTATATCGCAAAGTATAAAAATGAAATAAGGGGGATCACACCAAATGATGCCAAATCCATCAAAAAAGAGAAGAGAAAAGCCAAGTATTGAAGAAATTACTAGATGTCCACAATGTAGTAGTACACATTTAACAAAGGACTATTCTAGAGCAGAACTTGTTTGTGAAGATTGTGGGCTTGTAATAGATGAAGATTTTATTGATCATGGACCTGAATGGCGAGCATTTGATTCAGACCAGCGTGAAAAGAGAGCACGTGTTGGTGCTCCAATGACCTATACAATTCATGACAAGGGTCTTAGTACAATGATTGGTTGGAAAAACCGTGATTCATATGGTAAATCTATTCCAACTAGAAATAGAGCTCAACTATATCGTCTAAGAAAATGGCAAAGAAGAATTAGAATTTCAGATGCAACTGAAAGAAACCTTGCTTTTGCTCTTTCTGAACTTGACAGAATGGCATCTGGAATGGGCCTTCCAAGAAATGTAAGAGAAACTGCTGCAATGATTTATAGAAAGGCAGTTCTAAAAAATCTTATTCGTGGTAGAAGTATTGAAGGAGTATCAGCTGCTGCACTTTATGCCGCATGCAGACAATGTAATGTACCAAGAACGCTTGATGAAATTGCTGGTTCTTCAAGAGTATCAAGAAAAGAAATCGGAAGAACTTATCGATTCATTGCCCGTGAACTGGGACTAAAACTTATGCCAACCTCACCTCAGGATTATATATCAAGATTCTGTAGTGAATTAAAGCTCAGTGGAGATGTTCAGTCAAAAGCTATTGAAATTCTAAAGGATGCTGCTGATAAAGAACTGACTTCTGGGCGTGGACCAACTGGTGTTTCTGCTGCTTCAATTTATATAGCATCCATTCTTTGTGGCGAACGAAGAACTCAAAGGGAAGTGGCTGATGTTGCTGGTGTTACCGAAGTTACAATCCGAAATAGATATAAGGAACTTGCAGAAAGACTTGACATAGATATTATTTTATAATTTTTATGACAAGATGGTATTCTGAAAGAAAGAATGAATATTTTTACAAAGAAGCAAAGCGCGATGGCTATCGATCTCGATCTGCATTTAAACTAAAGCAGATTCAAAAAAAGTTTAGAATTTTAAAAGAGGGCAATATTGTAATTGATCTAGGTGCTGCACCGGGTGGTTGGAGCCAGGTTGCAAAAGAAATTGTTGGGGAAAAAGGAACGGTTCTTGGTATTGATCTTTCCCCAATTCAACCTATTAAGGGTATTACTTTTCTTCAGGGGGATATGACCAAAGAATCATCATTAAAAGAATTGATTTACTTAATGGAGGAAAAAAAGGCAGATGCTGTATTATCAGATATGTCTCCAAATATTTCTGGTAATTATTCAGTTGATCATGCTAGAAGTATTTTTCTATGTGAACAAGCTCTTATTACTGCTTCAACTTTTCTAAGAGTAGGTGGTAACTTTTTATGTAAGGTTTTTGATGGTGAAGAGTTACCAAGATTTATAGATGAAATTAAAAATAGATTTGTAACTATAAAAAAATTTAACCCGCCTGCCTCAAGAAAAAGTAGTTCTGAAATTTATATCATAGCAAAGTCTTTCAAAAATAGTAAATAATTATGAAATGTTCAATTAAAACCATAGAAAGATAGAAATATTATATGTATGATGTTAACATTAATCAATATTTATGACTAATCAACAAAAGGTTTAAGACCTTAAATGTGATTAACATATGTTAAGACTAAATATAGTAAGTATTAGAGTTACAAAACGAAAATATTATATATATACAAATAGTAATAATTATAATAGGGGAAAAATAATACCACGAACTAATTCGGGTCTTCCGAAAAATGCGTGGGAGGCTGTTAATGATTAAACAATATTCCAAGCTAGATGATTTCTTCGATGCAACAAAATTTGACATTGAAAATAAGATTAACACTGTTATTTTAGATGGCGAGATTGTTTCAATACTAAATGGTGGGAAAAGATTAAGATCACTTTTGGCAGCCCTTGCTTTTAAGGCATGTACTCGTGGTAAAGAAACAAATAAAGCATATCAAAGATCACTTGAAGGGTCAGTTAGTATAGAACTTGCCCATGGAGCTTCTCTTGTTCATGATGATATAATTGATAAGGATTCAACACGAAGAGGAAAAGATGCTGTACATGTAAAACAAGGAATTGGAAAGGCAATTTTAACTGGCCATAAAATGCTTGTAAAAGGATTTGATATAGCACTTAGTCATGGAAAGGAAGTTGCAAGCCTTTATGTTGAATCATGGAATAAGGTTGTTAGCGGTGAAATAGACGAAGTAGATTTTAATAAAAACGCTCTCAGTTTAAAAGACATGTCTACAAAGTCTCAGATTTTTGAAGCTTATAATAAAATAATTGACCTGAAGACAGCTGTATTGTTTTCTTCAGCATGTAAAGCAGGGGCAATAGAAGCAGACATGAAAGGCGACATCCTAAGGGTTTTTGCAGATTATGGAAGAGAAATTGGTCTTGCATATCAACTCGCAGATGACCTAGTTGATCTAGCAAATGGGGAAATGATAGATAGTGTTATTATTCCTCTACTAAACAAACTTGATGACAAGGCAGCAAAACTAAAAGCCTTGAGAAATTGGGAGATAAAAAGAAAGTTTTCAAAGCACAAAGATAAAATCAAGAATCTTTACATTGAGGAAATTACAAGGCATATTAAAAATGCAATAGAGCTTAGTAAATCAAGTCTTATACCCCAATCAAATTATAAGATAATGCTTAACGATGCACCCACATATATCATCAATAAAATGCTAAAAGAGATAAACGTTACAATTTAAACTACTTCTTTTGTTATTTCTGCTGTTAATTTTTCTGAATTAATTTTTGCAAAATATAGTTTGGTTACAGGTCTTGTAAGATAAATTACAATACCTATGTCAGTTAGGAAAGAAAGAACTACTGTAATAAGACCTACAACAGACCACCAATCTAGAAATAGGATTGCGTTTACCATAAATGCGGCAAGCATTATACCAAATATTATAAGAAAAATTGTAGAGATAATAACACCTGTTGTCCATGCCCAAGAATCAGCCCTAAATGTAGCATAAGAAAAAATAATAAATAAAGAAGAAAAAACAAACCAAACAATTGTAGATATTAAATAACCAAAATGAACCGGATAAATTAAGGCTTGAAGTTCGGTAGTCCATTCAGGAATTTGTATCAAAACAATAAGTGAGTATATGCCCCAAAGGACAAAAATGCCGCTTAAGGCAAGCCATAATAGAACTAATATATATATTGTTCTTGGTCTCTCACTCATAAATTCTCCCTCTTAACACCTAAATTACAGATTTAAAAGAACTACTTATATTTTTCTTCTTATTCAGATATTGGATAATCTTTTTTTATAATTTTAAAAACAAAAACAATTAATAAAATTATAAATGAGCATAAAAATAGATAAAAACTAATTCCAGGACCCCAACTGCATGATATGGCTTGATAGATATCCTCCCCAGGGATACTGATATCCAAATTGTTACTACCATAAAAACTTCCAACTGTTGCATTTGCCATTTCAGAAGTTGCATAAGTAAATATTCCAATTGTACCAGCAAAAATAATTAAAACAAGAATCAAAATTAAAAATGAAAGTTTTCCTCTTATATATCGTTTTAAAATATCTGATATAAATATTAACAAAATACCAGAAATAATACCTAAAGGTAAAAGATCAACAACATACTTATACTGTTCATCAAGAATTGTTACCTCTCCTGCTGTTACATTATTATTTTCTGTCAAAGTAGTCATTTCTGCAGGCATCATAAATAAATTAGAAGATGTTTTAATATTATATTCAGAAGATTTTCCTTCAATTGACCACCAAGGAGAAACAATAGCAATCATCGCAAGAACAATAACTAATAATTTCAATAAAAGAAGAATATTTTTCTTTTTATAAGAAAAAATTAAAGCAAAAGCAAAAATTAATATTGCGAAAGCTATCACAACATAAGGAATTATTGGTTCACTTTTTGTTACAACAGAATAATCCTTATCAAAGGAAACATCAACCTTTCTCTGAGCTATCAATTCTTGATTTTGATATATCTTACAATTGTACATTCCTGGAGGAATATTAAATAAAATATTTCCATTATTATTTGAAATACCCTCAATTTCTTTTTCTCCCCTGGAAAATATAACCCTTGCATCCTTCAAAGGTTCTCCACGGACATTTAAAACCTTTGTAGTAATATTAAACAATGCAGAAAATACAATTTGGATTTCTCCATTCTCACTCTGAGGTAACCTGATATTTTCCTCACGTTTATATGTCTTATAGCTTATTTTTATTGTGTAGTTCCCAGGGTAAATATCTGAAAAAAGATATTCATCAGAAGACAATTTTATTGCATTTAAAACAACTGTTTTTTCAAAATCTTTACTTGTAAGAGAGACATCAATTGGTGCCTCAGGTGAGAGGTTCCAGTCATCTTTTATTAAAGCTTTCAAGTCATATAATTTAATATTAAATTTAGACAAATTATGAATTGTAATTTTTTCCTTTACCTCAAATTGTCCATAGTTAATTTTTAAAATATAAACGGCAGGAAAGAGTGCTTTAAATATATAATTTCCATCGGTTGTAGAATTTGGTTTTATTGTTACTGGTAACTGCATTTCATCACTTGTAACACTAAGATCCACTTTAAAATCTGGGATTTTATCTTCAGAATCAAAAATATTGATTTCCAAATCATGAGTATCAAAGCTTAAATGAACTCTTTTTGGTAAATATTGTCTTATTCTTCCTAATCTAATATTTTGGTTATCTATAAAAAATCCTTTATATGTGGTATTTAGAGTATATTTACTACCAATACCACAAGGTGCTTTTATTAGTGCTTTACCACTACTATCAGTAACAGATTCTGAAATTACTAATTCATCATCGAGAAGAGTTAGTTTTACATTTTCAATTCCATTATCATTTTGATTGTCAACAGAAATACTTATCTTACCTTGATGTTTACAAAATATCCTTATTTTTTCATCCTTGTTTAAATCAACAATTCGATATCCAATAAATTCTTTCTCATCACTAAAGATTGTTTTTTCAAGCCATACCTTAACTACATATTTCCCAGAAGGAATATTTGTAAAAATAATTTTACGAAAAAAAGAAATGTTCTTCCAATCAATTTTAATATCTTCTGTTATAGGCACTCTATGTGTTTTGCAATAACCAATAGATTCTCCATTTCTAATAAGTTCAACATTAATCTGCGGGCTTCTAAGAAGTAATGTAGAAATTCTATATTTTAACAACAATGATCTTGGAAGATGTGGATATACAGTCAAGACATATTTTTCAACATCTTCCTCTTCATCAACTACATCTTCTACTTCAGGTTGGTAGCTGATTAGCTTTTGATAGAAATCTGCTTCCTTTTCAACCCCGGGATAACCACCATTCTCGGTCGTGAAATATTCAGCATCGAATTCAACAATATAGTCTTTAGGTATGATTTCATCATTTGGTTCGTGTGGTTCAAAGGCATTTCTCATTATGTATAATTCTGCAATACGACCGTCTAAACCCGGATATTGAATACTTTTTGCTTCAAATAATTGAATCTCAATTCCATTACGTTCATCAGTTCCAGATTTTAAAACATTTGTTGAATTAAAAATAACACCGTGGGCTTTTCCAGATTCACCATAATCAATAGATAACCAAGGAATACTACCAAGATCATAATCATCGCTTTTATGAATAATTGCCTGCCAATCACTATAATCAGGATATTGATCAAAATTATGTGATTTTACTCTTTCTTCATCACTATAAAAGTGTAAGTAAGGTGGAATTTCGCCAAAGTTCAATTCATCAATAGTACTACTCTTAAGACCTCCACAAGATAGTATTATATAAGCTACATCAATTTCTTCACCTTTTGGTAGAGGATAATTAATTACCTCATGCTTTACATGAGTATATAATCGTTTATCCTCAGTTGGACAAAAATAATATTTATAAATTACAGTTGATCTTAGAAGACCATTTTCAGATTCGCTTACTATTCCAAATTTAACCATTAAATTTCCATTTACAAATAATTGTTTTGAGATAAACCGTTCAGAAGAACTTATCCCACACCATTCATCGTCTTTATACCACCAATAATTAAAACCAAATGATGCAACTTGATCACCATTATGCGGCAATATGTCTTTTGCACCTTTTTTGAGTCTTGTTACTTGTTGAGATACTTTATCACCTAGAACTGTTCCCTCCTTATTTACTGCATAAATAATTTCTTCTCCCTGGGTGATTTTAAAATATGATGATTCAAATCCTAAGCCTTGGATCGGTTCGTATTTGTAATAAGATTCATCGATTTCAATACGTTTTTTATAATTTGGTCCAGATTTTGATACCTTATCATAATAAACAAAGTACTTCTCTTCTCCATTTGCTTGTTCAGGAATAAGAAAAACAAGGTTGCATGAATTTAGAACTTCATTATTATCAAAATCTAAATCATATATCTGAGAATCAAGTTCAATAAATATATCCTCAAGTTGAAAAACCACTCTTATTGAATGCTCAACTTCATTTTTTGCCCAACATGTATTATTAAAGTTTATAGGAATATCAATTGGTTGATATTTTGCATAATTATCACTTGTGTCTATTGGTATAAAAATTTCTTGCCTATATGACCAGTTTTCATTCCACCATGGTGATTCTTCGGCTCTTGAGATATTTGGAATAAATACAGTAAGTAAGATATTGAACAGAATAATGTAAACAATTAGTCTTTTCTGCATTTGGCTGTATAGCCTCCCACATGTTTTAGTTCAAAGGTTAGATTAATTATATTATATTATTATATTAATATTCTTCTGCTTCCTTATAAAGATATTATTGTACAACTCTTATCAAAAAAAAAGATTATTAGTTTTTTAAAAAATTATTATTCTTTTTGTAGATGTAAATCATAATGCCTATTACCAAAATAATTATTAAAATTAATAGTCCAATTAATAAGTTTTTAACTAGGACAGATAGTATAGCATCAGCAAAATATGCTATAAGTAAAGTTCCAATAATTGCACCTATTGATATAGCAAAGAATGTATTCAATGGTTTCATACCAATTAACCTACCAAGAATTGATCCAACAAGACCTCCAGATCCCTGAAATGGAACCATAACAAATAGTATTATACCTACGAATCGCAAAGGTTTAACCCAGGCATATTTATCAGATGAATTCCTACCAATTTTTTCAACTTTTATCATAAAATTCCCGATTAAAGGTATCTTTTTAGCAAGATCATAATTCCATAGTAAAAACAAGGCAACAACAATATCAACAAATGCTATTGTTAAAGCCATAATCAGGGGATTAATTGGAGGAACATCTATAAGTCTATTAATAAAAGGAATAGTCATTTCTCCACCAGCGACTCCAATAGGAATTATCGACTCTTTACCTAAAGGTGGTAAAAAATAAGCAAACATTAAAAAAAATAATTTTCCAACGCTTTCCTCATCGACAATTAAATATAACGAAAGCATGCCTAATATACAAATTATAAAAGGTAGAAAAAACTTAGTAAGCCCAATAATTATTTTTACTATTGTTTTTTTCATATTTTTTTCTCATAATATTATAGAATCTAAAGTTAATTTCGATATAATTATAGTGTAATTAAAATTGCTGCATGATCCTTTTCATAAGGATTTAAATTAAGTCTATTTAGGATTTTAAAACCACTTACTTCAAGCTTGGAAGAAACAAGATCAAATGCTTTTTTTGGTTCAAAAGAAACATCTATACTTCTTGCCTTCACCATTATTATTCCAAAACCATTTTTCTTAAGAAATCTATTAGCATTTTCAATAAAAATTTCTGCTTGATTTCTTTGAGAAATATCCTGATATATAATATCAACAACAGGTACAATAAAACTGTATCGATCTGGATGATTAGCATCCTCTAGAATTGGGATTATATTTTTTCTTTTTTCACATACTTTTAATAATTTTTTAACCGCTATTGGAGAATTTTCCACTGAATATATTGTACCATCTTTCAAAATATCTGATATATGACTAACAGTTGTGCCTGTTGCTGCTCCTAAATATAAAATATCAGAGTTAGGTTTTATTCTAATAGATAAGCCATTTAATAATGCTGCTGCAAGTTTACTTCTATAGGGATTCCATGATCGAAATATTTTATTTTTATATTTTACAAATTTCTCATTATAGACCTTGATTCCTTTACAAGAATCTGGATTCTCAGTAAATATTTTATTTTTAACTTTATAGACTCCAGGAATATCTGTTGATTTCATTTTCTTATGTTATATGGTAAGTATGATAAATGTTTTGTCGAAATCCTTAAACTATAGTTATGTTATTCACCTGGTCGATATTTATGTTAATTCAATCACCTTTAAACCCTCTTCAGAAAAAACTTGGAGCAAAATTTATAGAATTTGCAGGTTTTGAGATGCCTATTCAGTATTCATCAATTAAAGATGAGCATCTTACAGTTAGAAGAAAAGTAGGTCTTTTTGATGTTTCACATATGAGCAATGTATGGATTACTGGAAATGATGCTGAAAAGCTTATTTCACTAACGACGGTAGAAGATGCTTCAAGAATCAAAGATTGCATGAGTCAATATACTGCAATTCTTAAAGAAGATGGAACTGTTATTGACGACACTATCTTTATGCATCTTGGTAACAAATATATGATAATCCCAAACGCTGGCATGGCTGAAACTGTTACTAAATGGTTAAACAAAAAAGCAGAAGAGCACAATATTTGTGCAACAGCAGAAAACGTTTCAAAAGATTATGTGATTTTAGCAATTCAAGGACCAAAATCTAGAGATACACTTCAAAAACTTACTGAAATAAATTTGAAAACAGTTGGATTTTTTGGTTGTCAATATATTGAATTAGCAGGTGTTAACTGCATTATTTCGCATACAGGTTATACTGGTGAACTTGGATATGAACTACAAATTACACCTACAAATTTAGCAGAAGAATTGTTTCAAAAAATCTTAGATGCTGGAAAGGAATATGGTATAAAACCAATAGGTCTTGGAGCAAGAGACACTTTAAGACTTGAAAAAGGCTTTATTTTAGCAGGAAACGAATTCAAGGGGGGAAGGACACCACTAGAAGCTATAATGTCATGGACTATTAACTGGGACCATAACTTCATTGGAAAAGAAGCATTATTAAAACAAAAAGAAAAAGGAGATTATGAAAGACTTACAAGTTTAATCTGTATCGATAAAGGTATCCCAAGACCGAACTGTGAAATTAAAAAAGATGGAAAAAAGGTAGGTACAATTACAAGTGGAACATTATCACCATGTCTAAATGTTGGAATAGCAATGGGATATGTTCATCCTGATTTTAGAGAAAAAGATAGCATTCTTGAAATACAGATTAGAGATAAACTAGTAAAAGCAAACGTTGTTAAACCACCAATTGTACCAAAAGATTGGGCTATACAAAATTAGAAAATATTTTTATTACCTTCTAAAATACCATAATTTGATAATATGGGAGATGAAGTAAGAAGCAATTTAAAATATACTGATAGTCATGAATGGATAAAAGTTGACGATAAGATCGCAAAGGTTGGAATAACCGATCATGCTCAATCAGAACTAACAGATATCGTTTTTGTAGAATTACCTGAAATTGGTAAGGAAATAAAAAAAGGTGAAGAACTCTGTGTTGTTGAATCGGTTAAATCAGTATCTGAAATATATGCACCTGTTTCAGGAAAAATTGCAAATATAAATAAAAAACTTGAAGATGCTCCTGAAACAATAAATGAAAGCCCTTATGATGAGGGATGGCTTGTAGAAATAGAAGTAAAAAATGAATCAGAGCTTAAATCATTACTTGATGCAGATGCCTATAAAAAAATGATATGATGTTTAATTTTTTTAAAATTAAATTAACTTTTATTTTTTTGACATTTCAGTTTCTTTCTCCTTATTTATATGGAGAGAATTTTTCAAAATTTATTCCGAAATGTTCTTATATTGTTTAGTACATTCAAGCATTCAGGCGGAGAGATGGGATTGCAAGTAATATCAATTTAGTTTTTTTAAAAAGCGGTGTTTAACACCTCCGCCGCCTCCCCCATTTAATTTTTATACTAATCACTATCTTTAATAACATTTACTTGTTTTACAGGGTCTGATTCAATGAAACTTTTACTAATTCATAGCGATTATATTGAATACGAAGTAAAGGATAAGGCGATAAAACAACCTGAAGAGACAGAAAAAAAAACAGATAGACTTGAAGAGGCTCTAACTGCTTTTACTGCAGTTGAAAAAGTAGATGAAAAGTCACCTAGACAAGCAGTTGTTGATGCAACTGCTGAAATTGAAAAAACAGCTGAACAACTTAAAGTAAAAAACATAATGTTATATCCTTATGCTCATCTTTCTCCAGACCTTGCTAGTCCAAAAAAGGCTCAGGAAATATTAATTGAAATTGAATATGAGTTAAGAAATAAAAATTTCAATGTAAAACGTTCCCCATTTGGCTGGTATAAAGCTTTTAAAATTTCTTGCAAGGGTCATCCTCTATCTGAACTTTCCCGAGAAATTATCCCAGGGACAAAGGAAGTTGAATCATTAAAAAAGGAAAGAAAACTAAGTTCTTATTGGTATATTTTAACAGACGATGGAACGCTTCATGATGTTGGAGAGTTTAATTTTTCAGGTCATGATAATCTAAAGAAATTTTCGTTTTATGAAAAGGAAAAATCAAGGGCAGTTAAACAAGAACCTCCTCATGTTAAATTAATGCAAAAATTAGAAATTGCAGATTATGAACCCGCATCTGACGGGGGGAATATGAGATTTTATCCAAAAGGTAGGTTAATTAAAAAATTAATTGAGGAATATGTCACTCAAAGGGTAATTGATTATGGTGGTCTTGAGGTTGAAACACCGATTATGTATGATATGGATCATCCAACACTTTCAAAATACTTACAGAGATTTCCTGCCAGACAATATCAAGTTGAAAGTGATAAGAGAAATTTCTTTCTAAGATTTGCTGCTTGTTTTGGACAATTTCTAATGGCTCATGATGCTACAATTAGTTACAAAGATTTACCACTTAAAATCTATGAATTAACAAAATATTCATTTAGAAGAGAACAATCTGGAGAACTTACTGGACTTAGAAGATTAAGAGCTTTTACAATGCCTGATGTACATGCGTTCACCTCTGATTTGGATATGGCAATGGATGAGTTTAAAATAAGATTTGATTTGAGTCTTAGTGTTTTAAAAAATATTGGAATTGATATTTCTGATATTGAAATGGCCTTAAGAACAACTAAAGAATTTTATGGAAAAAATAAAGAATTCATTATTGGTCTTGTAAAAAAATTCGGAAAGCCAATTCTAATAGAATTGTGGGATGATAGAATATTTTATTTTATTTTAAAATTTGAGTTCAATTTTGTTGATATGTCTGAAAAAGCATCAGCATTAAGCACTGATCAGATTGATATAGAAAATGGTGAAAGATATGATATCAATTTTACAGATAAAGATGGAAAACCAAAACATCCCTTGATTCTTCATTGCAGTCCTTCTGGTGCTATTGAGAGAGTAATTTATGCTTTACTTGAAAAGGAAGCAATTAAAACAAGTAAAGGACAAAAACCAATGCTACCATTATGGCTTTCTTCTACTCAAATCCGTTTCATACCTGTTAAAAGTGATTATATTAAAATGTGTGAAAATTTCATTGAGGAATTTGATAATAAATCACAATATGTCCATATTAGAGCTGATATTGACGATAGAGATCAGAGTGTTAGTAGAAAGATTCGAGATGCAGAAAAAGAATGGACACCAATAATTATTGTTGTAGGTGAAAAAGAAAGTAATAGTAAAACATTTACACCACGTTTTAGAATAAAAGAAATCGGTGAGGAAAATCAAACTTATAAATTAGATGAAATCTACAATTTAATTAAAGACAAAACATCTGGTTTTCCTCAGCAAAAAATTCCATTTAGAATTCATTTATCTAAGAGACCAAAATTCAAATATTAGTCTTATATTTGGGGAGCTCTTAATTATGATTGAAAGAAAAGAAATACAAAAGCTTGTAGATACATTTGATAAATCAGATATAACAATTGGTGTTTTAGGAGGTCACTCTGGTCTTGATGTTTGTCGAGGGGCTAAAAAACATGGTTTTAACACATTAGCTGTTTGCCAAAAAGGTCGTGAGAAAACCTATACAAAATATTATAAAACAAGAAATGACGGTAGAGGATGCATTAATGAAACAATTCTTCTTGATAAATTTTCAGATATAACTAAACCAAAAGTCCAAGAAGAACTAAGAGCTAAAAATACGATATTTATTCATAACAGATACTTTTGGGTATATTTTGATTTTAAGGATATTGAGAACAATTTCATGGTTCCAATATTTGGTTCAAGAGGGATGTTGAAACTTGAAGAGCGAGACGTTCCTAAAAATCAATATTATTTACTTGAAAAAGCTGGAATAAGATTTCCTAAAATTGTAAAGTCTCCAAAAGATATTGACAGACTTGTAATTGTTAAAGTCAATGAAGCGATAAGAGGTTATGAACGTGCTTTCTTTTATGCAATTGACTATAAAGATTATAAGAAAAAATCTGAAGAACTTCTTAAAAAGAAGATAATTACAAAAGAGTCCCTTGAAAAAGCAGTAATCGAGGAATACGTAATTGGCGCTCAGATAAATTTCAATTATTTTTACTCTGTAATTAATGATGAGCTTGAAATTATGGGAACTGATACAAGAAGACAGACAAATCTTGATGGTCTTATCAGACTTCCTGCAAATGAACAGCTTGAGGTTCTTAAATATTTGAAACCAAAAATCATTGAAACAGGTCACATTGCAGCAACGACAAAGGAATCAATAATTGAAAAGATCTTTACACTTGGTGAAAAGTTTGTTAAGGTTACAAAAAAGGAATGTCCTCCAGGAATAATTGGTCCCTTTGCACTTCAGGGTGCAATTGCAGCAGATAGAGGAAAGGAGGAAATGGTTGTTTTTGATGTTTCAATGAGAATACCTGGTAGCCCATTGACTCGTTTTACACCACATTCAGGTTATCTTTATGGTGATTCAATTTCCTATGGTGAAAGAATTTCAATGGAAATTAAAAAGGCTGTTGAATTGAATAGGTTAAAAGATATTGTCACATAATCATTTTTGTAAATACCTAAATTTCCTTTATATTAATTAAAAATTAGACATTTATATTTTATTTTTAGTCATTGTAACATTTAATTATCCAACAAAGCATGATAACGGTTAACATAATATTTATATATATTAAACAGGATTTGAAAATTTAGAGGGAGAAGAAAATATGAGTAAAAAACCTGTATTGTATAAGACGCTTGTGTTTGGATTTATAGTTCTTTTTATTGGAGTTTGTGTCCAACCATTTGTTGTTACAGTTCAACCAGTAGGAAAAATTTCCAATGAACCTGTAATGCAATCTACAAAAAATAGAGCATTATTTGATCAAAAATCTTGTGGTGTGTGCCAGTCCTCATTCAACCAATATTGTGAATATATGTGTGGATTCAATGTATATCCTGGTAATGGTGAGATAGTTTGTTTTCCGTTTTATGATCCTTCAGAGGTTTCGTCAACATGTACGTTTGATGTAACTTTATTATCTGGTACATATGGTTGTGATGGTATATGGTATGCAACAGAATACGAAACTGGTATATTATATGGTATAGATCCTTTTGAATGTAATATTTGGTTAATTGGTGGCGGTGGTGTCAATATCTTGGATCTAGCATATGACCCTATAACTTATTACATGTATGGGAGTTCAGAGGACAATTATCTCTATAAAATTAACCAATATACAGGTGAGCAGGAACTAATTGGTCCTTTCGGTGGCGGTGTTGGTTATATGATTGGAATGGCATTTGACGCCGATGGTGTACTCTATGGATGGGATCTTACCCAAGATTCACTTTGGATAATTGATACTGTAACTGGAGAAGCAACTCTAGTCGGTTCATTAGGTATTAGTATAAACTATGCTCAAGGGGGTGATTTTTGTAGAGTAACAGATGTCTTGTATCTAACTGCTTATACAACTACTGGACAATTGTATGAATGTGATGAGGACACTGGTACATGTACTCTTATTGGTACCTTACCAGGTGGAATGGAAATTGCTGGAACTATAATTATTCAAGATTGTACATATTATCCAGCGCCACCTAAAGCTCCCACAATATCAGGTCCAGATAATGGAGTGATAAACCAAGTATATAATTTTACAATAAATACTACTGATCCTAACGATGATGATATATACTACTATATTGAATGGGGTGATAACACTAGCAGCGGATGGATTGGTCCCTATGTCTCAGGTGAAAAAATAATAGTCAATCATACATGGTCTGAACATGGATTTTATGAAATAAAGGCAAAAGCTAAAGATTTTTTTGATTTAACTAGTAAATGGTCAGAGTCTTTTTTTATTGAAATTATCAAAGGACCAGAACTTATGATAGATTCAATTAAGGGTGGATTATTCAGGGTTAGTGCACAAATTAATAATATTGGTGGTTTAGAAGCAAAAAACGTTAGTTGGAAAATCACACTCGAGGGGGGCGCATTAATAGGTAAAGAAACAACTGGTTTTGTAAATATTCCTCCAAGTGGATACATTACAATTTTTTCAAAATTTATATTTGGATTTGGACCAACTTTATTAGCAATATCTGCAGATATGCCTGAATCTTCTGATTCAGAAAACAGAGGTGGATATGTTTTATTGATCTATATTCATGTAAATATTGGAGGTAAAAATAAATAAGTATTCAAAAAACCTCCTTGCTTTTTTTTTCTTTTACTATAGAATTCTATTTGTTTTTATCTCTCTATTTCGTTTAAAATGTTTTGTCGACATTTAATAATTTTTAATTACCCTTTTTTCAGTAACAATTATGTTTACTGGAATGTCATATTTTCCAGTTGGAATATTTTCAAAAATTTGACATTCAAATGATAAACCAATACTTGTTGCTTGTTTTGAATTTTTTAAAAGTTTATCATAATAACCTTTCCCATGACCTATTCGATTTCCATTTTCATCAAAGCCGACACCTGGAACAATTATCAAATCAATACAATCAAGATTAACTTCATTTATTCTATCCTTTTTTGGCTCAAGGATGTTATAGGCACCAATTGTTAGATCATCCCAATTATCAAGTTTGGATAATGTCAAACTTCTATTTTTTTTATTTGCTATTGGAACAACAATTTCTTTATTGCCTGTCAATAGTTCCTTTATCATTTCATGTGTATAAACTTCATTATTGTAAGAAACATAAAAAAGAATTGTTGATGCTTGATTAAAGTCATTCAAACCAAAAAGTCTATTTTTTATTTTTTTGCTTTTTTCAAAAACTTCTTTATTTGAAAGTTTTTTCCTAATTAAAATAAGATTCTTTCTAATTTGGTTTTTCACAAAGATGTAAATAAAAATAACCTATAAAGAGATTAACTAAGATTTCTTTTTTTTCTTTTTAATCTCTTTTGCAGGAATTCCTCCATAGATTTTTCCCTTTTTTAAGATTTGACCCTTTGCAACAACTGCCCCTGCGGCAAGTTTAACATCATCTTCAAGAATTGCTCCAGGCATAATAATTGAACCAGCTCCAATGATACAGTTATTCCCGATTTTAACAGTATCCATTGTTATTGTCCCTTTTTCATAATTATGTATATGACCATAGATAATTGCATATTCTCCCATTGTTATATTTTTTCCAAATTCAGTCAAACAAGGGTCTTTAATCACTCCTCCAACTAGACAATTATCACCGATCTTCATTCCAAGATATCTGTAATATGTATTTTTTATCCCCAAAGAAAAAACCTCAAGAATTTTTCTTACAGGTGTGTATAATGCACAAACAACTATCCATTTAAAGGCCATCTTTTCGTTTATCGAATAGTTGTAAACTCCTGGTTTATATTTGAAATTAAAAACATGAATAAAAATTCCAGATATCAAAACCTGAAAGAAAATTGTAATAATTATTCCTATATAGATAAAAAACGGAAGAATAAAAAAATGCCATAGTTGGTTAAATGAAATAAAAATTAGTAAGATTCTCCAAGCAAATACCACTGGAAAAAAACCAAGGGAAAATACAATTAATAGTATAAATGAAATTATAAAAAAACCCTTAATGTTTCCTGAAGATTTTTTATTACTCATCCCAACCCCTAAATTATAATTTTTTCATATTCCCCATTTGCTTTTTCTAGATAATTTATGTAAGACTCCATATCATTTGAAATCTTTAATTGTTCAATTGCTTGAAATTGGTAATTAGTTGCATTTTGAAAGTATTCTAAGTTATCACCAGCTAAACTCATTCCAAGATAGTATTCATATTTATCAAAAACATTTTTTGTAATAATGATTGCATTTTCTCCAGATATATTATCTGTAAAAACCTCCTTTTCTCTAAACATTGAGCATCTACTGCCTTCAACTAAATCTTTATAAAATGGTTTAACAAATTCATTATCAATCCAAAACCATCTTTCAATTCCCTTCATTTTTTTATTTATAAAATCAGTTTGGGTGTTGTTTTCATCTTCTGGATAACAAATCCTAAGAATTATCTGATTTTTTGTTTCATATGGTGTTATTCCTTTATGTACCTCTGTTAATATCCAACCATAACTTGGAAGATAATACTCTGTCATATAATGCATCTCATACCAGAAAGGATAATCACGATTAGCAAGTACTACTCTTGCTGGAATATTATTAGCCCTAAATAATGCACATCCCAAATGTGATCTACCCGGGCATTCTCCATTTATCAAAAGTGCAGTAAATGCATCTTGGGACCTATATAATCCCAGCTTGTATTGAATAAAAAATAATGGATACCTATGTAATCTAGAAAATAAGGCTATTCTTTTTGCTAATTTTAAAACATTATTTGTTAAAACTTTCATTTGCCTTGCTCTGAGTCTAATAATAATCCTATTTTTTTGTACAACTTTTGATTTTGAGAGCCATTTTGTTGTTTCAGGAGGAAGATCATCTTTTTTTGGAATCTTTATCTTTTTAGGAAGGTCTGAAAAATCCTTATTTTTCACAAGTACATAGAAATTAAAATGTATCAAACCACTATCTTCCATATCCATTGAACTAATCGAAAAATTTACAATTTTATTTGGTACATTTGCTTCATTTTCTATTCTGTATTTTATTATATTTGCTGTAGAATCATTCAATATTTCCATAATTATTGGAAACTGATAATCAAGTTCAGCAGGAAAAGCATATTTTATATTAAATGAACCAACAACCTCAGTTGCATTAAAATATAGATAATGTTCTCCACGGAGTAGATATAATGCTAATATTTCATCATTAGAATCGTAACTATTTTCTTTTAATTCTATTGTTTCAATACTAGTTCCAATCGGTGCTAGGGACAATATGAAAAATATTAAAACTATAAAAAATGCAATATTTTTTTTATAATATTTATTCATATAACCTTCCCCTTTTTATATAATAATTATTATTTTGTATAATATTTAAAATTTGTTATTTACTTTTTTCTGAAATTAAAATGTACTTCCAGTCATTTTTTTCAGTTTCCTTAAAAACTAAATTGAAACCTGAATTTTTTAAAATATGTTCAACCTGTGAAATTGTATAAGCTGTCTTAAAAGCTTCAGAGTGATATCTTATAACATCTAAACCTGCTGATTTAAAAAACATATGTATTTTTATAAAAAATAATTTTGTTCTTGAAAATTTTTTATTTAATGCCTCTAAAATAAGTTTACCACCTGGTTTTAATATTCTATTTATTTCAGTAAAACTTTCTTTAGGTTTATCCCAATATGTTAGGCTGAATCTACTGACTACAATATCAACAGTGTTATTTTTAAGTGGAATATTTTCAGATATCCCAATCATTGTTTGAAATCTTTCTTTTTTTACATTTTTATTAGCGATATTAAGCATTTTATCTGAGGGATCAATTCCAATAATATTTGCATTTGGAATCTGTTTTATTAGTGCTTGAGAAAGTAATCCAGGACCGACACCTAAATCTACAATTACCGGTTTATTGGTTTTATTTGAGATATTCTTCTTAACAACTTCAGCAAGATATCTGTAAAGCTCTGGATATTTTTTCATGTAGTTTGAAAATCTTTCCACAGTCTTCTCATTTAAAAATGATAAACTAAACTTCTTAGTTTCAAAATAGGTAATTATTGCCCCTATTAGACTAGGCGAAAACCAAATTATTATAAACCAAAATAGTGAAAGACCTAATACTTTCTCTGGAATTACATTAAAAAACAAAAACATAGTAATTAGTGAAGCCTCTCTAGTTCCAAGACCATATATTGTTATTGGAATTGAAGCTATTACATTTCCCACTGCAATTATTAGTATAAAATAAACAAAAGGTATATCGATAAAAAATAGTATTGAGATGAAAAATAACTCTGCAAATCTAATAATCCATCCTATAATTGAGATTACAAATGGTAATAAAACATCCTTAAAACTAGGTAAATCTTCATAAAAAGAATCTAATGATTCTGTTAATCTATCCTTTATTGAACTAAATAATCTTGACTGTATTAGTTTTAAAAATAAGTGTTTAGATTTTTCTTTTTTAAGAAAAAACAGAAGTAAAAAAACGATTAAAATACTAATCATAATAATTACTACAAACAGATAGGGGTATACACTACTAAGAAGAATTGCACCAATTGTACCAAGAAGCAACAATGAAAGATAATCAATCGTATTGAATATTATTATGTTTGACAAACATTTTCCAAGAGGAGCTTTGCTTTCATGCTCAAGATATAAAGCCCTTGTATAAGCACCTATTCCGCCAGGAGATATGAAACCATAGAAATAACCAATTAATATGTTTTTTAATGAATAAAAAAAACTTACCTTAATCTTTTGTTTTTTTAGAAGTATTTGCCACTGAATATTAGACATTATAACAACTGGAAGAATAGCAAAGAAGGAAATAATTGAAAATATTGGATTAATCTTTGTAAAAACTGTATATATTTCCTGTAAATCTAGGGTAAATATTATGTATATTAGAATAATTATTCCAATGATTGGTAACAATTTTTTAAGGTCCATTTATACAAAGTTTAATTACATTTTATGTTTACAAAGTTTTTTAATTGTTTAAGATAATAAATTTTCAATAATTAATTCAAATATTATATCAATACTTATTTGATTTATAATTATAAAATGAAATTTTTATTATTGCAAATTCCTGCAGGTTACATTTATTCATCAAAAATAGATAAACCACAAAATGTTTCTTCATATCATCCACCACTTGGATTACTATATATTGGAAGGATTTTAGAAGATGAAGGCCACAATGTTGAGTTAATTGATTTTCTAGCTGAAAGATATCCCATGAGATCTCTTAATAAAGAATTATCAACAACAGATGCAGTTGGAATTAGTGTATTTTCATCATCATATGAAGAAACAATGCAAGGTGGAAGATTTACATATCCCTATAAAGAGTCAGCAAAGATCGCAAAATATATTAAGGAAATCGAATCTGATATTCCAATAATAATTGGTGGCCCACATTGTAGTATACAACCAAAAAAATCTCTTGATGAAATCCCCTCTGCAGACATAAGTGTGGAAGGTGATGGTGAAAATTCAATTAAGAAAATTGCTGAATCAATAGAAGGAAGTAAAAATCTATCTGATGTACAAGGTATATATTACAGAAAAAACAATGTAATTAAAAGAGGGAAACCTGCAAAAATTATTCAAGATTTAGATTCAATTCCTTTTCCTGCTCGTCATCTTGTGGATAAATATAATTATGGAAAAAGAAGTAAATCTAATTTTAAACCAAAATTTACTTCAATAATAACTGGTAGAGGATGTCCTTTTAATTGCCGATTCTGCACTCGAAACACACTTGGTTTTAATATATTTAGAAAACGTTCTGTTGAAAATGTAGTAAGTGAGATTGAGGAAATAAATGAAACTTATGATTCTCTTATGATAGTTGATGATACATTTCTTGCAGATGAAGAGCGAGCAAGAGAAATACTTGATAGATTAATAAAAATTGGAACCGATATTGAAATATATGTTCAGGGTGCTAGAGTTGATACTGCTAATAGGAATCTTTATTCCAAATTGAAAAAAGCAGGTGTTAAGCATCTTTATTATGGTCTGGAATCTGCAAATCAGGATGTCTTAAATTTTTATAACAAGAAAGCTACAACTAGTCAGATTAGAAAAGCAATTAAACTTAGTAATGAGATGGATTTTTTTACTGTTGGAACCTTTATATTGGGTGCACCAATTGAAACAAAAGATCATATCAAAAAAACGATAGATTTTGCATGTTCTTTACCTTTGGATGCTGCTTTATTTACAATTTTGACCTATAAATATGGTTCTGAAATTTGGTGTGAGGCAGTAAAGAAGGGTAAAATCAGCGAAGCCGATGGTTATACTGTAGTTGCAGATTCAAGAAAAGGTCTTGGAAATTTCACGAAAGAGGAACTTGATAAGTTTTATAGACATGCGATGAAAAGATTTTACTTAAGACCAAGATATATATTTCAACAAATACAAAAGATATTCAAAGATGGAGATTTTAATAAAATAAAAGTAAGATTAAACCAATTAAAAAATGTGTATTAAAAATACTTATTTTTTCTTAACTAATAAAAAAGATTGTGTTTTTGGATTTTCTAACTTAGACACAATCTTAAATTTTTCTTTTCCGATAACATTTAAAATATCATTTTTAAGACTTTTACACATAACTCTTCCATCTTTTTTCATATTTTTTAAAATATTTTTTAAAACAAAATCAATTGGCCAAACATTAATTGCAATAAATATTACATCAAAATCATTTAATGGATAGTCCTTTCCATCCCCATATTCAATTTTAACATTTTTTGAAAGTCCTTTTAGCTTTACATATTTAATTGCAATTTTTACAGCTTTAGGAGAGTTATCAATTCCTACTACATTTGCACCTGATATTTCTGCAATTAGCATTGTTTCAGAAGGAAAAATTCCACAACCAATTAAAAGCACTTTATCATTTTTTTTTATATTAGCCATTTTTATTTCGTTTAGAAAAACGGGTCTTCTCCAACTCATTAAAAGTTTATTAAAAAAATTAGTTTTAACCGCAAGTAATTCTAAAAAATTATAATAATAGCATGAAAGGATTCTCCTGCTATTAATAAAGAATCTTGAAATATTTTTTTTTTCATTTTTTTCCAAAAGAAGCCTCCATTGTTAATATCTTTTGTAAACAATTACAATTCGCCAACTTGTCCAAATTAATAAATTATTCCCTCTTATAATAATAGGTTTGAATCCATTTTTTCCCATTAAATTATTTAAATCTGAAACTGAACTAAAGTAAATAGGTAAGTCTCTATATACTCTTTGTAAAATAATTATATTATGCAAAGATTTGAAAATATAATTTTTATTTCTAATCTCAAGCATTAGATATTTTTTAGTAATTCTTGATATCTCTGTAATTGCTTTGTATAAATCATTCTTATGAATATGATGCAAGGTGTTCAGGCATACTGAAAAGTCAAAACTCTTATCAATAAATGGTAGATTTAATAAATCGCCCTGTAAAAATGTAACATTTTTGAATAAATTCTTATTTTTTCTAGCAATATCAATAGTTTCTTTTAGAAAATCAATTCCAACAATATTTTTATAATTATTATTTTTTGCAATTTCAAAAGTAAAATTTCCAATTCCACATGCTATATCAATAACATTTGAGATTTCAGAATCTTTTTTAATAATTTTATCTAAGATTGATGTGTAAATTTTCCACATTCTACGTTTTTTTATCTGTTTTTCAACATCATCTTTATTTTTTAAACTGTAAAATTTTTTGTTTTCCTCAGCACTTTTTTTAAAATAATTTTTTACAAACTCGTAATGTGCTTCTTTTTCATTTTCAGACTTAATAATATCTTCCTCTTCTACATTTTTCAATAGGTTTATTTCTTAAAATTTATCTTTATCTTTCTTTAAACGAAAAAAACATTCCTAATAAAGTTGGAATTATCATTTTTACTATATAACCACATAATGATATAACAAAAGCAATTTCTGCTTCCACTCCAAATGGTAGTAATAAAAACACAAATGCCCCTTCTCTAACACCTAAACCTCCTATTGAAATGGGTATTAAAGAATAAGCAATAACTGATAAGGTATGCAACATTAAAAATGTTAAATATGGAATATCAACAGAAAATCCTATTGCAATTATATACACTTGGGTACCAATTATAATCCAAGTAATAAGATCAAAAAAAACAGGAACTATCATTTCCCTAATTCTAGGCATATCCTTATATAATAATTCAACAGATTGATCAATTCCTACTCTATATTTTATTGGTATTAACGGTCTAATAAAAATCTTGAAAAATTTACTTCCACCACTTTTTTTCATAAAAATGACTAACAATGAAATATGAAGAAGAAACAGTAATATTATTAATGGAAGAAGTCCAGGATAATAATTAAAAAGATATATAGTTCCAATAAGACCTATAAAAATACCTGTTATAATAGCTAATTCAAAATCTATAATTGAATTTGCAAGTAGTTTACCGATTGATTCTTTAGACTTCTTTTTCAAATAAAAAATTCTTAAATGTAAACCAATTGCACCAGGTGTTAAATTGCCATAGAAAATCCCAATCAAGTAGATTTTTACTAAATTAAAGTAGTCAATATTTATCTTCATTTTTTTACAAATATAACCCCATTTATAAGAATAAACAAATATTCTAAGAAAAACAATCAGAAGCGCAAGAATAAAATATTGAATTGGAATTGAAAAAAAAGCATCTGCGATTTTTCCCACTCCAATCTCATATACTATATAAATGAATATTATTACACCAATTATTGGTAGAAATTTTACCAATTTTTTAAGATTATTTTTTTCCATCAAATATGAAAGGTGTAACATTTATTCAATTAATAATTTCCCCTAAAAAAGTAAATATTTTCAATATATTACTTAAAATTGCATTTGATTTTTTCCAAGTTATTTTAATAAAAAGAGCCTAAAATAGAACTTTCAATTTTCCACAAGAATAAAAAAAGATAATTACTTACTCCCTACTCATTGAAAATTGATATTTTTGAAAAAGCAAAAAAATTTCTACCATTGTTAGGACTTGTAGTACTAATAATAATAATTTTTAATCTGGATGTAAATAAGATTATAGATGCTTTCTTTTTAATAAATCCAATTTACATATTATTAGCATTATCCTTAACAATTCCAAGAGTACTAATTAGAAATTATAGTTGGCAACTAATACAAAAAGAGCAAAAAATCAAAATTAGCTACTTTCAGTCTTTAAAGTGTTTCATGATAGGATATTTTTATGCAAGCTGGACTCCAGGATTTATTGGACAGTTAATGAGAGTTCCTTATATGAAAGAAAAAACAGGGGAACCTTATGGTAAACTATTTGTTAACACATTTATTGAAGTAACAGTTCGTCAAGTAGCAATATATACAATGATAGTTGGTGGATTATTAATTATACTTGATCAGTTTTCAGATCTTGAGATAACAAGAATACTTCCAATTATTATTGCTATTCTGATAGGAATCCAAGCAATAATCATAATTTATTTTATTAAAAAAGAACGTGGTGAAAAATTCTTCAACATATTTGTTAAATATTTAATTCCAAAAAAGCTAAAAGACCCTTCTTCAAAATTTGTAGATACCTTTTACAAAGATTTTCCTAGAATTAGTCGTTTAATTATACCACTATTACTTGGTTTTATATGTTGGATACTTATTTTTTCTCAAGAATATATAATTGTCTATGCATTAGGAGCAAATATTCCATATCTAAGCTTCATCTTACTTTATCCTGTTGCAAATATTGCTGGATATATCCCTGTAACATTTGCCGGTCTTGGTTTTCGTGAATTAACATCTATAATAATATTTTCAACACTTTTTGGAGTGGGTGAAGAAATAGTATTAGTATTTACTCTTCTAGGATTTATTATCACAGATGTTGTTACCGGTTTTGCAGGGTTTTTAGTATCTTTAACAGAAGCAAGAAAAACAGATGTTACAGGTTTTAAAAAGATGTTATCAAAATGATTAATTATTTTTTATTAAATAAAAAGATTCCCATCTTGAAGTTGGAAATGGATTATTTCCTATTCTTTTTATAATCTTGATATTTTTATGGAGTTTTATACAATCCTCAACTGCTTTACTTGCTCCATATATTTCTCTAACAATAATTTTACTATTGGTTTTTGCTGTTTTAAAAATATGATGCAATATATCGATTTTTGGAATTGAACAGCTTGATATTATAATTGTATCAAATTCTTTTAAAGGATAGTTTCTTCCATCTCCAAGGTCAACTGATATTTTGTTCTGTAAATTTTTTCTTTCAATTACCTTAACGGCTCGCTTAATTGCTCTTGGGTCAATATCAATTGCAACAACCTTGCCACCATTGTATTTAGCAAGAGAAATTGCTGTTACTGGATATGAACCACATCCTATGTGTAAAATTTTTTTTGAGTCAGAAATGTTGAAAAGATTTCCCTCCTTTTCATATTCCTTTGACAATGTATTTTCATATAATAATGCAAATCTTTTTATTTTACAGGCAATAAAATCAATTGCTTTCCAAAAATAAGTGAACCTGGATATGTTAAATCTTGTTTTAAATGAATATTTAGAAACCGAACAAATCTTTTCAGAATTAGTATCTTTATTCATTATATTTCTTCAACCTAATTAACACCCATTAACTTAGTTAAGAATTAAATAATTTTCTAATATATATTAGTTATACCACAATTAATAAAAACATTTAATAATTATGGTATCTCAAGCTGAATAAACTGGTAAATACTATGTGATGTAAATGTCGGGCGAGGGCATTGGTTTTGGTAAGGCTATTTTATTTAATGAACATTTTGTGGTATATGGAGTACCAGCGATAGTTTCTGCAATTGGAAAATATACTGTTGCAAAACTTAATCAAATCGATAAACCTGGTTGGACACTTATCGATGAAAGAAAAGCAACTCCAAACTATAAGGAAGAAAAAATTGATCAGCAAAAAGATTCAATAAATCGAATTTTGAAAAAAATGGATATTGATTTATCAAAAAAAGGACTGGAGATAACACTTGATGGAACATTGTATTGTGCAAGTGGAATAGGTGCAAGCGCAGCTTCATGTGTTGCAATTGCTAGAGCCCTATCTGAACATTTTAATCTAAATTTATCTGATGAAGAAATAAATGAAGCTGCATTTGAAGGTGAAAAAGGATATCATGGAAGTCCATCTGGAATAGATAATACAGCATCAACCTTTGGTGGTCTCATATGGTTTGAGAAAGGTGAAAATCAGGTTATGGATAAAATCTCTATTCCTGCTCCTATTGAAATAGTAATGGGTAATACCGGTAAGGTAGCAAATACAGCCGCAGCGGTTGCAGGTGTGCGTGAGAGAAGAGAAAGAAATCCTGAAAAATACAAAGAAATATTTGATAGGGCTGAAAATATCGCTTATTTAGCTAGAAATGCTCTTAAAAATGAGGATCACAAAGAGCTTGGTAAATTAATGAATGAGAATCATAAGCTTCTTCAACAAATAGAGGTTTCTTCAAGAGAACTTGATTTCATTGTAAAACTTGCAAGGGATAATGGTGCATTTGGCGCTAAACTTACTGGTGGTGGACTTGGTGGTAGTATAATTGCACTTACTCCTGATAAAAAGATACAGGAAGAAGTTGCAAATGCTATTGAAAAAGAAGGATTCCAAACTTTACAAACTGTTATAGGTGCATCTAGAGAGAGGTAATAATTATGAATCTTCGTAGTTTTCTTACTAAACTTGAAAATGAAAGTAAACTTGTTCGGATAAAAAGAGAAGTATCTGTTAGAAATGAGATTGCAGATGTTATTTATTCTCTAAATGAGCAACCCGTTATTTTTGAAAAAGTTAAGAGTTATCCTTATCCAATTTTTGCAGGAATTACTTCAAATCGTGATATTATTGCTGATGGACTTGGCACTATAAAGGATAAGCTTTTGTTTAAACTAGTAGATGCTTTACGTAATCCTTCTGAACCAAATTTAATTGATAAGGCACCATGTCAAGAAGTTATTATAAAAAATCCAGATATTAGCAAACTTCCACTTTTATATCATCTTAATGGAGATGGTGGCAGGTATGCTACTGCAACAGTTGCAACAATAAAAGATCCAGATACTGGACGTAATGTTTCTTATCATCGTTTAATGGAGATAGGAAAAAACAAATTTACAGCCCGTCTTATTCAAAAAAGGCAGACTCGTACCACTTATGATAAAATTAAGGGTGATCTTGAGATGGCAGTTTGTATTGGTAATTCGGTACCTGTTATGATTGCAGCATCTTTAGGTCCCCCATCTGGCGTTGATGAGTTCAGTATTGCCAACTCACTTGATAAAACTGATTTAGTAAAATGTATCACAAAAGACCTTGAAGTTCCAGCTGAATCTGAATTTGTTATAGAGGGTAGACTTACCCGAGATCTTGATCGTGAGGGGCCATTTGTTGATCTTACTGAAACAAGAGATTTTGAAAGACAGGAACCTGTTTTTGAGGTTGATTGTATAACACATAGAAAGGATGCAATGTATCAAGCCTTACTACCTGGAAAATTTGAACATAAGTTACTTATGGGGATGCCTAAGGAACCAACAATTTATGATGAAGTAAGTAAGGTTGCTGATTGTAAAAATGTTTATGTAACAATGGGTGGGGGTTCTTGGCTACATGGTATTGTTCAAATTAAAAAGAAAAATCCTGATGATGGTAAAAAGGCAATTGAAGCTGCTTTCAATGGTCATAAGAGTATGAAACACGTGACAATTGTAGATGAGGATGTAGATATTTTCAACCCTATTGCTGTTGAATGGGCAATGGCTACTAGATTTCAGGGAGATAAAGACATGATAGTAAAACCCGATCAATCAGGTAGTTCTCTTGATCCATCTGGAAAACATGAACCTGGTAAAAAAACACTAACAACCAAGATTGGATTTGATGCAACAATACCTTTTGATGTTGATAAGAACAAATATGAGGTTGTTAAATATAGAGAAGTTGATTCAAATGATTACCTCAGGTGAGGGAAAATATAAGGTTTTTATTAAAAAAATCAAAAATGGAGACGACCTCATTTATATTCTAGGTGGAGGAGAACGTTCTCATATCGGTGGAGTTGTTATCTGTGAACCTGGAATTAAAACAAATTCTATTCGAATAAAAGGGCATTATGATGATATCGTTCTTAAACCAATAGCTGAGGTAGCTTGTGAAAAATATAATAAAAAGGTTGTTGCAATTGGGGGAGTTCATGTAGATAATGCTTCAAAAGAAGAAATAGATATATTGGTAAAAAATTGTAAGGAGTTGGTAAAATACATTTAACAAATGAACAAGAAAAGATACTTAAAGGTGAAAAAGGCGAAGTAATGGAAAGACTTTTTAGATTGCTAGTCCGACTGGGAGAAATATACAATGCAGATAGTATGATTCCTGTTGGTTCTGTTCAAGTTGCAGGAGTGTCATATAAGTCAATTGGTGACCCAGGCATGGAATTTTTAGAAGACATTGCTTCAAAAGGAGCAAAAGTAAAAGTTCTAACTTATCTAAATCCAGCAGGAATGGATCTTGAAAACTGGAAGAAACTTGGTTTTCCAGAGGATTTTGCAAAAAATCAACTTCGAATTATAAATGCTTTTAAAAAAATGGGAATCGTGGTAACCTCCACTTGTACACCATATTTAGCAGGAAACCTTCCACGTTTCAGGGAACATATTGCTTGGTCAGAATCATCAGCTGTATCATTTTCAAATTCTGTTATTGGCGCAAGAACAAATAGGGAGGGAGGACCTTCTGCTCTTGCAGCAGCTATCTGTGGAGTTACACCAAATTATGGATTACATTTGTGGGAAAATAGACAGCCAAATGTAAAAGTTAAAGTAAATTTTAATTTGAATTATAATTCTGATTTCGGCGCTCTAGGTTGGTATGTTGGTAAGCAGGTAAAAAATAAAATCCCTTATTTTACAGGTATAAAAGATGCAAACACTGATCAACTCAAAGCACTTGGCGCTGCAATGGCTGCATCTGGTGCTGTGGCATTATATCATGTAGAAGGAATTACTCCTGAGGCTGATAATGTTAAAAAAGAAGGACTTGAGACAATTTCTGTTGGAAAAAAAGAAATCAAGGAAACATATGATAAACTTAACACTGGAAAAAAACCGGATATAGTAATTTTTGGCTGTCCTCATGCATCATTGCGTGAAATTTCACTTCTTGCTGATAAACTTGAAGGTAAACATTTGAAAAGACCAGTTTGGATATGTACTTCAAGAATGGTAAAAGAAGCTGCAGAAAGAATGGGCTATAATGAAATAATTGCAAAAGCAGGTGGAAGTATTGTTGCTGATACCTGTATGGTTGTCTCACCAATTGAGAAGATGGGATACAAAACAACAGGGGTGAATTCTGGAAAAGCAGCAAATTATCTACCTGGCTTTTGTAAACAAGAAGTGTGTTTTGCAAATATTGATGATCTTGTGGAGGCGCAATTATGAAAGGAAGAACAATATCTCCTGGTAAAGCAGAAGGTGAGGCAATAGTTAGCCCTGAACCTATTGGTTTCTATGGCGGAATTGACATAAATACCGGTATTGTAATTGAAAAAGGTCATCCACTTGAAGGACGATGTGTAACAGGTAAGATACTTGTATTTCCTTGTGGTAAAGGCTCAACAGTCGGGTCCTATGTAATATATGGTCTTAAAAAAAATGACGTTGCACCAGCAGGAATAATAAATAAGGAAACAGAAACAATTGTTGCAACAGGTGTGATACTTGCAGGTATTCCTTGTATTGATAAAATTGAAATTGAAAAAATAAAAGATGGCAATAAAATATTTTTAGATGCAGACAAAGGAATTGTAGAGATTAAATAATTAAAAATTCCTCATATTCCACACACTACCAATACCAATAAGTTTTACATCATGATTTCCATCTTCATCTTGCCAAGATATTTTTCCATCGATGTTACTTAGCCCTATCTTCATTCCAACATATGTTGGGAATTTCCATATCTTTTCATATGTGTTATCTTCTTCGATATCAAGATCAAGACGGATATTATATTTCTTTAACAGAATCTGAGATATTGGATTTGGTTTTCCCCTTATATTTAATTCAGTGGGCATTTTCAATAATAAAAATAATTTATCTGATTTTCTGACTGTTATATCAAGATCTTCTAAGAGAGTGAGAGTATCACCTTGATCTGTTGTAATAACTAGTGAAGCAATTGGGTTAAATCTTGTTGTTCTTGCTTCTAGTAATTGGTTCCTAAAATAATATTTGTTATAGTAAATATTCCAACCGTTCTCTAATCTAATATGACACCAATCCCATCCTTTAATATTCCACTTTATAAAACCAGATGACCAAGAGTGTTCATGATGTCCAATACCTGTTACTTTGAATTCTTGCCCATTCAATTTAATTGTACCAGAAACTTCACAACCTGTAAACATATATGTTGCAAGTCTAGCTTCTCCCTTATCAATTATCCTATTGCTATATATCCATAATGGTGAGGACGGTGCAAAATAGTCAAAATCTACAATTATTTCATTTTCTTTGTCAATTTCTTTATCCTCTGCATGTACGTGCCAAATAGGAGCTTCTCCTTTGGCCCATGAGTCTTCAAATTTTAAATCAACACCGGGTGTTGATGCATCCAATCCCGAGGTCCCCAATATTCCAAGTCCAAGTATTCCTCCTCGCTTTTTGTTTATTATACCACCAAATTCTTCCCCTTCAGGACTATGGAGTGTTATTATCAAAATATCTGGTTTCATTGTTAATCTTAAATCACCCCATGCCATATGACAGAAACCAATTGTAGCAGACCAACCTGGTAGTTCACTTTCGTCATCAAAAATTACAGTATAATACCACCATTCTCTTGTATTTGTAATTTTATTGAAATGAGCGCCTTCATCTTGTGGAGAAACATCTCTCATATTACCAGTAACAATAGAATATGGAAGATTTTCAATTGCTGAAAACTTCCAGGTTGACAGTATTGTTTTTGTTGGAACATGCCTTATTGTTATTGTTCCTTCACATTGTGTAATTTGATCTCCTTCTGTAACAAATCTACCTAGAGTTGATGTGTCACAATCACCAATAATTTCGATATCTTTCCATAATACCTCATCTGACAATGATACTACTGTAAGAGTTTTTTCTCTATCATCTTTTTTGAATTGAATATCAGGTATATCTGGTCCATCGTAGTCAAAGATGTAACCTAATCTATAGAAAATAAAACCAGCTATAATTATCATAGCTATTATGATTATTGCATCAATCTTTCTCGTTCGTGTACTCATTTTGATCGCTGGTGTTTTCTTTTTAATTATATATTTCTTAAAATTATATTTTTAAATGTTGTTTTACAATTCTTACCTGAATTAAAAATGTAAAATAATTGGAAAGATTTTTTAGTAAACTTAGTGTTACCGTTTTTTTAAAAAGATTTACTAAATTTAAAAGAGGGGACTATATTTGATGGATATTACAACTTCTAAGTCACGGCTGATTTTAGAGGATGGTTCAATTTTTTATGGATATTCGTTTGGTTCGAAAAAATCAGTATCTGGTGAAGTTGTATTTAATACGGGGATGGTAGGTTATCCAGAAAGTTTGACTGATGCTTCATATAGGGGACAAATCTTAGTTTTAACATATCCCTTGATAGGTAATTATGGGATTCCAGGTTATGATAAAGAAGACAATTTATTGAGATATTTTGAATCAGATAGAATACAAGTCAAAGGTTTAGTTATTGCAGATTATTCTGATAGATATTCTCATTGGAATGCTAAAAAATCCCTTTCTGAATGGCTAATAGAGCATGATATTCCAGGCTTATTTGGAGTAGATACAAGAGAACTAACAAAAAAACTAAGAAAAAAGGGAACAATGCTTGGAAAAGTATTATGCAATAGCAATAATATTTCATTGGATAATCCAAATAAAAAAAATTTAATGAAAGAAGTAAGCATCAAAAAACCAATTATTTATAAAAAAGGCAATAAGAAAATTATTCTTGTTGACTGTGGTACAAAAAATAATATTATTAGAGCATTTCTTAGAAGAAATTTTTCAGTTATACGTGTACCTTGGGATTATAATTTTTTAGATGAAAAAGCAGATGGCATTATTATTTCAAATGGTCCTGGTAACCCTAAAAAATGTAGACAAACAATAAAAAATGTTAAAGAAGCATTATCAAAAGATACACCGATTTTAGGTATTTGTCTTGGATCTCAAATTTTAGCCCTTTCAACTGGAGCAAACACTTACAAATTAAAATATGGACATCGAGGTCATAATCAACCTTGTATTGAAACTGGAACAAAAAGATGTTACATAACTTCTCAAAATCATGGTTATGCAGTTGAAGCTGAAACATTACCAGAGGATTGGCGTGAGTGGTTTTACAATAGTAATGATGGCACAAATGAAGGAATTATTCATATATCAAAGCCTTTCTTTGGAACTCAATTTCATCCAGAGGCATCCCCTGGTCCTGATGATACTGAATTTTTATTTGATATGTTCGTTCGGTCGATTAAATGATAAATAGAAGAAATAGAAAGATCAAAAAGATTTTACTCTTAGGTTCAGGGGCTATAAGAATTGGACAAGCCGGTGAGTTTGATTACTCTGGTAGTCAAGCAATTAAAGCTTTGAAAGAGGAAGGAATAAAAACTATACTTGTCAATCCAAATATTGCAACTATTCAAACTTCTGACTATCTAGCTGATAAAGTGTATTTCTTGCCAATTGATACTTTTTTTGTAGAAAAAGTTATTAAAAAAGAGAAACCTGATGGTATTTTACTTGGATTTGGTGGTCAAACTGCTTTGAATGTAGGTGTTGATTTAGCAAAAAAGGGTATTTTAAAAAAATATAATGTAGAGGTTCTTGGTACTCCTATAGATTCAATTTTAAGTACTGAGGATAGAGATCTTTTTGTAAAAAAGATTAAGGAGATTAATTTAAAGGTACCCATTTCAAAAGCTGTTATAAGTGTTGATGAGGCAGTAAAAGTTGCAAAGAAAATAGGATATCCTGTAATGTGTAGAATTGCCTATGCTCTTGGAGGTTTAGGTTCTGGAGTTGCTTATAATAAAAAACAATTAATTGAATTAACAAAAAAAGCATTTTCTTATACAAATCAGATTTTAATTGAAGAATATTTAAGTGGCTGGAAGGAACTTGAATACGAAGTTGTAAGGGACCGGTATAATAATTGTATTGTAGTATGCTCTATGGAAAATTTTGATCCTATGGGCATACATACTGGTGAAAGTATAGTTGTTGCCCCTGTTCAAACATTAACTTCTTCTGAAAATTTCAAATTAAGATCAATTGCTATTCAAGTAATTAGGCATCTTAAAGTTATTGGAGAATGTAATATTCAATTTGCTCTTGACCCTAAATCAGAGGATTACAGAATAATTGAAGTTAATGCAAGACTTAGTAGAAGTTCTGCACTTGCTTCAAAGGCAACAGGTTATCCTTTGGCTTTTATTGCATCTAAGCTTGCACTAGGTTATAGCCTAATAGAAATTGAAAATATTATTACAAAAGAAACATCAGCTTGTTTTGAACCAGCTTTGGATTATGTTGTTTTAAAGTTTCCTCGATGGGATTTACAAAAATTCAGGAAAGTAAGTTCTAGTTTAGGTTCTGAAATGAAATCAGTTGGAGAAGTAATGGCAATAGGAAGAACTTATGAGGAAGCATTGCAAAAGGCAATAAGAATGCTTGATGTTGGTATGAAGGGTCTTGTTTGTAATGATTTAATTTTTAATGATTTAGAAAAGGAACTAAAGGAACCAACTGACAAAAGAATGTTTGCTATAACTGAAGCAATTAAAAAGGGGTATTCAATTGAAAAAATCAATGAACTTACTAAAGTAGATAGCTGGTTTCTTTATAAGATTAAAAATATTGTTGAAATTGAAAAGAAATTACAATCTAATAGTTTAATAAAAATCTCATCATCTCTACTTAAAGATGCTAAGCAGAAAGGATTTTCAGATCTTCAAATAGCAATATTAACAAATTGTAAAGAACTTGATATTAGAAGTAAAAGAAAGAAACTTGGTATTGTTCCTTGTGTAAAGCAAATAGATACTCTTGCAGCAGAATATCCTGCTAAGACAAACTATCTATATCTTACATATAATGGTAATTTTGATGATATTTTTTCTAAAGAAAAAAACCAGGTTATAGTTTTAGGGGGTGGAGCTTATAGAATCGGGTCTTCAGTTGAGTTTGATTGGTGTTGTGTTAATTCGATTTCAACATTGAGGAATTTAAAGTATAAAACTATAATGATTAATTGTAATCCTGAAACTGTTAGTACTGATTATGATATATGTGATAAACTCTATTTTGATGAACTGACATTTGAAAGGGTACTTGATATTTGTGATAAAGAAAATCCTTTAGGTGTTATTATATCAATGGGTGGGCAGATTCCAAATAATCTTGCCTTGCCATTACATAATTCTAATGTTAAAATATTAGGCACATCCCCAATAAATATTGATAATGCAGAAGATAGACATAAGTTTTCAAAGTTACTTGATGAACTTAATATCGATCAACCCGAATGGAAGGAATTAAGTAGTATTGAAGCAGCTGAGGAATTTGCAAAAAAAGTTGGGTACCCAGTTCTTGTTAGACCTAGTTATGTACTTTCTGGTGCGGCAATGAGTATTGCTCTTAGTAGTCATGAATTAAAAAAATATCTTAAGAAGGCATCTGAAATAAATAAAGAGCATCCAGTTGTTATAAGTAAATTTATCACTGGTGCTAAAGAAATTGAAATTGATGCTGTAGCAAAAAAAGGGATTCTTTATTGTTATGCCATATCTGAACATGTTGAGAATGCAGGGGTACATTCTGGTGATGCAACAATGGTTCTTCCGCCGCAAAGAACATATCTAGAGACCATGAGAAGAATTAAGATAATTGCAAAAAAAACTGCTAAATCCTTGGATATAACAGGTCCATTTAACATTCAGTTTATTGCAAAAGATAATGATGTAAAAGTAATTGAATGTAATTTGCGTGCATCAAGAAGTTTTCCATTTGTATCTAAGGTTTTTAAAATAAATTTTGTTGATTTGGCTACAAAAATTATTATGGGTAAACGTGTAAATAATATTGATAGGTCATCTTTTGATCTTGATTATGTTGGAATAAAGGCTCCTCAGTTCTCATTTACTAGGTTAAAAGGCTCTGATCCGGTTTTAGGAGTAGAGATGGCTTCTACTGGTGAAGTTGCTTGTTTAGGCGATGATTTTAATGAGGCATTTATTAAAAGCCTGATATCTGTTGGATTTAAACTTCCACAGAAAACAATTTTACTTTCTACTGGACCTATTGATAGTAAGATGGAATTTTTAGAAAGTTCAAAAAAATTAAGTGAGTTGGGATTTAAATTTTATGCAACAAAAGGTACTGCTGATTTTTTGAAAGAAAATGGATTAGATGCAGATATATTACATTGGCCTTTGGATAAAATTGAGCCTAACACTTTATCTTATATTTCTAATAAAAAAATTGATTTAGTAATAAATATTCCTAAAAATATTGAAAAAGAAGAGCTTGACAATGATTATCTTATAAGGAGAAAAGCAGTGGATTTTGACGTTCCTTTGATTACAAATCTTCAACTAGCAAAGAGATTTGTTGAATCAATTTCTAAGGTTTCATCTGATGATATAAAGGTAAAGAGTTGGGATGAATATAATTAAACAATTTGATACTAATTCTTTAAAATAAATGTAGATAGGATGTGATGTGCACACACATATACATATTCAACTGCGAAAAAGACACTTAAATAGTTGAATAATTTATTTTTTATCAACAATGTGGGAAGGGATGAAGCCCATATTTTCGATATTTGAGAAAACCCATCCAATTACCCCTCAAAATTCACCTCTTCTTCCCTCCCATTATGTTGGTATTTTTTTTCAAAATTTATTTCTAAATGTAATTTTAACAAATTTATCCATTTTCATAATGACATTATATCCCAAAATCTTTAAATAACATCATTTACAGAATATAACATTGTGAGTGGTGTAATTAAATGAGGATTGTAAGTGAAATAAATAACAAACAAGAACTCGAAGATATGAAACTTATTATGGAAATCTTTGTAGTAAATAATAGAATAAGACAACTTGCAGAAGAAGCATAATTCACAATATCTGAATTTATAATTTTTTTTTAAGCTATTTCAATGGGAATGTTAATAATATTGTTGTAGATTACTGACCAGCTATCCATAGGGGGTAGATTATGGTAGAGAGAAGTGATATTGAAGCTGTTTTTTCAAAGGAATTACAATGGATAAAAGACGATTTTTTAAAAAATAAAGTTGTTGACGTTTGGAAAGAAGCAGCTTATCGGGGATGCTGGAAATCTCTTGATGATGCACCTTTTACTCTTCTTATTAAAGACTCTGGAAAACTTACTGATCATACAAAAAGGATTACAAATCTTGCAAAAGTAATATATGATCAAAGACAAGAAAATATTAATTTAGATTTTTTAATTGCTGGTGCTCTTCTACATGATGTGGGAAAACTCTTAGAATATGAATATAAAGATGGAGAATTTGTAAAGTGTGATTATGGTAAGAAATTTCGTCATCCAGTATCTGGAGCACTTCTTGCAAAAGAATTAGGCTTACCTGATGAAGTTGTTCTGATTATATATGCTCATTCCCATGAGGGGGACAATCTTAAAAGGTCACCTGAGGCAGTAATAGTTAATCATAGTGATTTTATTGATTTTGAAATAAAAAAAGCATTGGTGTAATAAATGAAAGTTAGGAATGCTGCTGGTAGGGAAATAGAAACAGAAATTGCTGGCAGGACTCTTAAACCATTTTTAGGTGCAAAAAAGCATACCTATCATTCAAAGATTACAAATCTTTCAAATGCATTAAAAAAATGTGGAATAAAGGATGGCGATACTCTTTCTTTTCATCATCAACTGCGTAATGGTGATTTTGTAGTAAATATTACACTTGCTGCTGTTCGCGATTTAGGTATAAAAAATATTAGAATGGCACAAACTGCAATTTTCAATGTTCATGAACCTGTGATTGATTTTATAAAAGAAGGTGTTGTAAATCGAATCGAAGGAAGCATAAATGGAATTGTTGGAGATTTTATTTCTAAAAATCCACTTTCTTATCCAGTAGTGCTTAGATCGCATGGTGGAAGGTGGGCTGCCGTAAAGACTGGCGAATTGCATCCAAATATAGCAATAATTGCTGCATCAACATCTGATGAATGTGGAAATTGTACAGGTGTTCTTGGAGATAGTGCATTTGGGCCTATTTCTTATTCACAAGTTGATGCACTATATGCAGATCATGTTATTGTTGTAACTGATAATATTGTTGGTTATCCATGTAAATTTCAAGAGATACAAGAAAGAAATGTCGATTGTGTTGCACAAGTCGATCATATTGGTGATCCAAAAAACATCATGTCTGGTACTACAAAAATCACAGAAGACCCAATGAAATTGCAGATTGCTCGTGACTGTGTAGACCTTATGGATGCTGCAGGTCTTATAAAGGATGGAATGGTTTTTCAGTCAGGGGCAGGTGGAATATCACTTGCAGCAATGAAATTTCTTGGAGAAAGACTCGAGGAGAAAGATGTGGTTGCTTCAACAGCAACAGGTGGTCTTACTCGACTTATAGTTGATATTTACAAAGCTGGAAGAGTTAAAAATATTTATTACTCCCAGGTATTTGATGATTATTCTGTAAAATTTATTCAGGAGGATATTGGTCTTCCAGCAGATATTGGTCATTATGCTGATCCAACATCAAAAGGGAGAACAATTGATGGACTTGATACAGTTGTTCTTGGTGCTACAGAAGTTGATATAAATTTCAATGTAAATGTAAATACCCATAGTGATGGTAGAATGCTTCATGGAATTGGTGGTCATCAGGATACTGCTGCAGGATCATCTTTATGCATTGTTACTTGCCCTGTTTTTAGAAAAACAAATCCAATAGTAAAAGAGAAAGTAACAACAATTTCAACTCCTGGTGATGTAGTTGATGCAATAGTAACAGATAAAGGAACTGCAATAAATCCTAAAAGAAAAGACCTTATTGAAAAAGTAAAGGGAAGAATTAAAATTGTTCCAATTGAAGATTTAAAACAATTAGCATATGATGCAACTGGAGGTCCCCAAGAATTGCATTTTACCGATGAAATTGTTGGTATGACCAAATGGTTTGATGGAACAGTTTTGGATAATATTTGGAAAGTAAAGGAGTGATATTTTATGAAATGGACTACTAAAATTACCAAGGTAGAGCCCAATCATCTAGTAACAAAAGGATATAGACAAGAAGATCTTATAGGAAATGTCCCCTATTCCCATGTAGTTTATCTTCTTCTAAAAGGTGAACTGCCATCAGATGAGCATGGAAAAATGATGGATGCAATTCTTACTGCATGTATTGATCATGGAGTTACTCCTCCTTCTTCAATTGCTTCTAGAGTAGTTGCCTCAGGAGGGGTTCCTCTTCCAACTGCTGTTGCAGCAGGGATATTATCTATCGGTGATGCACATGGTGGAGCAATAGAAAAAGGTGCAAAATTCTTACAGGATGGAATTTATAGAATGGTGCATGAAGGAAAAACAATAGGTGAAATTGCAAAGATTCTAGTAGCAGAATCAAGAGATAAAAAGAAAAGAATATTAGGTTTTGGTCATAGAGTTCATACAAAAGATCCTCGTACTAAAAAATTGTTCATCCTTGCTGATGAATTAAAAATCTCTGGTAGTCACATTGCTCTTTCTAAAGCAATACAAAAAGAACTTCCCAAACAAACCGGTAAAAATCTTCCAATTAATGTTGATGGTGCAATTGCAGCAATTTCTTCTGATATGGGTTTTGATTGGAAACTTGGAAAAGCATTCTTTTTACTTGGAAGAGTTGCAGGTCTAACCGCTCATGTTTATGAAGAACAAACTGAGCAGAAACCAATGAGAAAAATGTTTAATGATGAAAGTGAGTATGAAGGTCCTGTGGAGAGAAATTTACCATAATTTTGAGGAGAAGAAAACATGGGTAAAACAATAATTCAAAAGATTTTTGAGAATCATTCAAAGCAATCTGCTGTTGTCGGTGAAATAATTGATATTGATATCGATGTAAGAGTTGCTAGAGATTTTGGTGGAGCAAACGTTGTAAAAAATCTTGAGGAAAATAACCTAAAATTAGATGATCCTGATAAGACATATTTTACATTTGATTGCAATCCTGGTGGTTGTGATCAGAAATATGCCACAAATCAACACATTTGCAGGATTTTTGCAAGAAAAAATAATGTAAAAATTTTTGATATCAGTAGTGGAATAGGAACTCACTTGGTAATTGATGAGAAAATTGCAAAACCTGGTGGAACAATAGTTTCCACTGATTCTCATGCAAATATTCTTGGAGCAATTGGAGCCTTTGGTCAAGGTATGGGTGACAAAGATATTGCTCATGCATTTGCCTATGGAAAAGTCTGGTTTAAGGTTCCTCCGACAATTAAAATAGAGCTTAAGGGTAGACCTTCTAATATTACAACTCCAAAGGATGTAGCGCTCAAACTATTGCAAGAGTTTGGTGCAAACGGACTATTAGGTTTTTCTGCTGAAATCTATGGTGATTATGTTGATATGTTACCACTAGATGCAAGAATTACTATAGCATCAATGGCAACTGAAATGGGTGGAATAATTATTCTTTTTCCTTTCAAAAAAGCAATTACTGCTGATTCAGATGCAGATTATGAAGATGCTGTTAAAGTTGATATTGAAGGTCTTAAACCAATGGTTTCCCTACCTGGTCATCCTGAGGATGTAGTTAGTATTGATGAATTAGATAATGTTAAGGTAGATTCAGGGTTCATTGGTTCATGTACAAATGGACGAATTTCTGATATGAGAGCCGCTGCTAAAATTATGAAGGACAGAAAGATTGCACCTGGTAGGGTTCTAAAAATTGTTCCTTCCACTGATGATGTATGGAAGAAATGCCTCGAAGGAGGATTAATTAAAATATTTAAGGATGCAGGTGCCCTTTTTGGGTCAGCAGGTTGTGCTGGTTGTGCAGCAGGTCAGATTGGACAGACTGGAACAGGCGAGATTGCGATTTCTTCAGGAAATAGAAATTTTGTAGGTAAACAGGGTAAAGGAGACACATATCTTGCAAGCCCTGAAACGGTTGCAGCTTCTCTTATTGCAGGATACATTACATCTATTGACGAAATCCCTGATAAACCAGTTTCAATAAATGTTCCAGAATCTTCTCATAAAATATCACATTTAAAAAAAGATTTGAAAATATCCAGACTTACAAGTGTTGAAGGTAAAGCATGGGTAATTAAGAAAGACAATATTGATACAGATATGATTTTTCATAATAGATATCTAGCGATAACAGACATAAATGAGATGGGGCAATATACTTTTGATAACCTAGAAGGTTATGAAAATTTTTCAAAAAAGGCTAATCCTGGCGATATTGTAATTGCTGGCAAGAACTTTGGAGCAGGAAGCTCAAGACAACAGGCTGTAGATTGCTTTAAGTCATTAAAAATAAGTGTAATCATCGCTGAATCTTTTGGAGCAATTTATGAGCGTAATGCAATCAATAGTGCTATGCCTATTTTAATTGCAAGGGATATCACAAGCAAGGTAAGTGATGGAGATATATTATCTGTTGATTTCACTACCGGTAAAATTATAAACAAAACAAAAAACACAGGAATAAATGTAAAACCATTTTCAAAATCTCAACTTGATATTTATAAAAATGGTGGATTGTTAAAAAAATAAAGGAAAAGTGAAATTTTTAAATTAATTCTTTTGCTTTACCTATTAGAAAATATCTCGTTGCATCTATAACATGTCCTATATGTATGTAATTTATAAATCCTAATCCTTTAAAATATTGTAAAGTGAATTCCTTAGGCAGAATATCTTTTGAATATAATACATTTGAAGCTTTATCAAAGATGCAAAATGAATAATTTTCTGGAGCATTCCATCCTGGGTAATTTTTAACATTCATCTCTCCGATTAATATACCAAATTTTGTTGTTTTATTATTGATTAAAATTTCGTGTATGAATCCCATTCCAAATATTAGGTAATTATATTGTGGTTTTTTTTCATTTTCATTTACTAAATAATGTTGATCTGGTACTGCATATACATTTGTTGCCAGTAATAATATTACTATTATTATTGCTACAGCTTCAAATATTATTTTTTTATTTTTGTTATTAACCATTATTATCACTTTATAGGTTTATATCTAAATAATTATTTATTTTATATAGTAACCTTTAAAACATTTTGAGTCAATTATGTTCTATATGAGTCAAAATAAATATATAATTTCAAAGGAAGTAATGATTTACCTTAAACAAAAACCATTTGTGCTTGAAGCTCTAGAACAAGAAATAATAAATTACAGTGCTCTTGCAAGGAAAATCAAAAAAGATCTTGGTAATGTTAATTTTGAGGCAGTCAAAACAACAGTTATTCGAATTGCAAAAGATTTAAGAAGTAAAAAAAAGCAAAGGGAATTAAAAATAATAAGTCTTCTAAAAAAAGCTGATTTTTCAATTAATAACAAAATTGCTACAATTCATCATATATCTCCACTAAATATAGAATCAATTGCGTTTTCTAAAACACCTAGTGGTTACATGTATTTTGTAAAGGAAAATATCGCAGAGAAATCAACCTTTAAAAAAATAGATTATGGCTATGCAATCATTCATATAAAAAGTCCAAAAGAAATTGAAGATACCCCTGGAGTTGCTGCATTTTTACTTTCAACTCTTGCCTCAGAAAATATAAATGTAGTTCATCTTATGGATTGCAGAGAAGATACTTTTTTAGTAATAAAAGAGTTTGATGCACCTCTCTCTTTTAGAGTTTTATCTGAAGCATTAAGGATTTAATAAAACAAAAGAAAGAAGATAAGGTTATCTTCTTCTTATAAGATTTAATAACAGAGGTTGTCTTAGGTTTATTTTCCTTTTTTTAGTACTACCAGTAAGCAATCTATCGGTTTTGAAGACCCATACAACTATAATAATCATTATTGATGCAAAGATAGAAACATAGATTATTCCGCTTATTACAAACATATAGTTTTCAAATATTAGTGCACGAGAGGCCATCATCGGATGGGAAAATGGTATTGCAAAGACAATTCCTTTCAGAGCTAATGGTAGAGTATCAAAATCAGCAAAAATAGTAAGAAACATTGGTATTAGAGCAAGCATTGTTACTGGAAATGTAAGTGTTTGAGCGCTTTTATAATTTTTAGCAAATGTTCCAAGTAGCATACATAAGGAAAGCCCTGCGATGAGGGTGACAAATAGTGATATACCTATAAAGAGGAAGTCTTGTGAATCAAGAACTAAACCATATTCAGCAAGGCTAATTCCACCTTCTGAAAATTGCAGACCTTGAAAATAAAAACTCATACCGATCATATAAATAATTGCAAGAATAAGACCTATTCCTGCAGCTGCAATAATTTTTCCAGTTACAATACTAGTTCGTTTTACAGGGAGTGTAAGCAGTGTTTCAAGTGTTTTATTTTCTTTTTCAAGTGCCATGGATGTAATTACTATACCTCCCGCCATTATTATAATCATCATTATTACAATTGGAATAAGCATTGATTGAGATGATAACATACTAACAATAATATCTGGGGTGAGTCCTTTGAATTCACGATCTTTAAAATATGTAGTTTCAATATTTTTAGTTGGATTTAAAACAAATGATGAATTAACAGATGAATTATCCTGTATTAATTCCTTTGAAAGGTTAGTATTGATATAATTAATTAAATACTGTAAAACTCCCGATGAAATCGTATCCATTACTCCAGCACCTTTCATAATCCAATAGATTTCAATTTCACCAGGCGACTCATTTCGCATTTGCTTAGTAAAATTTTTCGGGATCACTATAAGCGCAACTCCATCTTTTTGTTTTAATTCATCTATTGCAATTTGTTTGTCATCAATTGATGTTGAATTAAAAATCACCTTTGAATTGTTATATAGAATTGAAGAAGTAATTGTAGCTAAAGTATCATCGTCTTCATTTATTAAACCAATAATTGGTTTTTCTTTTGCTTGTTCTTGAATTCCTTGTATACTATTTCCCATAGTTCCAAAAATAAGAGCAACTAAAATTATTGGTACAAATGTAGCTGGTGTAAATAATTCTTTAAATTCTTTTTTTATTATATTCCCTAGTCCACTCATTGCTTCACCACCTTTGTAAAAACCTCTTCTATGTTATTTGCATTATATTTATTCATCAAATCCTTTGGTTTTCCTCCTTCTACGATTTTTCCTTCAGATATGAGAGCAATACGTTCACAGAGATACTCAACTTCTAACATATTATGAGAGGAAAGCAAAATGGTTGTTCCAGCCTGAGCAGTATTTTTTACAAGTTTTCTTATCTCTTGGGCATTGATTACATCAAGTCCTGATGTGGGTTCATCAAGAATAGCAAGTTTTGGATTTATCATTAAAGCTCTGCCAACAAGAAGTCTCCGCATCATACCTTTGCTATATGTGTCAACTCTATCATCGATTCTCTCATCAAGATCGGCTATTTCAATTCCTTTTTCAACCATCTGTTGATTTTTTTTAGGATCAAAAAAATTTGCTATAAATTGTAGATATGATCTGCCTGTTAGATTCTTATATGCACCAGCATCCTCCGGGAGGTAGCTTATAATTTTCCGTATCTTATCAGCATCTTTTTCAATATCATAATCCATAATTTTAATAGAACCAGAATTTATCTTAAGTAAAGTTGAAATAATTCTTAATACCGTTGTTTTTCCTGCACCATTTGGTCCAATTAAACCAAAAATTTCCCCTTCATTAACATTAAATGATATACCTTTAACAGCTTCAATCTTACCATAATTTTTTACGAGATTTTTTACCTCAATAGTTATCATAAATTTTTTTCACCTTTTATTCTTAATGTGTTTTTACAGCTGTCCCAAAGGCAATAATTTCAGCAGCACTTCCCATAGTTTGGGCTGTTGCAAATCTCATACAAATTACTGCATCCGCATCTAGATTTTTTGCATCATCAATCATTCTTTGCATAGCAGTTCTTCTTGCCTCTTCCATAAGTTCAGTATAAGGCTTGCTTTCACCACCAATAATTGTTCTTCCAGCTGCTCTTAAATCCTTTCCTATATGCTTCATTTGTACGCAGCAGCCAAAAACAATTCCTAATACTTCTTTTGCCTCTCTTCCAGGTATATTTTCAGTTGTTGTAACCATCATATTTTATACCTTCACTTTTTATTTTTAAACTTATTTTTAATATATTCTTTTTGAATCTCATCAGCAATTTTTCCATCATCGATAATAAATGCACCAAAATAACCACAATCCTTGCATTCATATTTTTGCATATCTTGAGGTATTGGACTATAAATTCTTTTTGAACCACATTTTGGACAAAACTTCATTTCTCTATCATCACCTTTTTATTTTGTTCTAATATTATTCTTTATTACATTGTATTTTTTTTCTATCCTTATTACCTATTTATATGCAAATCCACATTTTGCGCAACTATATGTTTTTCCATCAAATCGAAGTTTTTCACTTCCACAGTCAGGGCATGTCCCTAATACTCGTTCTTCAAGTGCTTTCAATCTATTTAATTCCCTTTCAGCAAGTTGTGATAGATTTATCCAAGGATTTTCTTTCCACCATTTCCAGATTTCATCACTTATTGTTATAGTTACCTTTTTCATCCTAGGTTTCACCTTTTATAAATTCTATCATATCCATGATTACTTCTTCTGCTACATGACCTTCAATTAAATATTCAGTATTTGTGGGAGTTCCAACACCCGCAATAAATAAATGATTTAGATTTTCATATGTTTTTAAAAATACATTTAAATCATCTGAAAAAGTAGCGTTCCAAATAGTAAAGTCATCTTCATAGGTAACTTGATAATCTCTAAGACCTTGAACAATCATAATTGGAATTGAAAGATTTTCTGCTGTATGTACTGGATCATAGCTTGATAAATACTCCCAATAAGACTTATAGGCTCCTAATACCAGTTCATCATCACTAATATTTAGTGACTTAATTTTAGCAATGGATTGATTAATCATGTTAATATTTTCTTGCTCTGTATTATCAATTACACCATCAAGTTCAGCTAGATATATCGTCTGATCATAGATTAGATCCTCAAGATTTCTTACTGGTGATGCAAGCATAATAATAGCTGAAACATCATAATTATTTAATGCAATTTGAGGAGCAGTCATTGCACCAAGACTATGACCTAAAACAAAAATCTTACTTTTATCTACCTTTTCATAAGTTTTTAATAAATCAATTGCAGAATTAACATCATCAATTATTTCTTCTTCAAGAGTTAAATTCTTTAATGCCCCTGTCTCTTCAGGATATACTTTTGTTCTTTTATCATATCTTAAAACAATAATATCATTAGATGCAAGACCCCAAGAAATATCCTTAAATGGTTTATTAACACCAATTGTTTCGTCTCTATCTGAAGGACCTGAACCTTGAACAAGAACAATACAGGGAAATGGTCCTTCATCATTTGGAATTGATATTGTTCCAGGAAGCTCCCAAGGATCTTCTCCAATTATTACCTCTGAATCTGTAAAGTTTGAAATATCTACATAGCTGGGTGTTGAGTAAGTTTTTATTGGTTCAATTTTTTCAGTCCAAAAACCAGATATTTCTTTTGTTTGATCAAACACAATTTTGAAAATTATATAGTAATTACTTGAAAAAGTACAATTTGCAAAAATTATATTATAACCTTCTTCAATAGATTCTGAGGTGTCTTCTATTGATTGAAAATCACCATATAAATTCAAAATTGTGTTCCAAGTATTTTCAAATTGAATTAAACTAAATTGATTTTTCATTTCTGGACTGAAATAAGTATAAGCAACATTCAATTTTTCCTGTTTAATTTCAGTTAAAAATTCTATTGCAATTTCTGAAATTGTTTTTTCTTCTTGTTCTTCAATACATCCTGAGAATAATGATACTATAGCAAGTATTACAATTATTATTATAATTGCTTTTTTCATTTTATTTTCCTCTTAATTTGGAACCCTATATATTAAACTCAAAATCATCAATATTATTCCAACAATAATAGCAATTATTGCTTTAAATCTTGGACTGCCGGGTGCATTAATCCATCTGGCAAAATTTGGATTTAAAAATGCACCAATTCCAAATAATAATACGATGAGTCCAATAATAATAAGAACTATATTTACTGTTTCCATTGTATCTATTTAAGTTTTACAGCAGTTCCATATGCAAGAATTTCTGCAGCACCGCCCATTATCGAGGAGGTCATAAAACGAACATTTATTACTGCATCAGCACCCATTTTTTTTGCTTTATCTTCCATTCTTTTTAATGCGATTTCTCTAGATTCAGCAAGCATCTCAGTATATTCCTTAATTTCACCACCTACCATATGTCGAAAACCTGCTTTTATGTCTTTACCTATACTTTTTGCTTGAATAGTATTTCCTCTTACTAAACCTAAAATTTCCTTTATTTCTTTACCAATTACAAAATCAGTATTTACTATTATCATGGTTCTAAATCCTCCTTTTTGATTTCTTCTTTCATTTTTTTTGTATCTCTTCGTTGTTCAAATATAATTGAAACAATTAGTACTATTAGACCAATTATAATCAGCCCTGCGACAAATCCTGTCACAATGTCTATTGCTTGCATTATTTCTTCAAAACCTAGGTATAATCCATATCCAATCCATATAATTATACCAGCTACCAACAAAATCAATCCAATTGTGGATCCTTTTTTCATATATTCACATCCTAAATACGTTTTAATACGTGTTAATACGTATATATTATGTGTATTTAAAATTATCGATTAAGATGGCTTTGCAAAATAAAAACATATTTAGCACTTTTATTCATTTTCTATCTTAATTTAAAAGTTAATTTAACCAATTAATTGGTATTTATAATCTTAAAACAGTCAGCCTGAGTAAATCCTGGAATACTTTGGAGATTACTTCCAATAAAAGGTAAACTTGTTATTTCACTCTTAAATAAACGTGGAATTACTATATTCTTAAACGGTAAATGATTGTAAATTTTTGATAAAATAAACATTCTACTCAAATCTCTTGTGAATCGTTTAAATTCTTGCATTCCTCTTTTTTTAGAAACTATTGTCATAGCAGCAATCTTTCCTGAAATTAATGCACTGTTTACTCCAAAACCAAAGAAAGGATCATGAAAACCACTTAATGCACCAGCTAAAACAAAAGTTTTTCCATGAATCTTTTTTAATAAACAAATTTTTTCTGGAATATTATCATTAATTATAAACCATTTATTAAACTCCAAATTTTGAGTTTCTTTAAGCTTTTTTTTAAATTTTTTAAAATATCTTTCATACGGCTGATTCAGAAAAAAATCTATTTCGGCTGAAACTAAATTTTCTTTTGCAGCAATATATGCATAGCCATAACCGCCAATATAAGAATCAAAATATGCAAGACAAAAATTTTCCTTATTTCCTTTTTTAATGCAACTATCATAATGAATGAATGGAATATGGCGAAGTTTCAAATGCTTACTTAAACCTGAAGGATTTCCTGTTGCAATAATTGAATTATCAGGAATTGATTTTATTATATTTGGGTTCAATTGATAAGAAAATTCAAAGTTCACTCCTTCTCTTTTAGCAATTTTAAATAAATAATAATCAAGCGATGTTTTATTAGGACCACGTTCAGTTAAATAAAGATATTTTGGATCAAATTGGACAATTTTTGAATATATATATGCTTTAAATTTTTTCAATTCTGAAAAACATGGTTCAACATCAAATCCAATATATTCTTTCATTTTTTTAAAATGAATTGGAGTCATATGTACAGATGGGTTACATTTTTCAAGTCCCCCAATTCTTTTCTCTTTTTCAAATACAGTAACGTTATAGCCTTTTCTAGCAAGATTTATTGCAGCAGTTAAACCAGATAATCCTGCCCCATAAATGTTAATAAATTTTTCCTCCAACTATCATTAAGTTATTATGTTATTATTATTAAAAACCTCTTTAAATAAAAAAATTTACATTAACTTATTTTTTTCATTATTAAACAAATGCTTATATCGATGTAATATTTACTTCTAAGATTATGAAGGATAGAAATTCTGAAGATTTCTACCTAAAAAATTGGACACTTTTAGTAAAATTATTGAGGGTGGATAAAACCAATTGTATACATCATGGTTATTACGAAAAAGGAATTCGAACTCATATACAATCCGTTCTAAACATGAATGATTTTATAGCTCGCCTTCTTGAAATTAATTCAAATGATAAACAAACTAAAAAGATATTGGATGCAGGATGTGGAATTGGTGGAACCGCAATATATCTAGCAAAAAAATATTCTCATATTAATTTTATAGGGATAACAAATGTCTCAAAACATATTGAAATGGCAAAAATTCTTGCAAAAGAAAACAATGTAATTTTTAACACAGATTTTATTTTAAAGGATTTTATTAAAACTGGTTTTCCATCTAATCAATTTGATGCAATATATTTACTTGAGTCTTCTTGTTATGCTTTTAATAAAAACATTTTACTCCACGAAATGTATCGCATTTTAAAACCCGGAGGTGTTCTTGTAATTATTGATGTTTTTCTTACCAATGTTAAGTTTAATCCGTTTCTTAAGATAATTTATATATGGTTTTGTAAAGGATGGGGGCTTAAAAATCTTATAAAATTAGTGAAATTTAGCGACTCTTTAACAACCGAGGGTTTTCAAAACATAGAAACTATAGATCTAACAAAGAATGTAATGCGTACAATATTACGAGGAGATATTATTAGTATACCCTATCTATTTTCAACTATAATAAATAAAATTATTCAAGGAAAAAATTACCAAATTGAAAAAGACTCAAATTTCCTTGCTATAGTACCAGTTTTAACTTCAATCCTTGGAATTAAAAAAGCTATTTCATATAATGCTATTACTGCAATTAAATAAAAAAGGGAATTATAATTTTATCAGTAGAGATGGATTTTTAATCAATTCTAATTGTTTAAAGCAATACTTCTCTTTTAAAATAAGATATATAATTCAAAACAGAGTTAGTTTAAAACTCTAAACAATTGATTTTAACTTATTTTACAATTTTTATTTTTTACAATACATTTAAATTTGATTATCCTATTATTATATGAATATTAAGGGAGGAATAAAAGTGGAAAAAATTATTTCACAAAAGATATTAATTTTTGGAATAATATTGATGCTGATATTTTCTTTTGGACCAATGATATCTTCTGGTAATTCAAATATCATTAATAGCAAACAACCAGATATTACCACTAATTTGAATGAAAAAAAACAAATTTATTTTTTTGAGGAATCCCAAAATCAGAATGGAGGTTCATTTGAAAAAAAGATAAAAACAGGATATAATTATCCTGAAACCGCCTTTGTATGTGGATTTGTATCTGACAAAGACACAGATTTACCTATTGAAAATGTAGAAGTTTTCCTTTTTGGAGAAGATGATGAAGGTAATTATTGGTATAATTATTCATACACAAACACATCTGGGTATTATGGAATGCATACATCAGCAGGATATATTTACTTGAGTTTTTATAGAAATGAATATTTTAGTGAATACATAGACAATATAGTTATAGATCCTTATGATATATTATGGTTTAATGTTTCTCTAACTCCAATTCCTCCAGTAACGGTTACAGTCTGTGGTTATATTAAAAACAAGATAACCGAAGAACCTATTCCAAATGTATTTGTAGATCTAGATTGGTATGACGATTATGGGCATTCGTGGGACAATGACTCATATACAAATATTTCTGGATTTTATAAGATGGGTGCTCCAGCTGGGGATATTAAAATTGATGCTCATCCAGATGGATATTATTATTGTGAATCAGATTGGTATAATGCTAATGAGAATCAAACAATTTGGATTAATCTATCATTACAACCAATACCTCCTCAGACTGCTATTGTTTTTGGCTATATTACAGATAAGATGAGTGGTGAACCGATTGAGGATGCTGATATTCAACTTTATTGGCGAGATGAAGAAGGTAATTATGATTATAATTATACTGATACAGATGGTTGGGGATTTTATAAAATTTATACCAATCCTGGAAGAATTAGAATTCGTGCATATAAAACAAATTATGAATATGAATATTCTGAATATTATTGGATTGAAGATAATCAAACAATCTGGATTAATCTCTCATTAAATTTCGAACCTGATGAAACATTGGCCGCTTGTGGATATGTTGTTGATACTGTTACCCTTGCACCTGTAAAATATGCTTATGTTAGATATGATTGGAAAGATGATGAAGGTCATATGTACAGTAAATATACACATTGTGATAAAGCAGGATATTATTTTATCAATGTACCTCCTGGCTCAGCACAGTTCCTAATTACAAGTTTTGGTTACGAAGAATTTGAAACATCTTGGTTTGATTTTAATGAATCAAAAGCTATAACATGGATTAATATCTCAATTTCGCCCCAAATTACAATTCAAATAGATAAGCCATTACCTGGTCTATATATCAATAATAATCTCAAAACACCATTTCTTTCAAAGATTTTTAAATTTTTAATACCAAATATTAAACCATTAATTATTGGACCTATAACAATTGAAGCAAATATAACTAAGAATACTTCAGGTGTTAACCGAGTTGATTTTTATATTGATGGTGTCTTTCAGAAATCAGATAATATTGAACCGTACAATTTTACCTGGAATAAAACTGCATTATTTACCCATACGATAAAAGTGATAGCATATGATAATGCAGGTACAATTAATATCAAAACACTAAGGATTAGAAGATTAACATAAAAATCCTTTTTTTTCTTTTATTTTAAAAATAGAGATAAAAAATTTTTTTAAGAATTTGAAATCTATCAAGTAAGTTTAAGAAAGGATTGAAATTTGTTGCTCTATTTCTAAGTGTTTTTAGATAAACTGGTATTATCTCCCAATCTGTAGAATTATCAATATTTTTAATTCTTATAGAACCAATAAATTCTTCATTTTTTTTATTAGGTGAAACAACACTTACTTCTACGGTTACTACCCCATCCTCAGGAGTTAGATTTATACCTGATGAAGGATTAATTGACCATGTCCCCCAATTAGGTAAAAATTCAATTTCCCAATTAAGTAATGAATCAGAATCACCAATATTCTGGACCTGGAAATAACCATTTGCTATCTCCCCTGCCTTAATCTCAGTCCATTTTAACAAACCCTCGCAATCAAGATTTGCCCCTATTTCTGGATTACCTGGCGGATAATGCTGTATTGTGAAAACATCATTAGTAACAAGATTTGGAAATGGATTTTCGTATTGCCAAATTGTTTCTTTATTTGGTGTTACTTCAAAAAAAGTACCTGAAGGACCATTACAAATTAAGGTATTTCCATTGTATAATCTTTGAGCACCAGATATATGACTTGCAAAAAAGTCAGGGGGATTTTCAGCAGTATATATCCAAACTTGTTCTTCTGGACCATAAGGCAAACCAGGTTCCAGATAATAAAAACCATTGATATCTACTGGTGGCTCTATTTCATCTACAGAAGAATATTTTGGTTCAGGACGAGTATTACCATTACTAAAAACAAGAATATTTCCTTGACCTGGATAATTTTTTTCTATCCATCGTGCATCATGTTGATCAAATAGCTTTTGATCTGATTTATTACCTGCATAATATACTCTTGGATTGCCCCATCGATATAAAAGATCGCCACCTTTTCCATATCTACCTCCGGTGTGTCCAGTTGATTCCTCAATAGTAGTACTATGGTCAATCACCCAAATCTCACTAAAACCTCTAACACTCAAAAGTATCTGGTCAAATTCTTTGTTATAATCTATAGAATTTATATGATTCCAGTCACCTGGAACTGGAATTTGCGGATAATTTATATTAATTAATTCAGGATGATTTGATACATTACCAAAGTTATCCTTTGATGGATCAAAATCCTGAATTAAATGATCCCACACATGCCATTCCCATACAATATTACCACCAAAAGGTTCTGTTGGTTCAACTTCAATTATAAAGTCTGGCCAAAGATAATTAAACATTAAATAATTTGGATTTCTTCCTGCTTCAATAGCCTCATCCCGAGTTTTATACTCCCATGCAGTCATAAGAATATTTCCATTGGGCAATATTTCAATATCATGATGCAAGCAATAAACTTCATTAGAATATTCAAATTCCCATAGCAGTGATCCATTCCAGCTGAATTTCTCAACACGTCCAGTAATTCCACCACCCCAAAATGTTGGACTTGTAAAAGGAAGATCAGAGCGTAAAATATCTCCATTATCTAATAAATAAACAGACATTCCTTGAATATAATCACTTTTCCACATTTGAAGGATTTCTTCATTGTTATTAATTAAATATGACATTTTTGAATATTCTGGAGTATACAGAATATATCCGTCAAAACTATCATTATTTAAATTTTCATAAACCATTTTCGCAGAAATATTAGTTGATGAATTTGAAAAACTTGATAAGAAGAAAATAAATATTATTCCGATAGTTAAAAATTTCAATATTTTATTCATTAATACAAATTTATCTCCCTTTTTTATATTTATCAATAGTAATATAATTATTAACAATCTATTAATTAAAATAATTTTCTACTAATAATTGATATAATCTTAATTTAACTTATTAATCAATATCATAATTTCGCTAACATGTTTTTTAATAATTTTTGGTCTTCTATAAATTGATGCAAAACTTTGAAGATTTTTAAGTACTAATAGTAAATTTTCTTTTGTTGGATTGTTAAAATCTGCCTTAATCTTGACAAATATATCCTGTACTAATTCCTTTACATGTGATTTTTTCATTTTTTCAAATTTTTTCTCGGGCGGACGACCAAAAGTTTCTCTTGCTAGTTCAAGGACATTACAATGTGCCTCATAAAAGCATTGAATCATTGCATCTCTAACCAAGATTGGTGTAAAATTTTTTGTAATATCTACACCATAAATTATATTTTTATTTTTAGCAGTTCTTTTACCTTCTCTCACAATAACCCCAATATTATACAATTTAAATGGCTATATAAAAGTTTCATATTACTTTTGTTTATTTAACATCAGAAATATCTAAGATTAAATATAAGTACAATAGATAGTATATATAGTTTCAATGAAGCGTACTCCCTGTGAATACTTATTGTGGAATTTACTCCCTGCTATTAGAAGTGAAATTGCTAGAAGTATGGTTAATGATTTTGGATTAAATCAAAAAGAAGCAGCAGAGAAATTAGAAATCCAACCTGCAGCAGTGTGTATGTATCTTTCTGACAAACGTGGAAAATCAAACATCAATGATAAATCTTTCTTAAAAGAAATTAAGATTTCTGCTGAAAAAATTATTAAAAATCAAAATACAGATATTGTTAATGAAACTTGCAGACTCTGTAAAATTATTAGAGCTAAAGGTTTGTTTCCAAACTACCAAATTAAAATTAATGATTAAAGATTTGGACAACACTTTTTAAAATTAAATTATCAATATTATTTTTTCAGTAAAACAAATACAGCAATAAAATGAGCAATAATTCCTATACCCCAACCTATCGTTGTTGTAATAGGCCAAGCAAAACCTTCTCCGTCTGTAATATACCACCATTGTGCATATATTCCAATATTTACTAATATGTAAATTATAAAATGAATATAAAAACCTCTTTTTTCTTTAACAATTGTTTTTTCTCCTATCTTTTCTTCATTTAGCATAATTTATTAATTTTTTATTGCTATTTGAGTGTTACTATATTTTTAATAAAAATAACATCTGAAAAATAGTTTTTTAAAAAATTATTTTTATAACTAAGTTACAAACTGTTTAAATACTATTAAACATAATTATACAAAGGTTCTAGTTGATGTAAAAGATTTTACAGATAAAATTAGTTTTTCTGAAATATTTAATTTGGTATCAAGGAATTTACCAAACATTATTAATTATAAAATAAACAAGATAGCAATAGTTGATATTAAAGGTCATAGTTTTAATAAAGATTTTTTTGAAAATATTGTATTAAATAGAGGTCATAATGTAAAAATTTTTACAGATATAAATAATGCAATTCAGTGGCTTTCTTAAATTTTTTTGTTTTAAATTATTTTTAACAAAATCTATATAATATCTTAATATATTCTCCCATTTAAGAGGTGGTTTCCACGAAAGATATTGTAGAGGAGTTTGGCATTAATGCAGGGAAGGTATGGAATGAGTTAAAAACTCATGGACCTCTAAATGAAAAAGAATTATTAAAAAATACAAAACTTGCAAAGAATAATCTATATGCAGCGATAGGTTGGCTTGCCAGAGAAAATAAAATTCAATTAGAAAATAATTTGTATGTTCTTGGTGACACAAATTTAACAGAAGATATTGGTAAAAGTGCTGGTAAAATATGGCAAACAATTGAAAAACATAAAGAAATTGACGTATCATCTATTCCTAAGCTTGCAAAATTAAAAGAAATGAAAGTATATAATGCACTAGGTTGGCTTGCAAGAGAAGATAAAATTCAAGTTAAAAAGGGACTTTTAAATACAATGTACTATAAAGTTCAATTAAAAAACTACCCTTAAACGATAGGATAGATATCAATTATAAAGAATTATTTATAATGTTTATTTTTACATTTTGACATTTTGTCTCATATATTATTTATAGTATGTTTTAGAAAGTATATCATATGAATAGCTATCATGAGTCGAATCTTGATAGAATTAAAAATACAAAAAAATACGATCCTGAATGGATTAAGGTGGTAGCTAACGCTCTTTTGGATATTAATATAAATAATTTGTCTGATAGACAGAAAAAGATCAATATTTAGACTATATTAGAGATGGATTAAAACCAAAAGATGCAATTGATAAAGCTTTACAAATTGTTTTATGTTTTAATAAATAGTATTTTTAAATTTGAAAAAATCCTTAATTTTTTGGATTTTTTTTTTTGAATTATAGAATATTGACGAATTTTTTTTAGATATTTATTTAAATCTTTCTGATTATAATATATTTATGGGAGTGATATTTGAATGAAAATCTTAAAAGTTAGAAATGGAATTGTAATAATTATAGTTATTTTGTTTATAGCATCTAGTGTATTTTCAATCGGTAGTGCAAATTTAATAAAAAATGATATAATTTATAATAAAAATATTGATTTTCTCTCTTTTCAAGTAAATCCAATATTTACAAAAGAAACCTATATGGTTGAAATGAGGGATGGTATTCATCTTGCAACAGATGTATATCTACCAGATAATATCTCTTCGCCTCATGGTGCAATTCTAGTACGTACACCTTATAATAAGAACGGTTCTGGTATGGGGGGATGGGCTAACAAAGGTTGGCCATCTATTGTTCAGGATACAAGAGGACGTTTTCAATCAGAGGGAATTGATACAATATTTAGAGATGCTCATACCGATGGACCTGATACCTTAGAATGGATTTCTAGTCAGAATTGGTCAAATGGAAAAGTAGCCACAATAGGGGGGTCAGCTACAGGTATAGTTCAGTATTTAATGGCAGGTGCTGGTCCTGATCAACTTAAATGCCAATATATAGGAGCGGCGACTCCAAATTTATATACTACAGTTTATCCTGGTGGACAGTTTAGAAAAAATATGTTAGAAGCATGGCTTCAGAACCAAGGAAGTACATATGTTTTACCAGAATTATGGGCTCATGAGAATTATTCTTTAGAGTATTGGACAAATGTATCTTTAGAGGATAACTGGCAGGATGTAAATGTTCCAGCAGTGCATCTCGGTGGATGGTATGATTGTTTTTGTCAGGGACTTATTGATGGTTTTATGGGATATCAATATGATGGTGGAACTGGTGCTGCTGGGAAGTCAAAGCTAATTGTTGGTCCATGGACGCATGCATTTTTTGGAGAGAGATTGCAGGGTGAACTTTTATATCCAGAAAATGCAAAAGACACCTTTTCAGCTGAATATTGGGATGAAATACTTGAACAATACATATTAGGTGAATCTAATGACTTTGAAAATAGACCAAATGTTGTATATTATGTAATGGGAGATGTGACAAATAGCGAAGCACTTGGAAACTTCTGGAGATATACCGATAATTGGCCTCCAGAATATATTGAAGATGAATGGTATTTTCATGAAAATAAGATTTTATCATTGGATAGTCCAGGAAGCTACAGTCCTTTAACTTATAGTTATAACCCAACAAACCCTGTCCCAACAAAAGGTGGAACAAATCTATATCCTCTTGCTCCAACCTGGGCAGGTCCTTATGATCAAAGATCAGTTGAAAATAGAGCCGATGTATTATTATTTACTAGTGATGTTTTAACAGAACCTTATGAAGCTACTGGTCCAATAAAAGCAAGACTATATGTTTCATCAGATTGTCCAGATACTGATTTTACAGTAAAGCTCACAGATGTTTATCCAGATGGAAGATCAATGCTTATAACAGACGGAATACTACGAATGAGAAACCGCAATGGATGTGATCATTGGGAGTTTATGGAACCTGGTCAAGTATATGAAGTGGAAGTTGATTTGTGGAGTACCTCCTATGTTTGGAACACTGGTCATAAGATAAGAGTAGCAGTATCATCATCAAATTATCCAAGATTCTTAGCAAATCCTAATACCAAAGATGCAATGAACCAAAATACAGAATCAAATATTGCAGAAAACACATTGTATCTTGATTCCTCTCATCCTTCTTGTATAATTCTCCCTCGTTATAATGACAATTATGCCCCTATTAAACCAACAATTTCTGGACCTACGAGAGGTGTACCTGGAATAAATTATTCATTTATTTTCAAAACAATAGATCCAGAAGGTGAAGATGTATACTTGTATATCGATTGGGGAGATGGCACAAATACAAATTGGTTAGGACCATATAGTTCAGGTGAAGAAGTAACTCTTGAACATACTTGGAGTTCAACAAAAATCTATACAATTAAAGCAAAGGCAAAAGATATAAATCAAGATGAATGTGAATTTAGCAGTCATAATATAAATATCCCAAGAACGAGATTGTTTAATAAATTGGTTCTCACAAGGTTATTTGAGCAATTTCCAAATATCTTTACTATAATTAGATATCTATTGGGATTATAATTTTTTTTTAAAAAAATATTACTCATTTCGATTATAGTATTTTACTTGGAAAGAGGGGTCTAGGGGGAGGTAAAATCGGAGCCATTCATGAAGCGAAGATATCATAACTTACCTTGCTAGACCAAATTAACTATCATCTTATTATTTAATAAAGATAACGAAAATTATCACGTCATTTGTCGTAAAATAATGTAAAAATAGAATGAGCAAAGTATAATTATAATAATTTTAAATTGTAAAAAATGATATATTTATTGGCGTTTGATATGTTACCATATATAATATTACACAATTCAATAAGTTTAGATGGCTCTTTGATAAATTTTAATGTGAATATGGATATTCACTACCAAATTGCAAGTAGTTATAAACCAGATGCCCATTTAATAGGTTCAAAAACTATAAAAACTGGTATAGAACAATATGGTAGTGCACCACAAGAAGAGAGTAAGGATTTTATAAAACCAGAAAGGGATTCTAATCTTCCATATTGGATTATAATAGATACAAAAGGAACTCTCAAAGGATTACTCCATGAAGTTAGAAGATTTGAATTTTGTAAAGATGTTGTTATCTTTATTTCACAAGATACTCCTAAAGATTATATTAATTATTTAGAAAAAAGAAATTATGATTTTCATATTGTTGGAAAAAAGAACATAGATCTGGATACGTCCTTTAAAATACTTAGTGATAAATACAATGTGAAAAAAATTTTAACAGATACAGGAAAAATATTAGGTAATCTTTTAATAAATAATGGCTTTGTAAAAGAGATAAGTTTACTTGTTCATCCAGTAATTGTTGGTAAAAAATCATACAACATTTTTGAAAGCATCAATAAAAATATTGGTTTAAAGTTATTTAGATATGATATAATAGATAAGGATTTTATATGGCTTACATATAAGGTTGATAACACTAAAAATTGATTTAAAATAATTCAGGTAACCATCGTTCTTTGTGAATCTCTCTTGCCATCCAAAAATTTGTTTTTCTTATAGCACCAGGAAATCTCTTGTCTATTTCATCAATGATTTTTGTAAGTGAATTAAAATCCTTTACTAATAATTCAAAATTTAGATCACACCAGCCTATGGTCATATCCATTATATATCCTACATATGGATTACCTTTCAAATAATCTTCTATCTTACTTCCTTTTGTGTGGTCTTTTAGATATATATCAATCATACAATTTTGAAGATTAAGCATCGATAAGTCAATATCAACCCGAAATGCAAGAATTACATCTTTTTTTATCAAGCTTTTAATTCTATAATTAATAGTCTGTGAGGAACTATTCAGTTTTTCAGCAAGTTTTAATAGTGAAATCCTAGCATTATCTGCAATTTCATTTAGAAGCTGATAATCAAGCTTATCAATTTTTGCTGGTTCACCAACACAACTTATAGTATAAAACTCTCTATCTGTTCTATCATAACCATCTTTTAGAAGATAAGATCTTTTAAGACAATTTACCTGGGTTAATATTGAAACTGAATATTTTTCAAAATAATTTCCATAAGTATCAAGAGTTTTATTCCAAAACTGATTAAATTTATAAACATCATCAACCCATAAAACTGCACTTAAATCAATAGGACCTTTTGCTGATTGTAATGTCCAAATATTCTTATAATTTTTAAAATAATTAATGATTTCTTCTTTGGTTTCGGGACTAACGTCTAAAAAATTAATATAGATTCTAAATGCATAATACCCGAGTTTCAATGAATTTATAGAAGTCCAAAAACATTTGATAACGCCAAGGTCCTGCATTCTTTTTATTCTATAGTTTACAACTTCTTTTGATAGACCTACCTTTCTTCCAATTTGATTATTTGATTGTCTACAATTAAGATCTAGCTGATATAAGATTTTTCTATCTTTTAGGTCAATTTTTAACATTTTACTTCCTTTGTTTACTCAAAAGTAAATAATTTCATACTATTTTAGAATTTTGATAAAAAATACAGATATTGGATTTTATATTTGATATAGTCTATATAAACTCAAAAATTAGATAAAATTGGAGGAAAAAAAATGTCACAATGTGAAGAATGTGGAAAGAAGCTAGGAATTTTTGAAGGATATAGACACCCAACCATGGGAAAGAAACATTTAGTATGTAGCCCATGTTTTGAACATGTAGAAGAAAGTGTTGCAAAATGGAGAGAATTTGTAGTAAATAATTCATTTAATGTAAATACATCTGAAATACCTAACCAAGTCAGCTGGAAAGAGAAAATGCCAGATTTCTCATCAATGAATATACCCCAACGCGTTCTTGCAGAGATCTTAGTCTATCTATAGATGTAATTCTATAGATAGATCTTCAAAGCCAGTACTATAAGAGATATAGAATATTGAATCTCAAAGGAGGCTTTATAATGATAGAAATAATGGAAAACGCAACAATTGTTTATACAGATGGGGTAAAGGAAAGATTTGAAGCAGTTTATTTAACAGATAAACGAGTGATAACAGGGAGAATCTATAGAACTAATGGAACTGAAGAGTTCAAAGAATATGGATTCATCTCAAGAAATAATGTAAAACATATTTATAATGGCTCAAAAAGAAAAGTAAAAAATTTAAGATCTTAAAACCTAATAGTTGACCATACTTTATTTCCTTGAAAATAAGTATGATTTTTGATTTTAGGTCAACTTTTAGGTTATATCAATAAATAAGTTTGAATCATTGTGGTGAGGATTCACAAAAAAATCATAAAAATGGTTAAATCTTAAAACAAAAAATAATTATTTTCACCATTTTAATTTTATTTAATCTTTTTATAAAAATAATTTTTGTAGTTAAATTTTTTTATCATTCTAAAAAAATGATTTTTTTTGCAAATTTTGGCAAATATTAATGTTTAAATACATTAAACTCTTTGTATTAAATTTGGTAGGTATTATATTATGAAAAAGAATATAACTAGAATTTTTTTATCAATATTTCTTTTTATTTTACTATTAGGTATTGGATTTTCAAGCTCTATTGGAGAAGCATTTTCATATAAATTAAATAAAACTGTTAATGGAAATATTCTTTATGTGGGTGGAACAGGTCCTGGTAACTATTCAGATATTCAAGAGGCAATAGATAATGCAGAGAATGGTGACACAATTTTTGTGTATATTGGAGATTACCCTGCTGATATTGTAGTTGACAAATCTATAATACTTATTGGAGAAAATAGAGAAAAAACAATTATTCAGGACGCAAGTGATGGAATATTTGTTTTTGCAGATAAAGTGACAATTACAAATTTCACAATTACACATTGTGGAGGTTTTTGGGATAAGGCTGGGATATTAATCCGCTCAAATGATAATACAATTTGCTATAATAATATTGTAAACAATGGAGTTTTGAATGGAATATATCTAGAATTTGCTTCTTTTAATAATGTTTTTAGCAACCTAATAGAAAATTGTCAATACAATGGTATTAAACTTGCTTATTCAAATTATAATAATATCAGTGGAAATATGATATCAACAAACAATGGAATGGGGATTATCTTTCATGATTCATCTAACAATAATATTTTATTAAATACCATATCGCAAAGCTATTGGGGTGGTATTCAGATTTATGATAATTCTAATAACAACTTATTATACCATAATAATTTAATAGAAAATGAAATTGATAACGGATATGATATATGTGGTAATGTCTGGGATAATGGAGCAGAGGGAAACTACTGGGATGATTACTCAGGAGTTGATAATGACGGTGATGGAATAGGTGATACTCCCTACATAATTGATGGTAACACAACCAATGATAATTATCCCTTAATGAACATATATGAAATACCTTCAACTCCAACAATAAATGGTCCAATAAACGGTAAAACTGATGAAATATATGATTACACCTTTTCTACAACTGATCCAAATAGTGATGATATTTTTTACTATATTGAATGGGGAGATAATTCAAATTCGGGTTGGATTGGTCCTTATCAGTCAGGCTCAGAAATAGAACTTCAACATTCTTGGTCTGAAAAGGGTACAAAATTAATAACTGCAAGAGCAAAGGATACTAATGGGTTATTAGGATTTTCAAATACAATTGAGGTCTATATACCAAAAAACAATGTAAATTATAACTTATTATGCAAATGGTTTTTTGAAAGGTTTTTATTGTTCGAAAAATTATTATTGTTATTTTAAAAAATATAATATTAGTTTTCAATTCTTCTCTTATTTGTATAAGTCATACCTTGAAATGAAATAGAGGTAATTGTTATAAGTGGAAAAAGTCCTTTATTCACATTTCTTCCTATTATCCTTAAAATATTTGAAGGATTATAAAATCCATTATACATCTTTTGTATACCATTCATCAAATCATCAGCTGTTAGATTTTTTGGCTTGTAAACAACATTTTTACCGTCATATTTGCTCCAATCCTTAATTACAATTCGATTTTGTCTTTCATATTCATCAAATAATGGTGTCCCTGGAAATGGAGTTAATATATGAAACTCTGCTTTATCAATATCAGATTTACAAATGAAATCAAGGGTACTATCAAAAATATCAGTTTTATCAGCATCAAAACCAAACATGAATGAACCTTCAACGTTCATACCAAAGTTATGAATTTTATTTATAACAGATAAATATTGTTCAGAAACATTTGTTTTTTTTCCAATTGAATCAAGAGACTTTTGAGATATTGAATCAAAACCTATTGTCCAAGAAATGCAACCAGCCTCTTGTGCAAATCTTAAAAGTTCTTCATCCTTAAATAAAATATTTGCATTTCCATAACAATAAAACTTTTTACCTAAATCTTTCATATTTTTAAACAATTCTTTTGTATAATTAGTATTAATTGTTAAAGATGCATCACTAAAAAGTATATACTTTTGAGGAATTTTTTGAATTTCATTTATCACTTGATCAATAGGTCTAACCCTAAACACTCTACGTCCGGGACTATGAGAAATCGCACAGAAGTTACAACCATGTGGACATCCTCTGGTAGCTTCTATTGCTACAGCAGAATTGATTCCTTTTTGCTTTATTCTTCCATTCCCATAATTTGGTAAAAGAGAAAGATCGACTGGTTTTTCTTGTCTATATATTTGTTTTAACTTATCTTCCTCAATATCTTTAAGTAACTGTGGCCAAAGCTCTTCAGCCTCCCCGATAACTATACTGTCAGCATGTTGTTTTGCTTCTTCTGGAAGAGCAGAAGGGTGCCAACCACCTAGAACAACCTTTTTTCCTCTTTTTCTAAAATTTTCAGATATCTCATATGCTTTTAGAGCTTGATTCGTCATTACAGATATCCCAATTAAATCGTAGTTCTTTTCGTAATCAATATTTTCTAATCTTTCATCTATAATCTCAATCGAATTTTTTTCAGGAGTCATATTTGTAAGAGCCTTAAAAGCAGGAATTATTGGATTTGAAAAAATACTAAAAAATTTAACAATAAATGAAGGTAAGGTCTTTACAGGATTTGGGTATATTAATAATATTTTCATTTAACTTTCCGAAAATACACGCTCTATCTTAACTAATTTTCTACAATTCATTTAAATTTTTTATCTAATTTTAAAAAAAATTAAGGGGCGTTAATTTTATTATATACTTAATGTTTATCTATAATTAATATTGGGGAATTATATGTTTAATAAAATACAAAAAAGAATTTTGTTTACATTATTTACAGCCTCATTATTTATATTTAGTGTTGGTGCTAGTCCAACAGATAATGAGATGTCATTTGAAATAAATGGGCTTCAAGACCTTGACCCACTGGTCGATCTTGAAGTAACTGTGGAGATACAAGCAATAAGATCTTTACAAAAATTTGAATATCCAAATCCAAAAACATTAGAGGCAATAGATTGGTTCAGCGATCCAGATTTTTTTGTTAAGGTCATAATTAATGATCAAGAATTTGTAAGTGATATATGGTATGATACAAAATATATTTACAATCCTGATTTTTCCCCAACTCTTGATGTATCTGATGAGGAAGAGTTTGTTAATATAAAAATACAGTTGTATGATTGGAACGCTTTTGGTAATGTACTGTGTGACTTAAGTGCTAATGGTAAGGATGTAGAACTAACCTATAGCCTAAAAACAGGACATTGGTCTGGTGGAGACTTTCTAGAGGATTCGAGCGGATATGGTAGATTAAATGGATGTGCAGATGGTAGTATGTATAAACGTCAAAGAGATTGTGAACTTTGGTTTAATATCTATCAAAATGATTTTGATGGGGATGGAATCCCTTACTGGACAGAGGTAAATGAATATGATACGGATCCATTGGTAGATAATACTGGTGAGGATTCAGATAAGGATGATGTTCCTATAGAATGGGAATGGAAATGGAATTATGATCCATTTAAGAAAGATAATCATTACTATTTAGACCCTGATGATGATGGATTAGACAACCTAGAAGAGTATTTTGTCTCCAAATGGGGTTCTGATCCTTATAGAGCTGATGTTTTCATAGAGCTTGACTATATGGAGGAAAGTCCAGATGGTGTAAGCAGTGTTTTACCTGAGGGAGCAGATGAACTTCTCAGTACTGCATTTAATCGATTTGATAAGGTTTTCCATTTAGATGAGGGAGAAATGGGTGGCGGTGGAGAAATAATACCATTTGATGATTATATTGGAGACCGTGATCTTGATAAGGTCTATGATGAGTATTTCCTTCATTATGATGATAATAATTGGCGTAGAGGTGTTTTTAGATATAGTTTGATAATTTATGATCCAGGCAGAGCTGGATATAATTTTCGACGTGGTGCTTTTGTACTTAGTAGTAATCGTATAAAAGAAAAACCAACACCAGATATTCCAAGAACACGAGCTGTCGCATGGGCTAGTGTTTATATGCATGAGATGGGACATACATTTGATTTTCATAACCCTGGAGTTGATAATCCAAACTTTTGGCAATATGTGAATTATAAAAGTTGTATGCTCTATCGCTATACATATAGACTAGTAGATTACTCTGATGGATCACGTATAAATGATTTTAATGATTGGGAAGATATGGATCTTAAACATTTTCAAAGAGAATGGTAGATAAAAAATTCATTCCACCAATATAAATAATTTTTTAATTTTTTTTCAAAAAAAGGGGGAGGGGAGTAATGTTATTTTCTAATTCTATAGCATATCATAATTATAGTAATTAGGCTAGCAATTGCTAAAATTATTAATACCGGGTGTTTTTCAATATCATTACTCCCATCTCTATTTAATTGATTCCCTAAGATAACCAGAGAATCCTTATATTCCTCCTCGGTATCTTTGAAATCTTCTTCCAAATCAATGGAAGATGTAATTTTGTCCTCACCGCCTTCATCTTTCTCAAATTTATTTTTTAAATTTTTATTTTGTGTAACAATTAGTGGTGCTTCAATTCCTTCTTTATTATCAATTATGTCAGTTTTTGATAGACTATCTTCTCTTGCAGTAGCAATAATGACAGATGAATAAAAAATGATTAATATTAAAAATAAAACTATGCTCTTTCTATTAAAATTTTTCATCTTGATTAAATATTTATACTTATTTATATACTGTTAGAAAATGTTTGGAAAAAACCAAACAATTTTACTTATAAGTATGTATATATTATTGATTTGAGATATGATTACTTGGAAATCATTTTTGAAAAATGATTCAATAAATTGGTTATTGGAAAATAACAACCCTTCTGTTAGATATTTAACTTTAATGGATATTCTTAATAAATCTAATAAAAATTCTGAGGTTATTGAATCAAAAAAGAAAATAATGGAATCAGGATTGATTCAAAAAATTCTCTCAAAACAAAATTCTAAAGGTTATTGGTTCGAACCTGAAAATTTCTATATTAAAAGAAAATATAAGGGGACAGTTTGGAACTTAATAATATTGGCTGAAATAGGTGCCGATGGAAATGATAAAAGAATAAAAAAAGCTTGTGAGTTTATTTTAAATAATTCTCAAAATAAAGAAAGTGGAGGATTTGCGTATAGTGCTTTAAAAAGTGGAGGTGGAGCAGATTCAAAAGTGTTACCATGTTTATCAGGAAATATGGTATGGTCCTTAATCTGTTTTGGTTATATTGATGATTTTAGAGTTCAAAAGGGGATTGAATGGATAACAAATTATCAAAGGTTTGATGATGGTATACAAGAATTACCTGAGAATTGGCCTTATAAAAAACATATAAATTGTTTTGGAAAGCATTCTTGTCATATGGGAGTAGTTAAATCATTGAAAGCACTAGCAGAAATTCCTGAAGAAAAAAGATCAAAAATTGTCAAAATAACAATTAAAAATGGTGTCGAATATTTACTAAAACATCATATTTACAAAAAAAGTCATGACTTAAATAAAGTCTCAAAACCTAGTTGGTTACAACTTAGTTTTCCACATATGTATCAAACAGACATATTAGAAATACTTGATATTTTAACTAGACTTTGGAATAAAGACAGACGGATGCAAGATGCAATTGATATTTTAATATCAAAACAAAATGAAAATGGAACCTGGAATCTTGAAAGAACCTTTAATGGTCGTTTTATAACAAATATTGAAACTAAAGGAAAACCGAGTAAATGGATAACTTTGAACGCTCTAAGGGTTTTGAAAAGGTATTATATCTAATTTCTTAACAATTGTAAATTATTTATATTAGAAAGTAATTATTGTATTTAAATAAGAATATATTTATCGAAATATAAGGGAGGTGAAACATATGAAGAAAATCTTACTGGGTAGTATTATAGCATTAATGGTATTAATTCCAGTTGTAAGTGCTATAGATGTCTCAATTGAAAATAAAACTGAAAAACCAATATCTATAATGCAGGATTTCACACATACTGTTTTTGTAGAATATGGATCTTTGACAACCTGTCCACCTTGTGTAACAGCATCTGCTCAATTATATAGTATTTATAATTCTGGTGATCTCGATTTTCATTATGCTACATTGGTTTGGGATGTTGCTAATGGAAATGTTCGTAGTAGACTCACAGAATTAGAAGTTGTTGGTGTACCAGATGTATTTTTTGATGGTGGATATAAGAGAATAATTGGTGGTCAAGGATCTGAAGCACCATATAGAGGCGCAATTACACTAGCAGGAGAAAGAGAAGTCCCAGATATTGACATAGCATTAGATGTAACCTGGCTTGGTGGCGGAAAACTTAAAATCGAAGCGACTGTCACAAACAATGAAGTTGAAGAGTTTAATGGTAATATTAGAACATATGTAGTTGAAAAAGAATCCAGGTGGAATGATTATTCTGGTAAACCATATCATTATGCAGCTTTAGATATTCCAATAGATAAGAGTTTAGCAGTTGTTAACACTGAAGCCAAACCTCTTGGTGAATCTTATACATTTTCTAAAACCTGGAGAGGTTCAATTTATGGTTTTGGGGATATCACACAAGATAATACAATGGTAATAGTTGCAGTTTATGATAAGGAATCAGATTATGTTGTTCAAACAGCTGCAGCAAATCCAACCGGTAAAATTGGAAATTATAGACCAATAAATATTTTGTTTTATAAGATATTTGAACGATTTCAAGTACTAGAACAAATCCTAAACCTATAATTAAAATCTAAAACTTTTTTTTTTTTATTTCTTTTTTTATTTCACATATCTTTTTAATTTTAAAGCTATTATCTCCTACGAAATGATAATAGTCAATAACGTTACAAAATCTTATGGTAAAATAATTGCACTAAAAAATGTAAATTTGAAATTTGAGGATTCACATGTAATTGCAATAATGGGCGAAAATGGGGCAGGAAAAACAACACTATTAAAACTATGTACAGGAATTTTACCGTTTGATAGCGGGGAAATCACTGTTGATGGTTATAATATCATTAATGATTCAATAAAAGCTAAGGAACAAATTGGATATCTCCCAGAAATGCCTTACATGTATGAAAGACTTACAGGTAGAGAGTTTCTTTTTTATATTGCTTCTCTTAGAAAAATTAAGGATTCAGAAGAAAAAATAGATGAAATCACTAAAATGATTGGAATACATGATTTTCTTGATTATGAAATAGGCAGCTATTCAAAGGGTATGAAACAAAAGATATCAGTAACATCTGCAATAATGCATAACCCAAAAAATCTATTATTAGATGAACCTGTCTACGGTCTTGATCCTTTAACATCAAGAGCAATTCAAAATTTTATTAGAAATAAAAAAGGTAGTACGATAATTGCGACTCACTCATCGCAGTTAGTAGAACAAATTGCTGATCATGTTTATATAATAATGAGAGGTAAAGTTATATTATTTGATAAAGTTACAAGCATCTTAAAAAAACATGGTAGTGTCGAAGAAGCATATTTTCATATAAAGGATGAAAATGTTTGAAACAACTAAAGTAATACTTACAGAAAATTCAAGAAGTCTAAAAAATAAAATGCGAGAAGCACCAATTCTTTATTTGTTATTTTCGGCAATGATTATTTTTTCGATTTTCATTTTTGCATACGCTACTTTTTTCTTCATAAACATAGATATAAATCTAAATATCAGTCTGGAAGATGTTTTTTTTACAGTTTTTTTTATGTTTTTATTAAAAACAGTAGCTGATTTTTATAACAATTTTATAAAGGCATCCCAGCTTTCATATTCACTTTCTACAAATGTTAAACAAACAAAGACTATTACTGAAGTTTTTATTGCAATTCTTCTAATTCAAATTACTATTTGGTTTTCATTTTCTATTTTATTTTTAATAGCTCTTGCAAGTTTTGGTGTAAATGTTATCTACGTATTTGAATACACAATTTTTACAATAGGAGTAATTGTAGCTGTCTGTTTAGGATGTGCAATCTCTATAAATTTTTTCTCACCTAAAAAATATAGACTTCTACCAATGTTAATTTTATTAGGATTTTATTTTCAAATAAGAGAACCGCTTTATGTAATATTTACTCTCCCCTTAACCATAATTCATGTAACCTGGAGTATTAAAAACAGTATGGAATCTCATCTTTATAGCACCAGAAAAGAAAGATTAAAAGACAAAACTCAGATAAAAATCCGTAACACTATAAAGACAATTTTTCATCGAGAAACAACAGTCCTATGGCGTGATAAACTATTATATAGTTTTGTTTTTACTTCTGTTTCAACTGGTATATTTAGTGGTTATCTTTTTTTATATGGTGATGAAATCCTAATACCAGAAGCACTTAGAAATCAAATTGGTGGTCTTTTGCCATCAATGTTTCTGTTTCTTGGTATTTATGTTGTGATTATGTATACTGGCGTATTTCCTTCTTTGAATCTTTTTTTAAATGAAGAAAAAACAATGTGGATATTAAGACATATTCCTGTAAGAAACGATAAAATAATATTTGGTAAGGTATCCTCACTTTCTTTGTGTTTTCTTACTGCTATTCCATTTATACCATATATCACAATATTTACAGGAATTGAAAAAATCGGTTTCCTTATCTTTTTTCTGATTTTTTCCTATATTGCAGGAATAATAATCTCTGTACCTTTGGGTGTTAAATATGTTGGAAAAAAGTCAGATATTATGTTGCTATATAGTGTATCCATGATACTTTTTGTAATTCTTAGTTTTGCATCAGTTATTGTAAATATGATAGAACGATTATTTCCATATCCAATTATTTTATATATTTTGATTATTCTTTGTGAATTATTATTGCTTTATGCTTCTATAAAAATATCCTCACAAATATTATCATTGAAATACAAATCAGCTAGTTAGAATTCCCAACTTCTTCATATTTTGAAGATTATCAGAATGTTTTTCAAAGTATTTGTGAACTGGTTCAAGTATCTTGTTAATATAATTTGATGCAGCATTTTTTAAATCAAGAGGATGAAGATCAAATGAATATGCTTTTTCAAGTTCAAAATATGTATCAAATTCAAGATTTCCTCCAAACTTTTCAGGTCTATTAATTAAAAATTTTTCACCTTTAAGTTCAGGAAAAATTACAAACTTACATATCTCAAGAATAGGGTTGTCTTCAACCTGTTTTTCTGGGCAGAATGCTTTACTTATTTTTCTTTTCACTGTATCTGGCTCGTCGTGAATTGATATCATGGAATCAGGTTTACTCTTGCTCATCTTAACTTCTAATGGATTCATTCTTCCCCCTGCTTGTAAACCAGTCAGTAGAGGAGTATGTATTGCAACGGGGGGTTTTCTACCAATTTTTTTAGAAACATCTCGGGCGAGCATATGAGCATGTCTTTGGTCCATACCTCCATATGCAACATCTATATTAAGATAAAATATATCAGACACCTGCATTGCAGGATAAAACAATTTAGATAAATCCTTATCTGCTTCTTTTTCATCTCTGCCCATAATATCCATTGCTCTTTTAACGCGGGCAATAGAGGTGGCTTTCGAGGTCCTTAAAACTAATTCCCAATATTTCGGGTCACCGACATAATCACTTGCATAGACAAATTTCACCTTTTCTTTTTCAATACCCATTGCAGCAAAACAATCTTCCATGTATTTTCCACATAACTTTATCTTATCAATATCTCCACCCAGCTTATCATTTATATATGCATGCCAATCTGCTAAAAGAATAATAAAATCAAAACCACATTCGAGGAAATCCTTTATTTTATTTGAACAAATTTTCCATCCAAGATGAACTGTACCAGAGGGCTCAAAACCAATGTAAGCTTTTGGTTTATCTTTATCAATAATTGAATTCAGTTCTTCAATAGTTACAATTTCTTGTGAGTTTGCTGTTAGATTATCTAATTTATTCATATTATCTATCTCTCAAGTCTTTTAATAACCCTATCAATAATTTTTTCAGTTGCTCCAAGATAGTTCTCAGGTTTTAGTGAATAATCTATTTCTTTTTCGGTGAGAATTTTTATTTTCTTATTTTCCTCAATAAAAATTTCCTTTAATGATTTATTTTCAGAAGCAGCTTTTAATGATATCTTTCTCATAAGCTCATGTGCGTCACCACGACCTAAACCTTTTTCAATTAAAGTTGTCATTAGTGATTCAGCCATTGGTAATCCTTTAGAAATATCAAGATTTTTTTTCATCCTATCTGGAAAAACTTTTAGATTTGTGAATACAATGTTCATCTGAAACAAAATCCAATCAGTTAGAATTATAGAATGTGGAATAATGAAACGTTCTGATGATGAATTACAAAGGTCACGTTCATGCCATTGTATAGAATTTTCATAAGTCGGGATAATAAATCCTCTAATTATTCTTGCAAGACCACAGATTTGTTCACATGTTATTGGATTTTTTTTATGAGGCATTGTTGAAGATCCAACTTGTTTTTTTGCTTCAAATGCTTCTGCAACTTCACCTATTTCATCTCTTTGTAAATTCCGAACCTCTGTTGCATATTTTTCAATACTTGTTGAAATATTACATAAAACTCCTAATAATTCATTATAACGATCACGGCAAACAATTTGAGTTGCTACATCTTCTATTCCAAGTTTTAGCTCTTTAAGCATTTCCTCTTGTAGCTTAAATGCATTTTTCCCAAGAGCTGCACCAGTTCCTACAGCGCCTGATAATTTTCCAATTAAAAGTCTACTCTTTGATTCAAATAATCTTTCCATATGCCTCTCAATTTCCATTGCATAACCTGCCATTTTGAGACCGAAGGTTATTGGAATTGTATGTTGACCATGAGTTCTACCAACCATTACTGTTTTTTTATATTTCTTTGCAAGGTTTAAAAGAGTGTTACGAAGATCTTTTAGACCTTTTCTAATGTACTCTGTAGATTCTGCAATTTGTAGGGCATTTGCAGTATCTACGATATCATAGCTTGTTGCTCCAAGATGAATGTACTTTCCAGCATCTCCAGAGCATACTTCAGCAAGAGCGCGGGTAACAGCCATTATATCATGTTTAGTTTCTGCTTCAATTTTTTTTACCCTTTCGACTTTTACATATTTTACAGAAGCCTTTTTTGTTATTTCTTCAGCTGCATTTTTTGGAATATTACCAACTTTGGCATGAGCTCTAGCAAGTGCGGCTTCAACTTCCAGTAAATATTCAAGTCGGCGTTTCTCACCAAATATTTCTGTTAACTCTTTTCTACCATAGCGGTAATCGAGGGGACATATTGGATCATCCATGATTTTCACAATCCGAGAATCCTTTTTTGCTTAATGTTTTTTTCTAAATGGATTGAGTTTATAAATAAAAAGATATTATCTTAATGTAAATGCAGAGGGAGAGTAAATGAATAATGAAGGTTATCCAAATCCATCAGGCTGGAGAATATCTTTATCAATTGCAGTGGGTATAGGCTGGTTAATTTTTGTAATAATATGGCTGGCATTTTATGCAGGAGATTATACTCTTTATAGAAATATTGCAATCATCATTATTTCAATTCTTGTAATATTCTTGATACTTGGGATTTCATGGGCATCATGGGGATTAAAATATATGCCAAAAGAAGGTAAAGAAATGATGAAAACTGAAGGATTTAGAAGTAGAATAATTGTATCGATTGTAATTCCTTTTTTGTTGATAATATTTATGATATATTGGTTTTATTTTCCTGCAGAAGATTTTGATGGCTATCAAAATATTGCAATATTTTTAGTATCTCTATTAATCGTTGGAGGATTACTTGCTGGTATATGGGCTCCATGGGGGATGAAACACAGTAAAGATTTTGAAAAATTTGATTGTAAAGAAAAAAAAGATTAGTATAAAATCATATTTTATTTAAATAATTCAACTTTCAAACTTTCAAGATTAATTCCTTGATACTGTCTATTTGAAATCTCTTTATCTTCATCTATAATTTTATAGTTAAAACCTGCATTTAAAATAATATTAATATAATCTTCTTTAAGTAAAGCACCTCCAACACATCCAGCAATGAGTTCATCATCATTTTTTTGTTCTTCAGATAAATGACTTAATAAAACAATATCTGAAACATACATTCTTCCATCTTTTTTCAAAACTCTATATGCTTCTTTGAAAACTTTCAGCTTATTGGGTGCAAGATTAATTACACAATTACTAATAATTACATCAAAATATTCATTTTTAAAAGGTAGATTATCAATATCTCCTTTTCTGAATTCAACATTTTGATAGTTATATTTATCTGCAAGTTCTTTTGATTTTTTTATCATTTCATCAGTGAAGTCAATACCAACTACTTTACCGGTATTACCAACTTTTTTTGATGCTATAAATGCATCAAATCCCGCCCCTGAACCTAAATCCAATACTATATCTCCTTCTTTAATATTTGAAATTGCTACTGGATTACCACAACCAAGACCGAGATTTGCATCAGATGCTATTGAAATCTCCTCATTTGAATAGCCAATAGACCGTGCAATATCAACTTCATTTTGCTGTCCACAACAGCTACAACTTTTTTGTGCAACTTTACTATAGCAATTTTTTACAATTTTCTTAATATCTTTTTCTTTCATGTTATCTGTCTCACAATACAATCAATCATTTCTATACAACGTCTTGTTTCTTTTACATCATGGACCCTTATTATATCTGCACCATTCAATACTGCAACACAAGCAGCAGCTAAACTACCCTCTAACCGATCTGTAATGGGTAATTGTTTCTTATATCCACAAACATTTCCTATAAAAGTCTTTCGAGAAGGACCTACTAGAATTGGATAACCAAGACTTTTAAATTCCCCTAATCTAGCTAATATCTCGCAATTGTCCTCGATACCCTTACCAGTTCTTTTTCCAAAACCAAGCCCTGGATCAATGATTATATTTTCTTTTCTTATTTCATTAAACATAGCATATTCAGCACGTTCTTTTAAGAAATAATATATCTCCATTACTATGTCATCATAATTTAGATTTTTCTGCATATTTCTTGGATTTCCTTTCATATGCATCAAACATATAGGAACATCGTATTTAGCCACAATATTTACAAGTTTATTATCTCCTCTTAGAGCAGTTATATCATTTATCATACTTACACCAAGATCCAAAGCTTTCATTGCAACATCAGACTTGTAAGTGTCAATTGATATTGGGATTTTTATATTATCAACAAGTTCTTCAATTACTGGAATTATTCTTTTTATTTCTTCATCTTTTGATATACTATCTGCACCAGGTCTTGTGGATTCTCCACCTATATCAATAATATCTGCTCCTTCTTTTTCCATTTTAACTGCATGAGCAATGGCATCCTCTTTTTTTAAAAATTTTTTTCCATCAGAAAATGAATCTGGAGTAACATTCAAGATTCCCATTATAATAGTTTTTTTTCTGAATTCAATTTTTTGTCTTGGCATTCCTAATTTACTTCCCTCAGTAAAATATCTAGTTTGTTTGCGATATTTTTTAACCTTGAATAATGTCTTTTTAGTTTAATTACAAGTTCTTTTAGTTGTTTAAGATTTCCTATTATTAAAATATCGCCAGTTTTTTCGTGCAACTCAAAGGTATTTTTTGGAACAGCAACTTCACCACCTATAGATAACATATCCTGTTTAATAATAATGGCATCCTGAAGAACTACATTTTCAAGTTTGATAACCTTTAAAATAGCCTTTGGAGCCATTATTTCAATACTTTCAGGATCACTACCAATTTTACTAATTTCTTCTCTAGCATTTTGAAGTGTTTTTACTTCTATTATCCTTAGATTTTGTTCTGTCACGAAAATTAAGTAATAAAATCGTTCTATATTATTTTTGACCTCTTTTGACTTTTAAAGGTAAATAAAGAATATAAAAAATACAGAAAAACTCAATATTTGCTGCAATAATTATAAGAATAGGATCTTTTGGCCAAGCACTAATAGGAGAAAGATGGTATAAGGATAATATTATTGTGATTATCAATGCGATGAGTATATAGATTATTATTAATTGTTTTTCACTTCGATTTTCAAACATTAATTTTTATATATAAGCGCTATTCTTTTTAGATTTTTGGTAATTTTTATCTATTTATTATTTTTTTTATTATTTTTTATTAATTTTAATTAAAATATCTATATTTTTAAAAAAAGTTTATATCCTTGAACATATATTACAATAGTACGAAGGGGGAGCAATATGGAAAAAAATAAAAAATATACTATAAAAGGCGCAGGCGTTTTGCTGATTGCAGCAGCCCTCATATTAACATCCGTGGCTGTAACAGCAGATACAGTAAAAGAAAAAATGAACCCAGCATTTTTAAGATCAACTGGTCCAAGTATTTCAATTGAAAACAGCCCAGCAACAACAGGTGCTGTAATTTTTGAACAATTACCGTACGAACCAGAGGAATCCTGGATTTTTATGACTAGTGCTGCTAGTGCAGGATACCGTGTATGGGATGAATACTGGGAACTAAACGAACAGATTTGTGATATTCACTGGTGGGGTCTTAGCCTAGTTTATCCATGGGCAGCATGTGATCCTAGTGGAATGGTCTTTGAAATCATATTCTGGGATGCATTACTTGGAAATCCAGTATGTACATACCAGGTAACACCAACAGGAGTATCAACTGGAAAATTCTACAGTGGATTTGAAATGTTCTATTGGGAAGCTATACTTGATCCATGTTGTGATTTAATTCCAAATGGTTGGGTATCAATTCAAAGTGTACAAAGTCCAAATAATTGTTGGTTATTATGGGCAGGATCAGACGAAGGTGATCTATACTGTTATCAGGAAGGATCAACCACTCCAGATCAAGTTGACGATGCAGCATTCCAATTAACAGCAGAAGGAGAACCAGCATATCCAAAAATAATTTGTGACCCAGTAGGAATGAACTTCGGAAAAGCAGGTCCTGGAGCAACTGTTACTGGACAAATATATGTTTGTAACGGTGGAGATCCTGGATCATACTTAGACTGGTATGTTGACACAGCAGCTGTTCCAACATGGGGAACCTGGACATTTACACCTGCCGGTGGCACTGGTGTAGCAGAGGGTGACTGTGTTGTTGTTGATGTAACTTGTGTTGTAACTGATACAACTGGTACATACAATGGTGAAATAACTGTTTACAATGCAAAAGATTCAACTGACTACTGTAAAATTGATACTTCAGTTGAAGTACCAAGAGCCAGATCACATAACGCATTGATGTGGAACTTATTCCAGCAATTCCCAGCGCTATACCAAATTGTAAAAATAATATTTGGGGCTTAATTTTTTAGCCCTTCTCTTTTTCTTTTTTATTAATTAGTTTATCGTCTTTTTAATTTTATATTTACTGAATGAAAAAGAAGCAATGCGATAAACAATGCAATAAAAGATAATGAAAAATGAATTAGAGTTGAACGATAATTAATAAACATAATAACTTGCAATACTGCTATAAAAAGTAAAAGACTCATGAAAAATATTATTATTGATTTTAAACTCCAATTTCTAAACATGTATATCAAACAATTTTCATAAGAGGTAATCTCTTGCCTCTCCTACTGTATAAAGAGACCCTGTTATACATATAAGGTCGTTATTTTCTGAAATTTTTTTTGCATGTTCTATTGCATCATTTATTCTTTCTTTTACAATAACTTTCTTAATACCAATCATATCTTTCAACAATAAAGGATTAAATGCTCTTTTATTCTGTGATTTGGTTACAATAATTATATCAGAGATAGGTGTTATTATATCTAAAATTTCTTGAATTTTCTTATCTGATAGAATGCCAATAATAATTATTAACCTATTATAAATAAAATCTTCTTCTAATGTTCTTCTCAAAAGATTCATACCTGCAATATTGTGAGCTCCGTCAAGAAGTATTATTGGTTTAAGACCAATAATTTCCATTCTTCCAGGATTTTTTGTCCTTAAAAATGCTTCAATTATACTATCATCAGTTATGTAAACACCATTCATTTGAAGTGATTCAATAGAAGCAATTGAAAGAGCAACATTTTCCCCTAGATATTTTCCTATCATTGAGGTTTTTATGTTATATTCTTTTAAAGATCCATTTACTTTATAATCTTGATAATCAAATCCACCTCCAATTTTTTTCCAGGAATTGTTATTAATTATGGTTATTATTGAATTATTTTCTAAGGCTATCTTTTTTATTACTTCAAGTGCTTTTCCAGTAGCAGCAGTAATTATTGGAATCCCTTTTTTTATAATACCTGCTTTTTGAAAAGAAATATCCTCGATTTTATCACCAAGTATATTTTGGTGTTCAAATGTTACATTTGTAATTATTGTAAGTATTGGATTAACAATATTTGTAGCATCATATCGACCTCCTAAACCTACCTCAATTATTGCATAATCTACATTTTTTATCTTAAAATATTCAAAAGCCAAAGCTGTAACAATCTCAAAATATGTAGGAGTATTATTTTCATTTATCATCTCATTAATTATGGGTTTTATTTTTACTAAAATTTTTACAATTTCCTTTTTTGAAATCTCTAAATTATTTACAATAAAACGCTCTGAAAACCTTTGAAGATGGGGTGAAGTGTAGGTTCCAACTTTATATCCATTATTGAAAAGAGTGGATTCTAAAAACCTACAAACAGAACCCTTTCCATTTGTTCCACCAACATGAATAATTTTGTAGTTATTTTGTGGATTACCAAGTTTTTTACATATATGTGAAATTCTATCTAATCCTAGCTTAATTCCAAATTTTTCAAAAGAATCAATCCAATCAATACATTCTTTATAATTCATAAATCGCTAATATCCTTCAGAATAGAGCACATTTGGTAAAATTTTGTATTTATCCTTCCAACTATCTCCTTTTTTTATAATAACTCTTCTTCCATTGATTTTAAGACGTTTTTGAGCAAATAAATCAACTGTTCTAGGTAGAATTTGGTGTTCAACTTCAAGGATTCGATTAGCGAGTTTGTCCCTATCATCACCAGGCATAATTTTTACAGCAGCTTGTAAAATTATTGGACCATGATCCATTTTTTCATCCATGAAATGAGTAGTACAACCCGATATCTTAACACCATAATTTATTGCATCTAATTGGCCACTAACACCCTTAAATGATGGTAAAATTGCTGGATGAATATTGATTAATTTTCCATACCATTTTTTTACAAAACAGGAGCTTAGTATTTTCATATAACCTGCTCCAACAACTAGTTCAATTTTATTTTCCTCAAGTATTTTATTGATTTCCTTATCAAATTCCTCTTTTTCTTTTGGGTTAATATAAAAACTTTTTATTTTATGTTTTTTTGCTCTTTCAAGTGCATATGCATCCTTGCAATCGCTTATTACAACTATAATCTCTGCTTCGATCATTTTTTTTTCGGAAGCATCGATAATACTTTGAAGATCAGTTCCTCCTCCAGATGCTAAAACACCAACTCTTAGTTTTTTAACCATTTACCCTCGTCCCTTAATAATGGATTTTATTTATACACTTTTTCTATCTCTGATATTGTAGCATTTGTCTTAAATCCTGTAGAATTAAAATGGGTTCTATAAACAATATATCCTTTTTGTTTTAACCTTTCAAAAACCACCTCCATTTTAGGAGGGGATTTTTTTAATAGAGATGCCATTTTATCTGTTGTATAGAAGAAATTAGGTGCATCTGCTTCTTCTTCTAATAAATCTAATAATTTCCATAATTCCTTTTTAGTGTTTAACTTCCTTTCAAAAAGCATTGTTATTAGTTTAGTTATAATTTTTTTATTTTCAAGCTTACCAGTCCAAAGAGGGCCAATATCTATATTTTCATTTTTTGGAGAAAAAAGATTTTTAGATTTAATAATTTTAAAATTTTTCATCGAATCATTTGCTCTACCTGTTCCATTCAAGATTTGAACATATATTCTAAAATAATGATCTGTACAATAGCATACCAAGGGTTTGATACTTTTATCATATTTACCTGCTTCTCTACAGATTAACCCAAGAAGTATACGCAGTCCGATTTCTTTCATTACAATAGAGTGATATGAAATTGCGCCATATCTACGTAAGCAGACCTTAGGATACGTGCCACAAAGAGCAGCAGTATCAGTTGCTGTGCAAGCAATAATTCCCTCGTTACAAATACTTCGAATTGCTGAATCAATAAAATAAACAGGTGACCCAAAAGGATCTATATCTATGTAATCATATTTGTTATCTGAAAGTAAAGAATTTAGATTTCTATTAAAAGCAACAATATTTTTTAGATTTAAATTTTTAATATTTTTTTTTGCTAAATCATACGCTTTAGGATTCCAATCATTAACAATTATATTAAATTCTCCACAAACCTCATTAGCAATTCTCAGACCACGAATTCCAGAGGCAGCTAGACCGTCTAATATATTTAGTTTTTTTTTACTATTATCTATAAGCCATTGACAAATAAGTATTGATAAATCTCTATTTAGTTCCATAGCAGGATTATAAAAAGGAAAATCATCCTTTAATCCTGGACCTTTTTTTGATTTTTTACTTTTATAAACTAAAATATTAGTGCCACCTTCAACAACATTTTCAATTAATTGATTTTTATTCATATTTAAAATAAGGGTGGTAATTTTTCTTCCATTATCTTTTCTATTTTATAAGGAAGCAAATTACGGTTAACTGGTGTAACTTCTAAAATTCTAATATCATCACGACGGCGAACATCCTGTAGAAGCGGAGTTCTTGATTTCTTGTGAAGTGTAACCATTATTGGTTTATCGGAGTCCAAAGCTTCGATAACCATCATACAAAACTTTTCAGAAAGCATCTCCATTTTTCCAATTTCGTCAATGACAATGATATTAACATTTTCATCAACAATAGCGTTTTCTATAGCAGGTACACCGATTCTTTCTAATGCGCCAATATCTACACCATACTTTCCAACTTTTTCTTTCATATCATAATCAAGGTGAGCAAAAACTTCACGTTCTTTAGTTTGCCAATTTGTTACATAAAAACCGACACGTTTTTTCTTCTCAATAATTGGTTCAGTTAACATCCCTTGAACTGTATAACCATGTTCTTCAAGAGATTTTATTATTTTTAAAAGTGTATCGGTTTTACCAACATTAGGCATTCCAGTGATACCAATCTTTGGTATATCGTCCATAAATAGCAATAGGTAATGTGTTTTCTACGGTTAAATATTTCTACTTTTAAAAAAAGCTATAAAAAAAGAAGAAAGTAGAAAAAATATTAAGAAAATTTTTGGATTTCTTTATTTTTATATACTTTATTTCAAATACTAAATCTGAGTTATTAATGAAAAATAAAAAAGAAAAAATCAGAAAATATCTAATATTATTTTTTGCAAATTATGTTATTAGATATTACCAATATATTCATCATTTAGTAATTCCTTATTTTAAAAAAGAAAATAATCCTAAGATTTTTTGTATCGGTTATGTAAAAACCGGAACTACTTCTTTGTACAAGGCATTGTCAATACTTGGTTATAGATCAGTCAAAATGCTGAGAGGTTGTGTAAAACCAAAGGAAGGATGGATTAAATATATTAAAAGTTGTAAATATGATGCTTATACTGATTATCCAATGTTTGTAGATAATTTTTTTAAAGAGATCGATAAAGCATATCCAAATAGTAAATTTATTCTAACAATAAGAGACATTAATTCTTGGTTAAAAAGTTATACAAATTATTATTTTGTGTCTTCAGATTTATCAAAAAATGAAGGAAAACAAAAACTAAATGAGCATAATAAAAAAGTAATCGCATATTTTAAAGATAAACCATCTAAATTATTAGTAATGAATATTATAGATGGAGATGGATGGGAAAAACTATGTAAATTTTTAAATAAACCCGTTCCAAATAAACCATTTCCTCATAAAAATATTGGAAAATACAAAAAATTTTGAAATTATTTTATTGTATTTTTAGTAAATATTTTTCTATAAATAGGTCCACCTAATGAATAAATAACAATAGCTATTATTAGAAAAATTGGAGCAAAACCATAAAACTCTTTTCCTAAAATTATAGTCAAAATAATAAGAGCTGCAGCTGTAGCATTAACTTTTAAAGAGGGTTTAGGGAACTTAATATTTGTAATCATTGCTATTGAGATTAAAAAAATTGCTAATAATATTAAGAAAAAATTATTTTCAAAATATGAAAGTATTATTAATATGATAGTGCTAGCTGATGCAGGAAGACCAAGAAAGAATTTTTTATTTTTCATTTTATGAAAAGAAGAAAGTCTAACTGCTCCAAGTAATAGAAATAAAACAAGAGCTATCAATAGATAAATATGATTATAAATGCTAGATAATAAAAAATCATGGTAAACAAAGTAAATAAAAATCGCAGGAGCAATAATTAGTGATGTCATATCTGAAATTGATTCTAAATATTCTCCAATCTCACTAATTCTTGTTTTTCTTGCAATAACACCATCTAAACCGTCTGCAAGAAGAGCAAGTAGTATAAGCGAAAAGGATACTCTAATCTTCAATTCCTCATTTGGAATTAAATCTGAAAATAAGATAAGAATAGCAAGAAAACCAAAAATTGCATTTGTAAGTGAAATTAAATCGGCAAGTGAAATTAGTTTAATCATTGATTTTTGCAATTGTCTTCTCCCCTGCCTTTACCATTTCTCCTCTTTTAACTAAGATTTTTTTTATTTTTTTTATTGGTAAATACACATCTACCCTAGAACCAAATTTTATTATTCCTATCTTTTCACCCTTTTTCACCTTGTTTCCTTTTTCAATATATGGAACAATACGACGAGCTAATGTCCCTGCAATCTGTATTATTTTTATTAAGCCAATTTTTGTTTCAGCTATAATTATTACTCTTTCATTTTTTTCTGATTCTTTTTTAAATGCAGGAAGATGAAATCCAGATTTATGAACAATATTTTTAATATTACCATCCATGGGCATTCGATTAACATGAACATTATATACATTCATAAATGTAGAAATTCTGGTACATTCTCCAACATCGCTATCTTTTAAGTTGCAGGTTTCTCTAATTCTTCCATCAGCACATGCAACAATATCTGGTCCGATAAACCTGTCAGGATCTCTGAAAAAGATTATCATAAGAATTGTTATTAGAAAAGTAATCAATGATAAAAAAAGAAATATCGCACTAGTAACCTTATCTGTGATAAAAATAAATAAGATTAAAAAAAAGATAAATAGAATAAAAGGACTAAGAATCCAAAACTTTGAACCTTTAGCAATATTCATATTATATTTTTCTCCAAACTTTTTCTAATAATCTTTCAAATGGTCCTTTTCTTTTGTAAAGGTCTGTAATACTTATTATTTCATCAAAAATCTCAGGAAGGATTTTAATGACTATGAACAATAAGATAATCAATGCAATAAGGCTTCCTCCTTTTCCAATTATATTATGTGCTGTACTAAAAAATTCGGTACCATATTCACCTGTCAGATAAATTACAAGCGCATTTCTTATTAAATTCAAAAAGTATATTGGTAAAACTGTTACTAAAAGTCCATATGATTTCCTGGTTATACTTACATTTGAAAGTGGTAGTATCATACCAACAAAAAGTACTATTGACTGAACTGCTGTGCATGCAAATATTAGTGATATAACAGCTTCTTTGTAGCTAATGTATACTCCCTCTATAATCACTCCACCTGTGAAAAAATTAAGTAGTCCTCCACTTTGAGAAGCAACAATTAATCTTAATTCCATTGCTAACGGTGTTAATTCAATACCAAAATAAATTATTCCAGCAATTGCTGCAACTCCGGCTGCCCAATTCAAACAATTTAATTCTTTAAATCCTTTTATTGATAACCATTCATGATAAGCTAAATAAAAAAGTATAAAAACCCCAATAATTGCAATAAAAGCATTAACAAAGTCTCCGTCTTCACCAAAATAAAGTGTATTAGGTTGAGTAGACCAGTAAAATGCAAAAAGAAACCATCCTGATATTTTTATCGTACTGCTCAATTTTTTCTTTTTTATTAAAAATCCTATTAATAAAATTACTAGACTACTAAATAGAGGAATTGATAAAAAAAACTCAGTATCTTCTGATAAAGGATAATTAAATAAAAAAATTCCAAAAATTACAAGAATTAATGGAATTATAAAAAATAATGATGATATAATCTTATCTAAAGTATTAAATTTCTCCATAACTTAATCTAGCTCCCTTGAATGATAAAATCATTTAAGTTTGTTATGTTATTGATTTCTTTAGATAAAACCAAGTAACTCTGCTATCTTAGGCCACCCATAGCTCTCCATCATTGTTCCATCCCACATTATACATATCAACCCAACAAGAGCAATAAGTGTTAAAGGAACCCAATAAGTATATACTATCTGATCAATTTTTAAACGTGCGACTGCAACTCGAATGAGGGTCACTGAAAATATTATTATTATAAGTATCTTAATCAGGAAGAATGTGAAATCTATTATGTATGCAGGGTAGCTTTCTAAACCAAATAACGGTGATAGATTATATGGGAAAAACAATGCAACAATAATTGATGCCATAACTACTGTTTTTACAGCATCCGTAAGATAAAACATTGCCAGATTTCTACCTGAATATTCCACAAGTAAACCACCACCTATCTCGGTTTCAGCTTCTGGAGCATCAAAAGGAATTTTTGAAAGTTCAGCAGGAGTCACGACAATCAATACAATTAATAATAGTATCAATCCAATTAATCCAAGAGGACCAACTGCATTCCAAATTGGATTTGCTGTAATTGCTGTTAAGGTAAATGCATTTTCAACACCTAATCCACCTGCGGCAAAGCTACCTAATTTCCAAGCAACTGTTATTATTATTATTGCAAGAGGAAATTCATAAGCAATCATTGTTGCCATCTCTCTTTGTGCACCTACTGTTGCATATGGTGAACCAGAGGCAAAACCACCAATAACAAGAGCAAGTGATGGAATCATTAGAAGATATAATATTAAAATTAGATCACCAAATATGATTTCTCCCTCAACAGATGCCAATGGTTGAAAACCACCTATAGGAAGATAAAGAAGAATTGATATTGTACCTACAAGACCAATGAGTGGCGCAAGGTTAAACACCCAGGGAACTGCATTTTCTGGAATTATATTTTCCTTTGTAAATAACTTTCCAACGTCTCTGAATGGTTGACGTAATGGAGGTCCAATTCTACCTTGCATGTGTGCAGATATTTTTCTGTCTATACCTTTATATATTAGACCAAAGAAAATCCCAAAAAAAGCAAGAGCAACTGTACTAAGTATAATAATCATTACCGTTCTAATTATTTGTTCTAACTCAAGCACTTAGATCACCCCCAGTATTATAAAGAAAATTCCAAGTATAATAACAAACCATAGGATGTAATCACTAACATTTCCCGTATGCATCTTTTCAAGTCCGTTATATAGCCATTTAAATGATTCCATAAATCCCCAGTATACATTACTTGCCTTGACATGCATTTCTTCCTTTTCTAGCTCTGGATTTCCAGATAAAAAGACCTTTGTTTGTTCAGTTTGTTTTTTATATTCTTTTTTACCCCGACCACGAATAATATAAGCAATTAAAAGAGCAATAAAAATTATTATACCCCATATTAATGGATTCCAAAAACCACTATTGGTTGCTAATGTTCTTAGGAAATCTTGAATCTCTATCATGGTTAAATTCCTCCTATAACATTACTTATATAATTCGAGTTATTAGTAAGGGCATTGACCGCTGGTTGTACAATGTAATTAACAACCATATCTGGGAATAAACCAATAAATATTATTATAGTTGCAATAATTCCCATAGCAAGAAGCATGCTTTTTGGTACTTCCTTTACATTGTCAAATTTAGGTAATTTTGGCCCTAAAAATGCTGAATGAAATACTTTTACAAATACTGCAAGAAGAAGTATACTGCATAAAATGGCTATAATTGATAAGATAGGATTTACTTGATAAGTGGATTCATAAATTATTAATTTGGAAGCAAAACCATTCATTGGTGGCATGCCTGAAACAGCAAGAAGACCTATCAAGAAAAATATTGTTGTGTATTTCATATTTCTTGCAAGACCTCCTAGTTGGTTTAATGATGTTTCCTTTGTTGCATAATAAATTGCTCCAGCTACGAGAAACAGAAGTCCAACATCAAGTGCATCGTTTAATATATGAAATACTCCACCTTTCAATGCCATCATTCCAGTTCCAGCATCGTTTGTTGAAAACACTGTTGTTAGAGCTGCACCAATTGCAAGAATCATATAGCCGATTTCAGCTACTGCTGCAAAGGCTATCATCCTTTTGAAATTGTTTTCTTTAAGAGCCATCAATACTCCAATAAATATTGTGAGAAGAGCAAGTCCAACAATAAATATCCCTAAAACTAGGTTAAGATCTATACTCACATCTCCAATTTGGTTCATGGTGGTTGTAAGCTTCCCTCCGTATAATGTAAAAATCATTCTTAATGCACCATATAGGCTTGCTTGAGTAACACCTACTAATATTAGGGTAACTGATGCTGGAGCACGACCGTATGCATCCGGAAGCCACATATGCATAGGTACAATTCCTGCCTTCATTGCAAGACCTGAAATAAGAATTACAAGTGCTATTTTATCCAAGAATGAAAACTGGATTTTACTAGCTAGCACTGCCATATTTAATGCATTATATTGTCCATAAAGTATAGCAATTGCAAATAAAACAAAGAGAGCGCCAGTTGCACTTACTACAATATATTTAAACCCTGCATCAATAGCCTTTCCCTTATTTGTCCAAAATGCAATAAGAGCACAGGATGCAATTGATGTAATTTCAAGAAATACAAAGAAGTTGAACATATCACCAGTTAGAATCATACCATACATCCCTGCAATCATTAGAAGGTAAAGAGTATAGTATTTGTCAAGTCCAGTGTTTTCTTTCATAAAAGCCCAGGAATAAATTACTCCTGCTATAGCTAAAATTGTGGCAATTAATGCCATGAAGATGTTTAGACCATCAACTTCAAAAAGAATTCTTATTGCAAAACCACCTTCTGTAATTGGTGCATTTCCACCAAATACATAGGTATGAATTTTTCCGCATACTAAATAAATGTCATTTGCCAGAAGTAGAACAATTGCACTAGTGAAAAGTACAATAAAAATCACAAAAATATTTCTTAATTTATCATTTATTTTACTTACTAGTGGTGTTAGAAAAGCGCCAAGTAGAGGAATAGCAACTATTAATGCTGGGGAATGAAGAATTATATCATCAATTATGTTCATTCTTGTTCCCTCCCAATTTTATGTGCATCTAATGTGTTGTAATGTCTATATAAATGAATAATAAGTGACAACATTAAGGCAAGAACAGCGACACCAATAACAATACTTGTTAGTGTTAATGCATGGGGAACAGGTAGAGACATAATTTGATTTTGACCTTCACGATAGATTGGTGCTATGCTACCTTCTCTAAAAGCAAGTGTGATTAAAAAAAGGTTTACACCATTTTCAATAAGTGTGATACCAATTACAATTTTTATTAGATTTCGCTTAAATATTACAGCGTAAAGACCAATTAATATCAATGCAGCTACTGCAATGTAGGGAATATTATAAATCATTTTATTTTCCCTCCTTTATTCTTGTTGCATATGCCATAACAAGAACGATTGCAAAAAGTCCTGCAATAACCTTCAATCCAACTGCAAAGTTCATAAGAGGTATAACTCCCGCTGTATTGATATTTGCAAGTCCAGCACCTATTTCATTAAATAATGGGATTTCATTTTGATTTATTAAAAAATTATTGAAGAAATTTCCTTGAAAACTTGAGTAAATAAAGACCATTAATATACCTAAAAAAGCAAGACCAATAAAGCCAATTGCTCCAATGCTTTCAAGTATTGATAATTGTTTTTCTTTGACTTTTCCTATTACCCAGATAGATCCATAGGCAACAAGCAGCATTGCAAGACCTGAGGCAACAACAGCACCCCCTTGAAAACCACCACCAGGAGTTAGATGTCCATGAGCAATAACATATAGACCATAAATCAATACGATTGGGAAGGCAACATTTGTTATTGTTTTAACAATTCTTGACATTCCGCTCATTTCTTCAACCTCCTAAAAACAAGTATAACACCTGCGACAGCGGTAAATAGTACTGTTGCTTCACCAAGTGTATCAAAACCTCGATAGTCAAAAACAACAGCAGTTACTCCATTATCAGCACCAGTTTCATTTTGGGTATTATCAATTATATATTCATCCATTTCAGGAGTATTTTCTTCATTAAAATTTCCAAATGGATGCATCATAAGTGCAGTAAATAAAAGAAAAGCGCCAACAATTGCAAAAAATATCACAGCCGCAAAATTCCTTTTATTCATTAGGCTTCCTCCTCCCTTTTGGTCGCTCTAATAGAAATAATTAAAATTGCAGTAGTAAGGCAGGCTCCAACTCCTGCTTCTGCAATTGCAACATCCGGTGCTTGTAATATGTAAAACTCTAATGATAATAGTAAACTTAATGCTGCAACGGCAATTGCAGCAGCAATAAGATCTTTAAAATAAATTGCATATATTGAAGCTATTACGATTAGAATTGGAACAACTATATGAGCTAAACTAATTAATGTATCAATTAACATTATTTATCAGCCTCCTTTTTCTTAGATATGCTTTTCCTTAAGGTTTTTCCCTCAAGATCGTCTACCACAGCTCCGACAGGTTTTACTCCACTTCTATGAGCTGCTCGTGCTATAGCATGAGCACCAGTTGGATTAGTTACTAATATAGCTATTAAGGCTCCAATAGTATGAATTGTTAAAACAGAGCCATCTGGATTTGCAAAATACCACATTTTTAAACCAAGTAAAACTACTGAACCACAAATGAAAATAGCTCCAAAAGTTGTACATTTTGTTCCAGCATGAAGTCTTGTATAAACATCAGGAAAACGAAGTAATCCTAAACCTCCAAGGATACTGAAAAATGTTCCAATTGCAAGAAGGATAATAGCAATATAATCTACAATTTGAGATATCGACATTTAGAACTCCCCTCCTTCCAAATATTTAGCAATAAAAAGTGTTGATATATAAGAAAGTAATGCATAAACAATTGCTACATCGATATAGATTACCGAACTAGAGACTAAGCCATAAACAATCATACTAACAATTACAAGTGTGTTTATTGTATCTAAACCAACAACTCTATCAGGTGCAGTTGGACCTTTGAAAACTCGAATTATACAGAGAACAATTGAAAGTATAAGCAAACCTAAAATCAAATATAATGTTTCAGCTTCTATCATTCTGTAATCCTCCTAATCCATTTTGGAAATTCCCCACAAATATATTTACAATCAACAGGTTTTTTCTTCAAAGCCTCTTTTTTAACATTTATCCAATGAATATAGAGATCATTTTTTTCTTCATCAATATCTACACTTAATGTTCCAGGAGTAAGTGTTATAGAATTTGCAAGCATAGTGATTCCTAGATCAGTTTTTAGATTCGGAGAAATCTTTACTATTCCAGGATTTATCTTACCTGTTATTACTCTATAAGCAACATCGATATTTGCTTTAGCCATTCCAACGAAAAAAGGACCACAAATATATGCAAGAAATCTAAACCATCTTACAATATTTGCCATTCTATAATTATCTTTCACAAATACTTTTCTTGCAATAATTCCAACAATTATCGAAAGTATTAGACCAAGAATAATCTCTGCATAGCTCCAGCTTAAAAAATCTTCATTCAAAATTACAATCTCGGTTCCACTACCTGTTGTTAATAAGAGATATATTACAAAACATAGGAGTGTAGTTACAATAAATGCTAACATATTTATCCTCCCTTATTTGCCCATTATATGTCTCACTGTAATCTTAATCCTTTTTAAAAGATTATGGTTTAATTAAAAAATAAATAGTTTTTCTCAAAAATAATAAAAACTCTAACTATATCGGATGTTGGGAGACATTGATGAATGTAAAACTAATAGGTTTTACTCCTAGTCCTGAAAAATTACCTGCAATGGCAGCTAAACTTACACATAGTATAACTAAACCTGAGGATTTAGATAAAAGCTCAGATAAAGAGTTAAAAAAAATACTTGAGCATGTCATAAATCTTGGACATACTAGTGTAATAGAGCATACTAGTTTTAGTTTTGCAATAAGTGATGTTAGTAGATCTCTTACTCATCAATTAGTAAGACATCGCATTGCAAGCTATGCTCAGCAAAGTCAACGCTATGTCAATTTAAATGAGCCAAATTATGTAACTCCACCAAAAATTGCAGATAACAAGGATATGAAAAAAGCATACGATGAAACAATGGAAAACATCTGGAGGGAATATAATAAACTGCTTGATTTAGGGATTCCAACTGAGGATAGTAGATACATACTACCAAATGCTACTTGTACAAACATCATTGTAACGATGAATGCTAGATCCTTACTCAATTTTTTTGAGCTCAGATGTTGTCAGCATGCTCAATGGGAAATTAGACAACTTGCAAATAAGATGCTTAGTGAAGTTAAAAAAGTAGCTCCAATAATTTTTAAAAATGCAGGTCCAGCATGTAAAAGCAAAGGCATTTGTCCCGAGAACAAAAAGGATTGTCCACTTTATCCAAAGGAAGAGAAATGAATAGACCTCGTGTGATAGTAAATTGTGCTATGTCTGTAGATGGAAAAATTGCACTTCCAACAAGAAAACAGTTAAGGATATCATCTGATGAGGATATAAAAAGGATGTACAAATTAAGGCATGAGTCTGATGCTGTTCTTGTCGGAATTGAAACTATTTTATCAGATAATCCAAAATTAACAGTAAAAGAAAAATATATTGATAATCCAAAACAACCAATTAGAATTATTTTGGACTCGAATTGTAGAACTCCAGAGGACGCACTAGCAGTAAATAATGCTGCAAAAACAATAATTATAACGTCTAAAAAATGTAATAAGAAATACAATGATAATGTTGAAATAATCGAATGTGAGACTGATGATGAGAATCAAATTGATTTAAATTATTTACTTGAGTTACTCTATAATCTAAAAATAAAAAATCTAATGGTGGAAGGTGGTAGCACTATAATTTGGAGCTTTTTAAATAAAAGATTGGTTGATGATTTATATCTTTATATGGCTCCAATAATAATTGGAGGAGCAAACACTCCAACAATGGCAGATGGTAAAGGTATAAAAGACATTGATGAATTGATTACTCTTGAAATTATAGAGGTAAGAAAGTTAGGACCAGGTATTCTTTTTCATTTCAAAATGATAAAATGAAATTCTTATGTGATCAAATGCTTGGTACTCTTGCCAAGTGGATGCGAATTTATGGACTTGATACTTTTTTTGCAGAGGGTGAGATAGATGATTCAAAACTAATTGATATTTGTAATAAGGAAAATCGCGTCATGGTTACAAGGGACAAAAATCTTATCTCTAGAGCAAAAAGAGAAAATATTGAAACAATTGAAATAAAAACAACAGATATAGATGAACAAATAATGAAAGTTATCAAAGGTATCAAAATTGAATCAAAACTAATTCTATCTAGATGCATTTTATGTAATTCCTTGGTTGAAGAGGTTAAAAAAGAAAAAATTAAAGGAAAAATACCAAAGAAATCATATGAAAATAATAAGGAGTTCTGGTATTGTAAGAAGTGTGATAAGATATATTGGAAAGGCAGTCATTTTGAAAATATGATTGATAAAATTAATCAAATTAAAAAATCTATTGAAGCATCCTAACCATTTGAGCGTGAGGAACACCCTTTATTTTTATAATGCATTCTGGATCAACAAATCCTGCCTCTATTGCACATTTTATTGTATCTTTACCAACTAGATTTGCAATAGTTGCATCCTCTAATAGTTTTTTTAGAGCTTCAGGAGTTATTCTTTCTCCATCATAAAATTCTCTTCTTACATCTATCTGGAATTTTCCGTCTTCAAATTTTTTTCCTAATAATTTTTCGTCGCATGCTCCTAGAAGTAGGTCGTTTCCTCTTTGATAGATTCTTATACTTATCATGGAGTTTTTTCCTTTTTACACTCATTTTTATTATTGTCATCTTTTATATGTCTTTCCAAAAATTCCTATATTTTTTTAAAAATTTTTTTTGAAAAAATTACACGTTTTTAAAAATATGTTTTTACGTTGAAAAACGATATGATTTATAGAAAAATTTATATATTTAATAATTTTTTATAATTGGAAATATTTTTTTTTTGACCGTAATGCTAAAATCTATGTGTGTGTATATAGATGATTGGAATTGTTTTTGGTGGGATATTCTATATGAACTCAATAATCAAATCATTCTCAGAGCATGGTACCTTTGT
>LSSG01000033.1 GCA_001595915.1 Thermoplasmatales archaeon SG8-52-3
GGTCATGTAACAGGTTTACAAAAAGACATTGTAATAATCCGGGACAATCATCTCAAGCATATGCATGATGATATTGACAAACTCGATAAGAAAGTAGATAAGATCGAAACTAAAACAGATCAATTATTATATTGGATAATTGGTGGAGCTTTTACAACTATATTAGCTTTAACAGGTCTGTTTAATTTATTTTTAAAATAAGAAAGGTTTATATATGGAAAATAGTTTGTTGGTGCATAAACACCTTATTGTTAGAGCAGAAATAAATAATCCGCCAGTAGAAGAAAACTTTTTAAAAAGTTGGTTAAACAATTTTATTATGGATATAAACATGAAAGTATTTATGGGTCCATATGTTAAATATTGTAATATGCCTGGTAATAGAGGAATTACTGCAGTTGCAATTATTGAAACATCACATATTGCAATGCATATATGGGATGAAGTTAAACCTGCATTAATGCAGTTTGATGTATATTCTTGTGGTGAATTTGATCCTGAAAAAATATGTAAAAAAATTCAAGACGATTTTAAAACTTCTAAAATAGAATATAAATATCTTAATAGAGAAACAGGTCTTGTAGATTTAAAATAAATAGCTATATTAACCTCAGGTCGCTTTAGGAGGGCCTAACAATAACTGTCTAACAAGGAGGTTAATATGACAAATCTAAGTACATTCCTAAATACTGCAATCGGTTTTGATGACATGTTTGATAGATTCAATCTATTTTCATCAGTCAATTCTGGTTTTCCACACTATAACATAAAGAAACAAGATGATGGTAATTATACTATTGAACTTGCTTTAGCTGGTTACAAAAAAGATGAAGTGACCGTTGAAGTTAATGACAATATATTATCTATTGAAGGTTCTTCAAAAGATAAAGAAGAAGATTATGTTCATCAAGGCATTGCTAAAAGATCATTTAAAAGAATGTTTCAATTAGCAGATTATGTTGAATGTGAAGGTGGTAAGTTAGAAGATGGTATGCTTAAAATTAAATTAAAGCATAATCAACCTGAATCTAAAAAACCAAAAACAATTACGATTGTTTAAATCCAAGCCTTAAGATCATCGCCAGTAATTTTACTGGCGATGTTCATTTTTTTCTTTAAAGCTTTTACAATTTTTTCATCTACAGTATCTTCAGCAATAATATCTATATAAGTCATTTTTCTAGTTTGACCTGCACGATTTATTCTAGCTTCTGATTGTATTCTTTTTTCATAATCATAACCATTAGCATAGTAAACCATAACGTTAGCACCAGTTAATGTAATACCATAACCACCAGTTTGTGGCGTACCAATTATAAATCTTACTTTACTATTGGGATCTTGAATTTGTTTAATAGCATTTTGTCTTTCTTCATTTGTAGTATCACCATAATAAGTTACATATGAATCTTTTCCAAAAGTTTTTTCTACAGCATTTACTATTGCATTGATATCATGTCTATAGTGAGCCCAAATAACAGCTTTATTTTCTACTTCAGAAAGAATATCTATTAATGCATCTAATCGTTCATTTTTAACTTCTTTGATAGTACCATCATCAGCAGTAAAATGACCACAAGTAATTTGATGGAGTCTCATTAATTGAACCATGGCAGATTGAGTAGTCATTTGTTTTCCATCTAATTCAGCTAAAGCCAGTATCTTCATTTGTTGATATAGTTTTTTTTGTTCAGGTGTTAATTGAATTACACGTTTAGTATAAGTATAATCAGGTAAGTCTAAACAATCTTCTTTTAAACAACGATATGAAAATGGTTCTAATTTTTCTGATAACTCTCCAAGATTTTTATAACCCACAACTATTTGTACTGAACGACCACCAAAGTTTGCAGATCTCATTACTGCATATCTAGTCCTAAATGCATAATAAGAACCATAGTCCAATAAATACGGATCAAGGAACTCACATTGTTTATATAAATCTAATGGTGATTTAGTTACAGGTGAACCAGTTAATATTCTTTTATATTTAGCTTCTTTACCTAATTCTACAATATTTCTAGTTCTTTTAGCATCTGGATTTTTAATAGTTGTAGATTCATCAATAGCCATTAATGTACTGTGACAACTCATAAATTTAGCTGCAAAATCTAAACCTTTTTTAGTAGACAATGCTTCTACATTCATACATAGAACATGTAATTTTTCCGTAGATTCAAATAATTTATTTAATTCATTTTGTTGTTTTTGATTAATCATAGCTTTCCATAACACAACATCTTTTTCAATATGATTAGCCATATGAACAGGTATTTCTGTATCATACCAATTTTGGTAAACACCTTTAGGTGCAATAATTAAAGCACCATTAATTTTACCTTTATCATACAACATAGATATGTTGTCGATTAATACTTTTGATTTACCGGTACCCATTTCCATAAAGTAGGCAAATACTTCTTTATTCCATGATTTTTCTAACGCAGTTATTTGATGCGCATAAGGTTTAGTTTTAAATTTATATTTCATAATAATGTTTTTTGTTGTCTTTCTATTGACAATCTATATAATAAAAGCTAATTACTTGTCAAGAGAAAGTAAAAATAAATTATGAGTGATCCTACAGTTTATATTATTCAAGAATTACCAGGTACTAGATCGGGTAAACCAAAATTTAATATTATGGGTGCACAGAAATATGGCAAACTTGTCACATTGTTGCCTGAATTTAGTCAAATTATTTTGTCACCTGGTCCATTGATTTTTAAATTAAGAAAACTTTTAAAAAATTATAGTGAAAAAGATTATTTGTTATTAACAGGTGATCCTGCTATAATAGGTGTAGCGTGTTCTATTGCCGCAGATATTACTGGAGGTAAATATAACCTCTTGAAATGGGACCGACAAGAACATACATACTACCCAGTAGAAATAAATTTATACGAACGAGGAAACATAGATGACGGATAAAGAACGATGGAAGATACAAAATAAACTGTATCGTATGAAAGCAAGAAAGTTAGAATTAGAAAATTTTTTAAAAGTAACTCAGAAAGATATACAATTTATAAAAAATTTTAATTTATTTGAAAGAGATAAAGATATTAAAATTTTAAGTTATCTTTTAGGAGTTGTATTTATTTTTATTTGTCATCTTGACAAAGTTTTTGATTTTTATTATATGAAATACAAAGCTTTTAAAATAATTAAAAGTTTTAAGAAAGAAATACAAACACTAACTAAGGAGATACAATACTATGAGTATAAACTTTGAGGCAGATCAGACTGAATCAATAACTCAAACTAATGATGCGAAAGCATTATCAGATCAAGTTGTTAAGTTAAGAGATTTAGAAGATCATATAAAAGTTGTAGAAGAAAATTTAAAACAACTTAAACAACAAGCTGATACACTTTCAAGTGAAGTCATACCTACTATGATGACTGAAATGAATATTAGCACAATGAAATTAGCAGACGGTTCAGCAATAGAAGTTAAACCCGTCTACGGCGCTTCAATTTCTGCAGATAAGAAAGAAGAAGCGTTTAACTGGCTTCGTGAAAATGGCCTGGGTGATCTTATTAAAAATGAGGTCACTGTTTCCTTTGGTCGTAACGAAGATAACAAGGCAGTAGAATATGCTGTCCTTGCGCAAGGTCAAGGTTATCAACCAACCCAGAAGTTAAAGGTTGAACCTATGACACTTAAGGCTTTGGTTAGAGAGCGTATCGAGTCTGGGAAAGATATGCCCTCTGACCTATTTAATGTGTTCGCAGGAAACAGAACTAAAATAACACGTGCATAAAGGAGTAATAACTATGTCACAAGAACAAGTAATAAAGAAACAAGAACCAAGGAACAATAGTGCAGTAACTGAAAAAGTTAATGCAGGTGCGTTATCTGTAAATATATTTGAAGCAGATGCAAACCAAGGAGTGGAGAATCTAACTCAAGAAGATTTAGCATTACCATTCTTAAAAATACTAGGTCAACTATCTCCAGAAGTAAATAAAAGAGATGGTAAATATGTTCAAGGTGCAGAACCTGGAATGATTTACAACTCTGTAACAGGAGAGTTGTTTGATGGAGAAAAAGGAATCGATGTTATTCCTTGTCATTACAAATTAGAATATATTGAATGGCAAGATAGAGGCGAAGGTTCTGGTGCTCCAGTAGCTATTCACCCATCATCTAGTGATATACTAACTCAAGTAAAAAGAGATGCATCTTATAAAGATAGATTACCAAATGGTAACTATGTTGAAAAGACTGCAAGTCACTTTGTAATTGTCTTGGGTAAAAGTCCATCTACAGCTTTAATTGCCATGAAATCAACACAATTAAAGATTAGTAGAAAATGGAATAGTATGATGGCAAGCATAAAGATGAAAGGAAAGAATGGAATGTTTACTCCAGCTTTCTTTAGTCATACCTACAAATTAAGAACTACTCAAATGTCTAATGACAAAGGTACTTGGTTTGGATGGGAAGTTAGTAAAGTTGGACCAGTAGAAGATGCTGGAATATACCAACAAGCTAAAGCTTTTGCCGAAGGTGTATCCAAAGGTGATGTTAAGGTTAAACACGGTGAGAGTTCAGAAAATACTCAATCCGAAGTTTCTCATTACTAAATTACCTCATAGTAATATTGTGGGCGAGCAATCGCCCACATTTATAATTGGAAATTATGAATAAAGAAAAAAGATTTATAGAAGCATTTACAGGATTACAAAGAGCGTTTGGTACTGCGGATCTAACAAAGTTATCAATCGATCCTAGTACAGGTAAAGCAAAACCAGTTTATGGTTGGGCTCACCATGATATTAAAGATCAAGATTATTTAGATCATTTACAAGGTAAACAATCAATAGGTATTCAACCTTGCGATGATAGAGGTATGGCTAAATTTGGTGCTATTGATATTGATGATAAACAACATAGCTATTCAAACTTCCCATATAAAAAATATTTAGAAATTATTGCAGAACATAATTTACCATTGGTTCCAGTTAAATCTAAATCTGGTGGTATGCATTTATATTTATTTGTTAAAGAACCTATTAGAGCAGTTGCAATAAGAAATTTTTTAGAAGGTTTATTATTTACATTAAAACTTCCAACTAATATTGAAATATATCCTAAACAAACTGAATTAGGTAAAGATGCAGAAGGTAAATGGAACATGGGTCAGTATATTAATTTACCTTACTATAACAAAACAGAAAGAGTTGGATTTAATTTAGACGGTACCACATTTACATTCGATCAATTTATACAAGTTATAGAATCCAATACATACAGTGCAGATGATTTAGAAGAATTTAACATAGAACATACTAGAAAAATATTAAATGGTGGTGGCGAAGAGTTTAGTGATGGACCACCATGTCTTGCAATACTAACAAAAGATAAATTAAGAGATGGTAGAGATAGGTTTTTATACAATTATATGGTGTTTGCTAAAAAGAAATATCCAGATGATTGGGAAAAAATGGTTATTGCAGCTCCAGGAAAATATTTTGAACCAGGTGCTAATGGTGTAATAGATTGGACAGAAGAAAAAACTAAAAAGAAATTAAAATCTTGGGTAAGAGAAACTAAAGGACATACTTGTACTGAAGATCCAATACAACCAGTAGTATTCCCAGCATTATCAGGATTACAAAAAATAACTTACCCAGAACCACAATATACATTTAATGTAACCCTATCAGATGGACAAACTACAAAAGAAGTTAGAGCAAAAAATATAAAACAAATAATTGAATTAGATAATATCAGAGCAATCATTGGTGCAGCAGCAGATATGATTCCACCAAAAATAAAACAAAATGAATTTCAAGATATACTTGATAATTTATTTCCACCAAAATTAACAACACCTCCACCAAAAGGTACAACTCCAGATGAACTGTTAGAAGAATATTTATCTAAATATTTACATGGACCAAAAGCTGGAACTTATGCAGCATTTAAAACAGGTGCTGTATTGATTGAAGAACAACATGCATATTTTATATACGCAAGTTTTTTTGATTCTTTAAAAAATAAAGAATGGAAAGAAGATAGAGGAAAAACTGCAGAATATATGACAAGATTATTTACAGCTGAATTTGGTCACGGCAAAAGATTTCCAAAGAAAAAAGGAGATAAAGAATCTTATCCTCCGGTAAGTGTTGTTAAATTATCCTTAGATAAATTCCCAGAATTATTATCTGATGAAAAATCAGAACCAGAAATAGTTCATACTCAAACTCAAAAAGATATAATGTAATGATTAAAAAAATATTTGGTCCTCCAGGTACAGGTAAAACAACTACATTGTTAAATTTAGTAGATGAGTATATTAAAAAAGGTACTGATCTAAATAGAATAGGTTATTTTGCATTTACTAGAAAAGCAGCTAATGAAGCTAAAGACAGAATGTTAGAAAGAAATCCAAACATAGATAAAAAAGATTTAAGATATTTTCAAACACTACATTCATTTGCATTTCATACTTTAGGTATGAGTGAAGATAGAGTTATGCAACCCGTACACTATGAGCAATTAGGTAAAGAATTAAATTTAAGAGTTACAGACACTGGTGATGACTCAGGTTATTTAAATTTTAATAGTGAATATTTTAAATTAATTAATAAAGCTAGAGTTAAAAACATATCTCCTGAAGAAGAATTTAATACAAATGAATGGAGTGACGAAGTAGATTATGAAACATTAGGTCATATCTATTTAAATTATAATCATTTCAAAGGTGATATTTTATATGATTTTAATGATATGATTACTAAATTTGTAGATGAAAAAGAAAAATGTAAAGAGTTTGATGTAGTATTTATAGATGAGGCTCAAGATTTATCTCCAATACAATGGGAGATGTTTGATGTATTAAAAGAAAAATCAAAAGATATTTATTTAGCTGGTGACGATGACCAAGCTATCTTTGCCTGGGCTGGAGCTGATGTTAAAAGATTTTTAAATGAACCGGCTGAAGAAGTTGTATTGCCTTATTCAAATCGTGTACCAAAAAATATACAAAATCTATCTAATGTTATTGTTAGTAGAATAAATACAAGAAAAGAAAAAGAATATCGTGCTAAAGATGGTTCTCCTGGAAATGTAGAATTCATTTATAATATAGAGCATATAGATTTAACTAAAGATAACTGGTTGATATTGACTAGAACCACATATAGATCGGATGAAATATCTAAACAATTAAAATCTAATAATATGTATTTTAAAGATAGGTTTGGTAAAAGTTTTAATACAAGACTTTATAAAGCTATATTAAATTTTAGTGAACTATGTAAAGGTAATACAATAAATTTAGCAGATGCTAGAGAAATACATGAATATTTACCAGACAATCCATTCTTTAATTTTAAAGAAAATAAACAATATTATAACATGGATGATTTTGGTTATGGTAAAGATGCACTTTGGTATAACTTATTTACAAGAGCTGACCAAGATGAATGTTTTTATATAAGAACAATGTTGTCTAATGGAAATAAATTATCACAACCACCAAGAATAGAAGTATCCACTATTCATGCAGCAAAAGGTGGTGAATGTGAAAATGTTATTTTAGTATTAGATAATGCTAGAAAAATTAGAAAGTCTGTTGAAAGTAGTATTGAAAAAGCAGATGAAGAACACAGAGTTTGGTATGTTGGCGCAACTCGTGCCAAAGAAAACCTATACTTATTAAAACCAAAGAAAGAGCGTTATGGTTATTCTTTGTAGTTTTAAACAGAACGGGATAGAGGGACAATTTCCATGGAGAGTGGTAGCTTCAGGCCTTAACTGGCGAAGTTGGTTCGGGGCCTTCGATTCCCAAATTATCTTAACACCCTGTTAAACCAACGACTACCACATTAAAAGGAGAAAAAAATATGACACACAAAGATGATATGGAAAAATTATTTCCACAAGATAAACAGATAGGCGGGAGTCACTACAAAGACTTTCACATACAGCCGTATGAATTCATTTCTAAGAACGACTTGAGTTTCTTTCAAGGAAATGTTATTAAATATGTATGTCGTTATAAAAATAAAAACGGTATACAAGATTTAGAAAAAATAATTCATTATTGTGAATTAGAAATTAAAAAGATGAAAGACACCGATGGCAAAAGAAAAAGGTAGACAATGGGATGGTCGATCAAGACCTTCTAGTGATTTATATAAAAAACGTTTTGACGAAATATTTAACAAGAAAAAAGAAAAACCTAAACAACATAAAAAGGATAAGTAATGAAAGTACCACTATTTACAGCACAAACAGAATGGATAGAACCGGAAGAATTTCCTGACTTAAGATCTTATGATGAGATTGCTGTCGACTTAGAAACTAGAGATCCTAATTTAAAAACGATGGGTTCAGGTTCTGTTATTGGTGAAGGTGAAGTAGTAGGTATAGCAGTAGCTGTTGCAGGTAGAAAATTTTATTTTCCTATTGCTCACGGATCAGGGAGCAACATGGATCGGAAAAAAGTATTAGCATGGTTTGCAGATACTATGGCTTGTCCAGCTGTAAAAATTTTTCATAATGCAATGTATGACGTATGTTGGATACGTAATTTAGGTATAAAAATCAATGGTTTAGTGGTGGATACTATGATTGCAGCATCACTAATTGATGAGAATAGATTTGCTTATACATTGAATGCATTGTCATGGGAATATTTAGGTCATGGTAAAAATGAAACTGCTTTAACTGAAGAAGCAAAGTCAAGAGGACTAGATCCAAAAGCAGATATGTGGAAATTACCACCAATGTATGTCGGAGCTTATGCAGAAAAAGATGCTGAACTAACTTTAGAGTTATGGCAAAAATTTAAATCAGAAATTATTTTACAAGATATTGAATCTATATTTAATTTAGAAACAGATTTATTTCCTTGTTTGGTTGATATGAGATTTAAAGGCGTTCGTGTCGATAGCGAACGAGCTCATATATTGAAACAACAATTAGTTGTACAAGAAGAAGAATTACTGCACAAAGTAAAAAAAGAAACAGGAGTAGATGCTCAAATATGGGCAGCAAGATCGATTGCCAAAGTGTTTGACAAACTTTCTTTAGATTATTCCAAAACTGAGAAATCACAAGCGCCATCCTTTACTAAAAATTTTTTACAGGAACATCCACATCCTGTAGTACAGATGATAGCAAAAGCCAGAGAAATAAACAAGGCTCATACAACATTTATTGATACAATTTTAAGATATGGACATAAAGGTAGAATCCATGCAGACATCAATCAAATTAGATCTGACCAGGGTGGTACTGTAACTGGAAGATTTAGTTATTCTAATCCTAACTTACAACAACTTCCTGCAAGGAATAAAGATTTAGGTCCTATGATAAGAAGTTTATTTTTACCAGAAGAGAACCATACCTGGGGTTGTTTTGATTACTCACAACAAGAACCAAGATTGGTTGTACATTATGCAGCACTTCATAAATTTCCATCAGTATATGATGTTGTTGATGCTTATAATGAAAATTCTGATACAGACTTTCATCAAACTGTTGCAGAGATGGCTAACATACCTAGATCACAAGCAAAAACTATTAACTTAGGTTTGTTTTATGGTATGGGTAAAACTAAATTACAAGCTGAACTTGGTGTTACTAAAGAAAAAGCAGATGAACTATTTAATCAGTACCATGCAAAAGTACCTTTTGTTAAACATCTAATGAATTCTGCATCTAATAGAGCGCAGGATCAAGGTCAAATAAGAACTTTACTTGGTAGATTATGTAGGTTTCATTTGTGGGAGCCAAATATGTTTGGTATGCATAAAGCATTACCTCAAGAAGAAGCACTCAGGGAACACGGACCAGGGATTAAAAGAGCTTATACTTACAAAGCTTTAAATAAATTAATTCAAGGATCCGCTGCAGATATGACTAAAAAAGCTATGATAGACTTATATAAAGAAGGTATTGTAGCTCATATTCAAATTCATGATGAATTAGATTTATCCGTAGAATCAAAAGAACATGCAGATAAAATTATTGAAATTATGGAAAATGCTGTTAAGCTGGAAGTCCCTAATAAGGTTGATTATGAATCTGGTGAAAATTGGGGAGATATATATGGGTAATTACTATGAATTTAAAATGGGATTTAAAAAAACAATTAGATGAGCACAGAAAACAAAAATCTGCAACTGCTCAATTAAGAAAACGAAGCAAAGATTCTATCGCTAGACCAAAAGCGGAGAAAAATATTACATCTACAGACCCTAGACTACAAGGTATATAAAATGTTTGACAAGTTTATGTACAAGGTCTTAGGTGCTATTGATAACTTTTTTTTAAAAATAGAAAAATTATTTTCTAAGAAGAGGAGGAAAAGATGAGTAAGAAGTGTAAACAATGTAAAAAAGAATTCGAACCAAAAGATGAATTAGATATTTTTTGTAGTCAAGATTGTAAAGAGGAGGCATTAGCAGAATTAGATTCAGGTTCTGATGAATGTTTGTCGTGTCAATAATGGAGTGTGATCTCATGGATTACAGATTTACTGCTATATTAATTATTGCTATGTGTTTATTAGCATTATTTGGAGGACCTGTTAGATGAAAATAAACGATAACACTAGTATCGGTCTTCCGTTACGTAATTTAATTGGATTGATTGGTGCAATCGTGATTGGCGCCTGGTTTGCTTTCGGAGTGATTGAAAGACTCAATCAATTAGAGACTAAGAATCAATTATTTGAAAAAGATTTATTAGAAGCTTCTGTTCAAAAACCTATAGACCAGGAACAGTTCATGATTTTAGAATGGCAAGCAACACAGATTGAAAAGATGCAAAAAATGTTGGAAGCAAATGTACACACAGGTGTAATGTTAGATTCTCATGAAAAAGAAATTGAGAAATTAAAAAAAGATATTGAAAAATTAAAGGATGCAACAA
>LSSG01000034.1 GCA_001595915.1 Thermoplasmatales archaeon SG8-52-3
TTGAAAGAAAATTCAAAACCTTCAGGACTGGAAAAAAAATCCATATCGATTCTCTTGAAATTGAACCAGTTCATGTGGATCATTCACTCCCTGGAGCAAATGGAATAATTGTACATACTTCTGAAGGATCAATTGTGTATACTGGTGATTTAAGAATGCATGGACTTCATGCAAATATGACAAATGATTTTATAGATAAATCTAGAGAGACAAAACCAATAGGAATGATAACGGAAGGAACAAGAATTAATATAAAAAAAACAGATGAATCTGAAAATAAAGTATACAAACATTCAAAAAAGGAAATTTCAAAAAATAAAAAACTCTCAATTATTGATTTTATTGTTTTCTTGAAAGATATCACAAGGATAAAAAGTTAAAATCACCTGATAGTAGAGATGATAACATCCTTATTTTGAAACCTAAGAGACTTACAGGAACATACATTGATGAGGATTATACAGACATGTACATTAAAAAAAGATTGAATTATCCAAATATTATCACCGCTGAAGAAATTACAAAGAGACAAAGAGACTACATGGTTGTTTTAAATTTCTATTATTTTAATATGCTAATTGATTTGAAACCAAAGGGTGGATTATATATTCATTCATTGTCTGAACCTTTTAATGAAGAAATGGAGATATCATATGAAAGAATGAAGGCATGGATAAAACATTTCAACCTAAAATTTGTTCAATCTCATTGCTCAGGGCATATTAATGGCACAGATTTAAAAGAATTAATCAAAAATGTAACACCAAAGGTTCTATTTCCCATTCATACAGAACACCCTGGTATTTTTAGAACACTTTCAATGCAAACTAGGATGATAAAAGAAGGAAAAACGTATAAACTATAAAATTATAGTGTGTAGAACTCAATTTTTTGGGGAGAAAAAATGCCTAATCTATATAATTATAATAAGAAAAAAGATGAGCAAACAATGATTGAAACTGATACCGGCAAAAGAAAGAAAGAACAATATATTGAAAACCTTAGAGAGGGCGATGTGGTAAATGATATTTATGCAGTAAAGATTAAAAATCCACCAAGACTCTATAAGAGAGGTACTTGGTTTGGTCTTGTAGTCACTGATAAAACTGGTGAAATCAATATTAAATTTTGGGGCGGGGAAAATAAGGACCGTGTAAAAAGGCTTTATGACAGTTTCAAGGTTGGAGATGTCGTTCAGGTAAGGCTTGGAAATGTTGAAATATATGAAGATAAACCTCAAATTTCAATAAATGAAGCAGTTGGTGGTCTGAGAAGATGCAGTCCTAATGAATATGATGTAAAGGACTTCATTCCTTCACTTGATGAAGATAAAATAAAAGATTTATTTAAAGCTGTAAAAAGTGAAATTGAAAAAATTGAAAATATACAAATTAAAAATCTTCTTGAATTGTTTTTTGAAGATTCAGACTTTGTAAAAGAGTTCAAGCATTCTCCTTCTGCAATAACTCATCATCATAATTATGTAGGTGGAAACTTAGAACACACCGTAGGTGTAATAAGACTTTGTAAAAATATTTTTGAGATGTATGAAGGGATTAACAAAGATTTAGTAGTGGCAGGTGCAATACTTCACGATATTGGAAAGTTGAAGGAATATGAAACTAAAGCTGCAGTTGACAAAACATCCAAGGGAAACTTTATCGGTCATATTGTAATGGGCGATAGATGGATTCGTGAAAAAATCTCAGAACTAAGAGAAAAAGGTAAAGATTTTGATAATAAACTTGAAGACAAACTATGTCATATTATTCTTAGTCATCATGGAAGATATGAATATGGTTCACCTCGTTTGCCAAAAACCATTGAAGCATGTGTTGTTCATGCCGCTGACCTTATGGATTCACAAGTAAAAAATTTCATACAAAACATTCTTGAAGGTAGAAATAACAGTGAGGATGATTGGATATATATTTGGGACTCAGATGTTGGTCAAAAAAGGCCTTTTTATCTTGGTGAGGAATGAAACATGAAAAAAGATTTACTTGAAATTCTTTGCTGTCCGACTTGTAAGGGAGATCTTGATTTGAAAATAAGTAAAGAAGAAAATGGAGAAATAATAGAAGGTTCTTTTACTTGCAAGAAATGTAAATCAAAGTATACAATTGAGGATGGTATACCAAATCTTTTACCAAAGTAGATTTTTTATTTTCAGTTCTGAAAGAAAAATATAATAAGTTTTTCAAGTATTAGAAAACTCTCTATAAGCCATTCATACCACAGGTTTATTCTTGCTCTGAATCTTGGAATTGTTATTTCATACATAGACCACTTACTTTCAGTATTATTAATATCCTTTGCCTTTGCTTTAATTGTATAATCTCCTTGTTCATCCCATATATGTTTTAATATAATCTCTTTACCTGAATCACAATATTCAGTCCATTCAGTGTTATTATCTCCCCAGTTTATATAGTACATTACAGGATCTCTGTTTTTATCTGTAGAATTAAACGAATATTCATATTCAACACCTGGTTTTCCTTCATATGGGCCATCAATTTCTGGTTTATTTGGAGGAATATTTTCTTCTGGCTTACTTTCTTCACTTCCAACACTTAAAAATGCCTCCGGATTGTTCATTGTATTAAAACTAGTTTTGACCCAGCCTTCTGATCTAGCCAAATTTGATACTCGAACTTCATCAATTATACCTTTGAAAAAATTCCCATATTCGCCAGCTGCACCAAAACCAAACTCTGCATATGTTGATTTTATTTCTGTAGATTCATGAATTATTGAAATTTCACCATTATTGTATAGAGCAATATCGTTTGTATCATATGTAACTGTAGCATAATACCATGTATCTATTGAACGTGAAAAATTGTCAAAATGATCTCCGCCATAAGTAAAAAATGAATATGTATTTTTCAAATCATATGTATCTTTTATTCTATATTCATACTGCCAGGCACCCATAGATGATGTTTTCCCCATAAGGGTGTTATATGAATCACTTAGATCACTTGCTTTCCACCAGCACTCTAATGTTAAATAATCAGTTAAATCTAAGGAGCCATTCTGGGAACCAATAACTAATACTTTTTCATCTATTCCTCCAAAATTGAAAGCACTTGATATTTTACCATCAACCAGGTCTTCAAATTCCATTTCTTGAGTAGTTCCATCGTTATTATAAATAGTTGAATCCTTAATATCTCCAATACCATTATCTACAAAGTTATTACAATGCCATACCCCAATAAAATTACTATTCCATGTACCAGCAATATTTTCTTGGTTACTAGACCTTGGATTTCCATAATAAATGAAAAGACTAGTGTCCTCTGATGAATATAAGGATGTAATATTTACCCACGCAATTAATTCTCCCGTTGAACTGTCGTAGTATTCAATTTCATGGTTATATTGTTTTAATCTATCAATGCTAACAAATACAAAATCATCACCATCAGGTTGAGCATGACATGAGAAATCAGTACTTTTACTATGAACTAGTATTGGGAAATTCTCAAGATTTGCAGCTACCATATCATGATTTATTGTTATTTCTTTCCTATATCCCCAATCAGAATCCCACCAATCATTATCTTCAGCTTTTACTATACAAAATGTGGGACTCCAAAAACAAAAAATTAGAATCCCAATTAATATTGTAGCAAATACTTTTTTCATATTATCTTACCTCCCGTAGAAATAAACATAATAAAAGGATATAAAACTTTCCGTCAGTTAGTATAACTTAGGTAACATTTTTTATATTTTTACAATTTAATCATTATCAATAAAATCTTTAATATCCCGAACTAGGTTATTTGATTCTTTTAAATCACTAATATATCTTTTGAACCTGGTCGCTCTTTTGTCAAGAATCACAGCTATACCTCTATCTTTTTCATTTCTAATTAGTCTACCAATAGATTGTAAAAGTTTTCTTGCAGTTGGTGCTTCAACAGTGTACTCCCAACCCTTCCTAAACTTAAGGTCATAATATCTTTGTAGTCCGCGTTGCCTTGCTGTTGGTTTTGGATAAGGAATTCCAACGATAATTGCTATCTCAAGCTGTTTTGCTGGAAAATCCATACCTTCACTAATTCTTCCCCCAATTACAGAAAAAAGTGTGGCACCGCTTCCATTCTCATTGCCATAATCCTTAAAATCAGAAACAAGTTCCATTAAAGCAGACTGGGACATTTGTTGTTCTTCAACAAATAAACAGCGATTTATTTTGTTAAAGATTTTATCATTTCTAAACATAGACATTATATTAAAACTAGGGAAAAAGACCATTGTATTTTTTGGAAATGAATTACAGATATCTTTAACATTTTCTTTCATTTTATTAAGGATTTTTTCATCCTTCATAATTTCACTATATTTGGTTGTTACATCACCTGCAAACAGAACCTTTCGATTTTCTTTAGGAAAAGGCGATGGATATGAAACAAGTTCACAGTCACCAAGAATGCCCAAAGAATCCCTATATTCTTCAAGGGGTTCAAGGGTTCCAGACATATGAATTGAGCAGTGAAAATCCCTCAAAATATCAGTTCCAACAGAAGGATCAAGACAAAAGGCCTCAATTCTTGGATTTTTACCACCCGCTGCATCAACAATTAATTTAGCATGCTGATTGGTTTCAAGATTTATCCAAACATCTAAAAAAAGTCCAAGTTTATGAAGATATGAGCGTGGAAGCTTTCCTTCCTTTTGTCTATATTCTTGTATCTTTTCACCAAATGCAATCAAATCAGAAATGATATCATGAAGTGTTTTGCTTGTGATCTTAAGTCTTGATAAGATTTCAGTTTCAAACTCATGGGAAGGGATAAATGCATCCTCTTTTCTTACTGATTCTCTTCTAATACCACCTTCCAATATACCATAAACATAGGTGTCTCTTAGGTCTCTTACAATATCATTTATTAATTTACAGAAATCAGATACATTGAGTCTTTTGTTAAGCATTTGAGGATCACCATATTTTTCTGCCTCAAAGACACAATTATTCAAAATAAACATACTAAGTTGAGAGGAATATAGATCACGAATGAAGTTTGGAAGATTATGAGCCTCATCAACTATGAGAATCATATCATCCTCTGGAACAGATAATGAATCAAAAAGTATATTTCTAATCATTAAATCAAAAACGTAAATATATGGACAAACGACAATTGTTGAATTATGAATTAATTGTTTGTTTATTTCATAAGGACAAATCTGCTTTTTTTCACAAACATCAATGAATTCTTCTGCTGTTGGTAGTTTATTTTTAACCCATTCAATTATTTTTTCTATTTTTTCCTTATCAATTGTATTTCGAAAATAATTGCACCCATTATCTTTGCTTTTTGATTTAATCTTCTTTTTTTCATTTGAACAGAATCTTGAAAGCTCATCTGATGTACCCTTTGAAAGATCTGGATTGCTTCTTGCAAGAAGACACATATTTGCTCTTCCTTGAATTCCAACTCCAAAAATCTTTTCCCTATTGTCCTTGTTTTTATTTCTTATTTCTCTTAACTCAAGAATGACTTGTCTTTGTTGTGCATTTGTTCTTGTTGTATAGATAATCTTTTTATTGTTTTTTAAGGCATATTCAAGGGTTGATGAAATAGTACATATTGTTTTTCCAGAACCAGTTCCTGATTCAAAGACCATATCTCTTTTCGTTTCTAAACAATTATTTATGGTCTGCATTATCGCAATTTGGTTTTTACGAGGTTTATATGGAAAAAGTC
>LSSG01000035.1 GCA_001595915.1 Thermoplasmatales archaeon SG8-52-3
AGCCATTAAATGATGACGGAGGAAAAATATGGGACATCGATGGAGATTGTGAATTTGGAGGTGAAAATGATACTGATAATCTTTTGTGGGGTAGGTCTAATAGGACAAATGTAAATCTTACAAAGGAACAGAAAGAACATTTATTTGGTGCCGCAGGAATTATACCTGAATATAGAAAACAGTATCTTGGTCAACCTGTTGATGTACCAAAGACACAAACCTCAAAAGCAAAGGGTCTAAAGGATCCCAAAGGTGACGTTGGTAAGAAGTTTATTGATATAATTGGTGGTTTAATTATTATATACTTTGAGCATGGATATATTTATTTAGCCTTAGAAACGTATGATTTGGTTCCTGAAGGCTTATTTGCAAATTACTATTATTATATAGATATTGATAATGATATAACAACTGGAGATCCTTCAGGATTTGATTATTTGGTTGATTTACTTGTCAGACCTGACTATAAAGCTTCTGCTCTCAGTGGATGGGATCCAGCCTATGAAATGTTTATCGAGATTTCAACATTGAATTGGGATATTGCAATTGGTGCAGAAGATTCAGAAGATAGCGAGGACTGTAATGAAAATGAAGTTGAAGGAATGGTAATCCGATGGGAGGTACCAATGGACCTTCTTATCATGGATCTAACAGGAGAAATGAGAATTGTTGGTGGAGCAACAGATGAAGGTGCAAGAGAATATGATTCCAGTCCAGATCTTATTATTTCAAAGCAACCAGCAATCGTTCCTGTTTTGAATCTTGACCCATATAATGGTGGTCCTGGTAATACTGTTAATTGTTATGGATATGACTTTACACCAAATTCAAATATTAAAATCGAGTTTGATTGTCGTATTGCCGGGTCCACAACAACCGATGGAAATGGGGATTTTACAACTACTTTTAATGTTCCTTTGAAATCTAAGGGGTATTATACAGTAAATGCATATGATTCAGAAGGTAGGTTTCATACTAGGATATTTTATATTGACAATCAGGCACCAAATGCTCCAACTATTACTGGTCCAAATACTGGAAAACCTAATACGCCCTATGATTTCACGTTCAATGCAATAGATTTGGATGGTGATAACGTTAGATATCTAATTGATTGGGGCGATACAAATTCTGATACAACTGGTTTTAATCCATCCGGTTCGGATGTAACTGTATCTCATACTTGGACAAAAAAGCAAACTTATACAATTTCTGCAAAAGCTGAAGATAGCAATGGTTTAATTGGTCCAATAGAAAGCATAACAATTAATATTCCAAGAAGTAGGGAATTTGTATCCAATTTCAATCTACGAGCATTTCTACTGGAACAATTTCCATATTCTTTTTTAATCCTAAAATATGTTTTAGGATTAGGATAAAACAAACCAATCTCTCTATTTTTATTTATAATCAAATATGACATCCTCATAAAAGGATCCGAGATTTATTAGGTCTTCAACTGGTCTATCTTTCAGGTACACCTCAAAAAACATAAGTTCAAAAGCCTTAGTTATATTTATCATTCGTTTCGGCTCAATTGTTCCAAAACCTAAGATTCTAGGTGGAATCATTGGTACAAAATGTTTCAAAAGGATTCCAACATCTGTGAATGCAAAATGGGTTGAACCCTTGATTTCCACTTTATATGCATCCCCATATAAATGTTCCCACATATCTTGGACGTTTGCATCATTGAAACGATTTTCCGCTATCATCAACATAAAAGGTTTGGTGAGTCCTTCTGAAATATAATCAATATAAAAAACACCATCAAGAGTTAGACCGCAAAGAAATCGATCGTCCTCATAACAACAAATGGATGTTGATGCACCACCAAAGGAATGACCATACATTCCTACTTTTGAAAGATTAAACTTACCTTTGAGATCTGGATCAGAAACATTCATTTCTGTTATATTATCAAGAACAAACTTTGCATCCTCAACTACACTTCTAATGCCCAGGTCACCTGATGAGTTCTTTGCAGTGTAGATTTTTCTACCATCTGGAAAAACTGTTATCCCAGATATATATGGGTGATTTATTGATGCGACAATAAAGCCACTGCTTACAATATCTTCTATTAAAGATGTATAAATTTGATATACTCCATCATAGCCTGGTGAGAAAACAATTACTGGATACATATCTTCTTCATCTGATATTGGAACCTCACATTTCCCATGTGGTCGAACAAATAGATATGCGTTTTCGGGTATTGTAATTAGAGGTACTGGAGACCTCCCCATAAGCCAAGCAAAGGTTGGGTCATCCATATATTCAACTCTTGGCTCCTTTAATTCTTTATCAATAGGATACCAAATTCTGACCATCATCTCTCTATAATCATCTGGAATTTCTTGAGTGAATTCTTCAAGTCTGCTTTCATCGATCAGATGCATATCTTTTACACCAACTCCATAAGAACCAGTTAATTTTGGTAAAAAGGATGCTTCAAATTCTCCCTGAATGAAACGAATTTTTATTTTTAAACCAATAATTACTGCCTTGAAATTAGTGTCATTATAATTTAAAAATCCTATAAATCTAGAGGATACCTCATTAGTTTTCACAAGACCAATTAATAAACTATTTTTAAACCGTCCTTGTAGAGTTCCAGAAGATGTATTATCATAACTATTCCATTCACCATAGAATTTTCCAACTGATGATCTTCTTCCAAGATTTAAATTACCCCAGATTTCTCCATCTGAATAATCTTTGTTTTTCCCCCACTTCCCTTGAAAATTACCATCGAACCATTCGTCAGAATCTTTTATAATTGGAGTTGATAAAGATATATTACTTATTAGAAGAATAATAATTAAAGAAATTGATAAAATATACTTTTTTTTAAGAAATTGCTTTAATATCAAGTTATTTGCCTCCTTATAATTTTTTTATTATAAAATAACATTAGATATTATTTAAAGATATGGCTTAAATTAATATTTTATAACTTGCAAATATCGAAAATATTATTCAAAATAATTTGATTCGGAATATTATGAAAGTGATAATAAGAGTTGTTTCTCAAAAAGGAATTTGTAATACAGGTCATAAACCTGGTGATGAGATAATTGTAACGGAAAATGGTGTTGAAGGTAAGATTTGTCTTACTGCACTATATAGCATTCTTCCAAAGGCTTTTGCAGTTTTATATGATGCAAAGTTTCCATGGATTAAAAAAGGTCAAAAACCAAGACATGCATGTCCTGATAGTGAAAATCCTGTGATTTTTGAACTTGAAAAAGTCGAATAGATAATTTTATTTTAAAAACATTTTTAAGAACATATTTATATTATTATAAATAATTACTATTAATATTTGAGGGAGGTAAAACAAATGCATTACAGTATAATTAGAAAATCCATTGTTTTATTATATGCGATTTCACTATTTATCATAACAATATTACCAAATATTTGTAGTAATAACAATCTTTTTTCAGCAAATGCAAAAGAAGGTTTGGATGTTCCAACAGTTATAATAAATATAGATCCATTCACTGAAGTTTATGAAGGTGACATAATTGACTGTGAGATTACTGGTGACCCTACTACTCTTTTTTGGCAGATAAATGATGAAAGCCATCATTCAACATTTTTTGGAGATAACCCAGTAATTTTTGATCCAGAACCAACTCCTCTGGGTGATGAATTTGTAGATCTAACGGTTTACGCTGAAAACGAGAACGGTTCAGGTTCTGACACTGTACAAATAAAACTATTTAGAATATTTTTTGGAGATATTCACTGGCATACAGTTTTTTCTGACGGGGATTTTAAAATAAATTCAATGTACAAAAATGCAGTAGAAGACAACTATCTTGACTTTACCGCATGCACTGATCATGGTGAACTTCTTGACGGAATTTCAACTAAATTTGGTGGTGTACGTGAATGGGACATAATTAGAACCTTTATTGAAAAAGTACTTGGTTTTTCAGAGTGGCAGATGATGAAAGATAAGGCTATCGAATATTACAATCCCGGAACTTTTACAACTCTTCTTGGTTTTGAGTGGACTGCTGCCCAATGGAGTTGGGGTGGTAAGGATTGGTCTCCAAACGGCTGGGAGGATGTAAGTCACATAAATTTCTATTATAGAGATGTTTATCCTAACGCTTTGGAATATGCAGACTATCAGAAATTCAATTATGATGATATCTTTAAGGCAATGAGTGAAGAGTGGGACAAAGGTCATTTGAACATTGGTTTTTCCCATCATCCCTTGGGAAGAGCTAGTAGGTATAATTTTACGACCAATTGGACCTTTATGGCAGATAAAATAATAAATACCAATTTAAGAGATAAGATTCACCGAGGTGTTGAGACATTTAGCAGGTGGGGGAACTCTATTGGTGAATTTACCCCAGATGTTCCATGGCTTTGGCCATATAACTTGAGCCAATTCACAAACCAGACTGAGGCATGGGTTGAAAATGCTTGTTGGGAATGGAGCGATGATGAACTCAAAGGTCAGAAGTTCGTTTTCATCGGTGGCAGTGATACACATGATTATGATAGACCAGGTAGTGCTGAGTTTGATGTAAGCTATCTAGGAAAACCCTCTGGAATTGCTGCTGTTTATGCAGTTCATAACATAAGAGAAGAAATTTGGGATGCATTGAATGATTGTTATGCCTATTCAAGTCAGTTACTAAAGATCAGAGCAAATGTTAGACTTGATGGTCAACTTAGTTACGGCAGATGGATTAATTGTAGCTCACCTCTGAAAATTAGATTATCTGCTCATTCTACTTTCCCCGGGAATGATACTAGTGGAAAACGGATGTGGCCGCATGGTTACTCACCAAATGAACTTGATTATCCGATTACCGATATATGGCTTGTCAAAAAGGATTCTGATCGCGGACAACCCTGGTGTAAAGTTATTAATCATACGCAACCTAATTCAAATATGGTTATAGAAAATTTTGAGGACTCAAATGTTAAACCAAATGATTTCTACTGGGTTGCAATAAAACAAAAAGGGCAAAAGCTCATGCCAGAAAATGGTGATGAGTTCATTTCTTACGTTGGACCCTTTTTTATAGACAGTGTTATCTAAAACATTTTAAAATATGTAAATATGTCATAATGAGATATTGCTAGATTTGTAATTATTTAATAATTAAATTATTACAACAAACCTTTATTTACAACTTTTTGATATAGATAGTAACAAAGTGGGTGGGATATGAAGGCAAATAGAAAGTTTATTGAAGAGCAAGATGCAATTTCTGCTGTTATTGGTGTAATTCTTATGGTTGCAATAACTGTTGCTATTGCAGCTGTCACATTTGTTTATTTCACTGGCTTGATGGGTTCACCTGAAACCGAAAAGGAAAATGCAAGTGTTGCAGTTAAAAATGAAAATGCTAAAATAAAACTCACTTTGGTTTCAGGAGGTAAAAATTTACCAAGTACTGGTTATGCTTTCTCAAATTCAATAATTATCAGGCTTAATGGAACAGAACTAACCGAGGGTGCTCTTGCAGTGGGTAATGATGGTTGGGATGTCGGTGAAAGCCTATATATCGGTAATGCAGTACCTGCTCTTGACGATAATTCCAATGACGTAAATCAACTTGGTCCTGGAGATTATTCTATTACTGTTACAATTATTGAAACAGTGATTTATGATGATATCGTAAAGGTGATCTAAAAAAATCCTTAACAAAACTTTATTTGTTTTTATTTTATTCTTTTTTTTGAGTAGAGGGTAGATGAAGGAAAATGCACTAGTTTTGATTGTTATTCTAATTTGCAGTATTTTGTTTTTTTCTGGTTGTTCAGACTCAATTGATAAGTCAGATTTGGAAAATAAAATAGTACCAAAGCAAGGAGTCTGGGGAATATACAAATTAGATTTAGAAAACGAAGAAACAAGCTTGATTTATAGCTCTTCTTATGAACTTGAAGGTTTGAATGTTGATAAAAGCAATAAGTACTTTGTCTTTTGTCAGAAGATAGATGGAAATGATAATGAGCATCGTGAAATATGCTCATTGAATTTGGATGGAAGTGGTTTTAGAAGACTTACCAATAACTCTTATTGGGACCTTTATCCTGTCTGGTCACCTGATGGTACAAAAATTGCCTTTCTTTCCTTTCGAGATGATAATTTAGATATCTATTGTATGGATGCTGATGGAAGTAATCAAGAATTGGTTTTTGACTCAGGTTTTCATGATGCAGATATTGACTGGGAGAATGGAAAAATTGCTTTTACCTCAAATAGCAGTATATGCTTGATAAATGAGAATGGTACAAGTCTTGTCCAGATAACTTATCCGCCCAAACAGGGACAATGGGGAAGTGCAAATCTTCCTTTTGGTGATTATGACCCTAGAATTAGTCCGGATGGAAAAGAAATTATTTTCAGTCGTTTAGAAGACGATGAAAGTGTTCATGGTAATTACAACTTTTTTAAAATTTCCATAAATGGAACTGGTAAGACACGACTTACAAATACCGGTTATAGTCAGGGTCTAACAAGTTGGTCATATTCAGGTGAAAGAATTGTTTTTGTTGTTTCTGCAATAAATGATGTCGGTAAATATGATATCTATATGATGGATTCTGATGGTAAAAATTACAGAAATGTTACACCAGATTATTTTCCTGATGATTTTCTGTGCCGCTCGGTAATTTTTTCAAATGATGATTCTGTTTTATTTTTTATAGGTCAATGGTGGGAATAATTTTTGATTTTTTTTATTTAATAATTGTTACTTCCTCAAATTCTCCATTAAACATGAAGTCGCCAATAGGGTTTAAAATTTTTATTGGACTAAAATATCTAATAACCATTAATTCTCCATTGAACCCTTCCACTATTACCGTGTGGTTTCTGCAATTGTAGGGTAATGATTTTATAAAGTAGGTCAAAAAAAATCTTTCACTATCAACCATAGCAGTAAAAAATGAAAACCTGTAAAGGGGTCTATATATCAATTCCCAGTTATATGTTATAGAAAAACTTAGATTTGAGCATTCTATAATTTTAAAACAAGCATTTTTAAGTGAATATGTTGGGTCTAAAAGTCGTTTGATTTCTTCAACTAATTCAGAGTCACCTTCAATCCAATTAATTTCAGTTACTCTTAATAATTTCTCAATTGGCCCTGAAGTAAAGACTAAATCATATTCATCACCTGTAAATTTTATTATTTGTTTTTGAGGTGTCTTACTTTTTAAATCAAATTCTTCTGCATTTGTTGTGGAGCCAATTGTACTAATGCTTATCAGCGTTAAAAATATCAAAATACAAATTAGTTTCCTTTTCAATTTTCATTCCTCCGCTCATTTTCTAATTGATAGTAGATTACATAAATGTTACTTTCTAGCATGATTTCTTATATGTATGGTACAATTTTTTATAGATTATGTACATGATATATTTATAAAAAGCAATATGTGAAAATCTATAAAAAGATATATTTAAATATATTTTTAATGTATAAACGTATCTTTTTTTCTAGGTAAGTTTATTATATTACTACTTTATAATTATATTCTTATAGGTTTAATTAAATGAGAAGATATATATTTAAAAAAGCTCTGGTAGCTATTCTGATATTACTTTTTGTTTTTGTCAGTTCAATAAATGTTATATCTTTAGAAAATAAACAAAATCAAATTATTTCTCGCGGTGACCCTTATTTTATTCTTCTCAGTGATTATTCTGATGGTGCGGGTGATGAAAACCTATGGGCAGTTCAACTGCGTTTTGATATCGATCTAGGAATTGTTGAAAGTGAGTTTGATAATAAAACCTTACCACTTATTACAGATGAATGGGTTGAAATAAGAGTAAATATCGACCTTAACATTGATTGGATGGAGATTTACTATGGTGGGGAACTATTACACAAAAAGAAATGGTCGGCAGGTCCTGATAATGAAGGAAATGGCATTGTAAATCTGAGCGCTGTAAATCTTTTCAGTGACTCCACAACATCTGTCTATTTTGATGATTTCTATCTCGAGGAGGTTGGCGGTGGCAAGTTATGGTCTGAAGATTTTGACTCTTATGAAGATGGTAGTTCAATTCACGGTCAAGGTGGTTGGAAGGGTTGGGACAATGACCCTGAGTTTACTGGTTATGTTAGTTCCTTTAAGAATCGTAGTTTTCCTCATTCTTTGGAGATATCTTACGGTACAGATATTGTTCGTGAGTATTTCGGAAATTATTCTGGTGAGTTCATGTATACAGCATGGATTTATTTTCCAGTAAATATTGCACCAATTGCACCAACGATTTCTGGTCCTGAGAGCGGAGGAGTTGGTGAATATTATGAATATAATTTTGTTGCTACTGATCCTGATTCAGATGATTTGTGGTACTTTATTGACTGGGGAGATGGTGAGTTTGAGAATTGGACCGGACCTTTTGAGTCTGGTGAAGAAGTAACTATTGGTCACTTGTGGTTTGAAAAGGATGTTTATAAAATCAGAGCAAAGGTAAGAGACGAACTTTCTTTTGAAAGCAAGTGGTCTGGACCTTTTTATGTAAATATCAGCAATCCGCCTAAAAAACCAACTATCGGTGGTCCACCAAGTGTTAAAAAAGGTGTTGAGTATGAATTTTCCTTTATCTCAATTGATCCAGATGGTGATGATGTGAAATTCTTTATTGACTGGGGAGACGATAATAATGAATCAACTGACTTTTATTTATCAGGATATAATGTAACTATAAAACACGCCTGGACAAATAAAGGCACCTATGAAATTTATGCAAAGGCAATTGATGTTTTTAATGCTGAAAGTTCCTGGTCAAAATTTGAAATAGTTGTTCCTAGAAATATTGAATTAAATTTAAGGTTAAATTTAGTATTAAAACTATCTCAATTTTTTCCAAATATGACAAGGCTAATAAACTATCTTTTTTAACTATAGATTTTTATACTACATTTGATTAAGGTAATTTATATGAAATGTAAAATCTGCGGATTATATGAGACATACAATTTCGATGGAATCTGTGATGACTGTAAATTTTCAATTTTTGAATGTGATGATATTCCACCTAATTTTGAAAACAATTAAATGAGCTCTTTGGTAGAATTTTCATGTGGTGGTTGTACCATCTATGGGTTATAGGCTTTCAAGTTGTAGGACTTGTTTGTTATGCAATCGGTAGCTATAGGTTTTATAAAAAACAGAAGAATTTTATGATTTTTTTAACTCTTGGTATTGTTTTTGATATAATAATGGCAGTTGGTGCTTCTTCAGGTTTTCTTCCTAGAATGGAAGAGTCACAGGGTGCACCATGGGCAAGTCCGTTATTTATTATTCATGTGGCAACATCTGGATTTGGGATGTTCAGTTTCATCTTTATGTATATCTATTTACTAATCAGAGTAACAGATTTTGAATACAAAAGACTTAGAAACATTCAATTCAAGTTTTTTCTTCCTTGTTGGACACTCGGGATATCAATAGGTCTTGTGAATTTTTTTATAAAGGTTTTATTTGAAATAAGACTTTATGACATTATTTGAAAATATTTTGCTAAATTCATAACAAAAGTTTATTTATTTAAAATTTATTCATGATTTGAGGAGATGGGTAATGAAAAAAAGCCTCAAAAAATTTGATAACATATTTAATTGCCCTAAATGCAATAAAACACTTTGGCAATATTCAATACTAAAAGATGGAACAAAAGTTTGTCCTAATTGCTATCAAGATTATTTGAAAAAGGAAAACATTGATGAAATTAAGAACAAGGGATATATTGAGGAGACAACCAATAAATTAATTGACAAGGGTCTATCTGAACTTGTATATAATTTCTTTGAAAAAATATATAGTGAAAATCCAAAGGATGAAGAAGTAAAAAAACTTTGGAAGCTTTTTAAAATGAAATATGAATTTGAAATCAAATATGATTTGTTTTTTAAGATTATCAGTAATATCTATGAAAATCATAAGGAAGAAAAGGAACTTGAGTCCTTTGAAAAAAACTTATTGCAAAAAGTTTCTCCTGTTGAAGAAAACCAGCCTGATGATGAAACCCAACCTGACGATGAAAACCCGCCATCTGATACTGGTACATTTTGTTGCGCGGTATGTAATAAAGAATTAGATAAAGAGACCTATGAAGATTCAATGAACAAATTTAACAAGGCACTATGTGCTGAGCATCAGGGAACTGAACCTCATAGAAATCTTTTCTTTGCACTGAAAGACCGTGGAATTCCTTGTGAGTTTGAGGCTTATGATGGTTACAGACATATCGATATTGCAATCCATGATATCAAACTCTATATTGAGATCGGTGAGGTGCTTACTGAAATCAATCCTTCTCAGTTCTTAGCTGACCTTAAAAAAGATACGTTCTCAAATCAGGGTAATTATCAAACTAAAAGACTAAACATTGAATTTATTGACGACCATCTCAATGAGATTGCTGATACATTAAAGGAAGTATATATTACAGCTAATGCTTTTAAGCAGTAAGGAAAATTAAAATAAACTTAACATGACTTAATTTTTTACTTTTTAGTAAATATAAAATATAAAACTTTTATTACAGTTTTAAGATAGAATCAAGATATTTCCTGTGTCGATTTCTATGTCAATTGATCTCTCGGCTCAAAAGAAATTTAAATATCTGTTATTCAGCAGCCTTTATTTTTCAGAGGGACTTTACCAAGCATTGATTCTTATTGTCACACCCATTTACCTTATTGATAAAGGTGTTTCACTTCCTTTAGTAACCTTGATTTCAGGAATAGGATATATCCCCTGGGGTCTTAAGTTTGTATGGGGAGGAATAATTGATTTCTTTCATAAATATGGGCGAAAAAAATTTGCAATATACGGAACCATTTCAGGTGCTATCGGCTTTTTCATACTATCATTTATTGATAATTTTTTCAGCATTGTATTTTTTACAATCTTTCTTCTGCTAGGTTATGTTGGAATTGGTTTTCTTGATTCAGCAACTGATGCCTGGGCAATTGATATATCAAAAAAAGAGGAACGCGGTAAAATCAATTGCTCAATGAACATTGGTAAATGGGTTGGTCAATATATTGGTGCACTCATAATTATTTTAATTGCTACAACCTTTGGTTATAATATTTCTTTTATGGTGGCAGGAATACTGATTCTAGGACTAGTTGTTGTACCCTTGAGTGTAAAATATGAGGATAGAAAAATTGATAGACTCAGGATATGGTCACTTATCAGGCAGGAATTCAAGAAAATAACTACGAGGCTCACTACTCTTTATTTCTTTGTAATCGTTCTCCAGCATGCTTTGTTTTTCACCTTTCTTGTTTTGTATCTGAAAGTAGTATTGGACTTAAATGATACAAATATTGGTATGCTATTTGCTCTATGGCTTGTTATGGTTGTACCAGGTTCCATTATTGGAGGGATTATATCTGATAAATATGGAAGAAAACGTCCACTGTATTTCTTTTTAATTATTGTTATGATTTTATCAGTGACTCCAATATTTTTATCAGATTATATTCATCTGATTATTAATTTTAGCATTTTGCTATTTTTCTTAAATGGGGTAATTGCTGGAAATTGGGCGATGATTATGGATATAATAAATCCAAAAATAAGTGCTTTTCAGCATGAGGTGATCTGTTCTATTGTTAATCTTGGAAGTATTGTTATTGGTTCTGCGACAGGAACACTTTTTGTTCTTCTAGGAGCAGATAACTTGTTTATACTTGTTGCATTATTAACTCTTGTATCAATCCTTGTTTTATTAACTGTAAAAGGTCTTGATGATATGAATTTTAGCTCCTAAAGAGTATGGCCACGACAGAGAGGATCTTTGTTTTTTAATATTTCAGGAACCATGAAATTGTATTTAAAGACCTTATATGTGCTATAGAAATGATAATCATTAATTGCATTTGGAAAGTTTGTTGACAGGTCTTCAATAATTGTTCTTAACTCTTGCATATTTTCAAGAAGAAGTGTGAAATGAAGGTCCATATCAAGATTAATAAATTTGAATCTACGAATTAAATGTGGATTTTTTCGCATATATTGTATGATTTTATTTTTCATGCTATAGTCCCTGAGACTTATTCTTAAATGAAACCATCTATACCCAAGCTTTGACCAATCTATATTTGTAGTATATAGGCCAATTATCAATTCTTTTTCCAGTTTTTTAATCCGATAATTTATTGTACTAACAGTTGAAGAGAGTTTATTTGCAATATCTTTTGTTGAAATTCTTGAATTGTTTGTAAGTTCCTTTAGTATTTTAAAATCTAGGTCATCAATGCAATAAAGTTTTTGTCCCCAAACCCAGTTTATTAACATCTTTTTCTCTGTTTTTTTTAAAAGAAATGAATAATCATAGAATTCCCCTCTAAATAGAAAATATGAGGTTTGAAAGGATAAATATTGGTAGAATCTCTCCCTTATTTCATCAATTAGTTTTTCAAATTCCTGTGGATTTCCCATATATAAATCGGATTGAAGGTCATTTATTCCTTCTACAAGACTTACATACATTGTATGGTTGTGATTAACTAGATAATCAAGGATTTCTTTTTTTATTGTTGGATTTATATTTACGAACTTATAGTTTGTTTGCATTATTGTATAGCCAAGTTTTTCAAAGTTTAGAATTGTTGAAAAATTAAGAATTATCTTATTTTTTATTAACCTCTTGATCCTATAGGATACAAGTTCCTTTGAAATCCCTACCTTCTTTCCTATACTTTTTAAGGATTGTCTAGAGTTCTGTGTTAGACAATATAGTATTTTTTTGTCTTTTACATCAAGATTGTACATATTTTTTTCACAAAATGATGGTATTTTCTAATATTTTAATTTTATGTTAAAAAATGACGTCGTAGGTTTAATAATTTTAAATTAAATATTCAATTTTACACTTCCACTTTATCAATAGGGAGGATGAAGGATAGAGAGAAACCTCAGTAAAATGAGGTTTTTCTCGATTTAATCAATATCCTCTGTTGTCTATAAAGGTGTGAAATAGATGGAAAACATCCTTCAAAATGCAACAATTACACTAAAAAACAAAGAAAAGCAACTCTTTGAAGCTATATTAATTTCTGAAAAAGGAATTTATATAGGAGTAATAAACAAGAGTTATGATGGAAAGAAAAAATTTGAGGAACATAGTTTTATTCCAAAGGACCAAATTGAAAAAATCTCATTTTTAAATGATGAAGGAAAACAACAGGATATTGATTATTTTATTGGAGGAAGAAATAAATGAAAAGAAAAATTGTAGTAATTTTTGTTATGGGGCTGTTGATAGCAACTGCTGTAAATACTGTATCTGCCTGTACAGGTTTTACCGCTTCTGATGGGGAAAATGTTTTGGTTGGCAGTAATTTTGATTGGTCAAGGAATTTTGATGTGTATATGAATGTATTCCCAGAGGGGGAAGGTAAATTTGGACGAATAATATTTGACATTTGGTGGCCTTGGTTTGGTTTTGATTACACTCTTCCAATCCAAGGTATGAACGATCAAGGTTTATTTGTTGATACATATATGACACCTGCTCATCCCGTTGATTATAGTGGATTGCCATTATTTGAAGATGATGATCCTGAGTATTATGATACTTCCTTATGGGCATATTGTCTTGCAAAATGCTCAACTATTTCTGAAGTTTTAGATGTATATCTTAATCAATACGACCAATATTGGCCTAATGGAATATCTCAGGGTCAATTGATGTTTGCTGATAGGTTTGGAGATTCAATTATAATTGAAGATTATAATTCAATTATTTACAGGGTAGGAAATTTTCAGGTAGTTACCAACTTTTTACAAAGTCAGCCAGAATTAGGTGGTTATCCATGTTGGAGGTATGAAACAGCATGTAGTATGCTTGAGAATATGACTGAACTATCGGTTGACTATTTTGGTGAGATTTGTGATGCAACAAATGTACCAACGACAATTTATTCTAACGTTTATGATCTGATTAATGAGAAGATGCATATCTTTTACAATAATGATTTTTCAAAATATCTTGAGTTTGATTTAAATGAGGAGCTTGCCAATGGAGCAAGTAGAGTTTTACTTGGTACTCTTTTTGATCCAGAAGAAAATGAAGCACCTCATAAGACAGATGCTCCTGAGGGTCCCACGCGAGGGCTACCTGAAGTAGATTATTTATTCAAATGCAATAAGACAAGTGATCCAGATTATGACCGTATTATGTATCTATTTGATTGGGATGACGAATCAGATTCCGGTTGGATTTATACAGCAAGTAACATGGTAGAGGCAGAGCATAACTGGAGTAAAAAGGGAACTTATCAAGTTAGGGTTAAGGCAATGGATATCTATGGCAGGGAAAGCGCTTGGTCAGATCCATTAGAAATCATAGTTCCAAGGACAAGATCGGTGAATCATCCGTTATTGTATCGTTTGTTTGAAAGGTTTCCAAATATCTTCCCAATATTTAGGTACCTGCTTGGGTTTGACTAGCTCAAATCCTCCTTTCTTTTTTTTAAATTATGAAGGAAAACAACATGATATAGATTATTTTAATGGAGGAAGGAATAAATGAAAAGAAAATTTTTAGGAATATATTTTTTAACGTTGTTGATTACATTTGTTATTGTTACCGCAAGTTTTGTTTCTGCTTGTACAACATTTCAAAGTTATGATTTAGATGATGTTTTGGTTGGTTCAAATATGGATTGGTCTAAAAATTTTATGATTTATATGCATTTTTTTCCAGCTGAAGAAGGTAAATTTGGTCGTGTATTTTTCGAGTTACCCTTCCCACTTGTTGATTATCCAAATTTGATTTGCCCTAAGATGGGTATGAACGACCAAGGACTTCATGTAAACGTTCATCTATGTCCATATCTTGATCCTGTCAATTCAAGTGGAAAACCACTTTTTGAGAGCGAGGATCCTGATTATTATCAGATTGCAATTCATGCTTATTGTCTTGCGAAATGTTCTACTGTATCTGAAGTAATCGATGTATTTGACCAGTATAATCTTAAATATTATTCAGAAGGTCAACTTTTTGCTGTTGACAGATTTGGTGATTCCGTGATTATCGAGGGTGATGATATTATCTACAAAGAAGGTAATTTTCAGGTTCTGACTAATTTTTACCAGTCTCATCCAGAACTAGGCGGTTGGCCGTGTTGGAGGTATGAGAAAGCCTGCAGTATGCTTGAGAATATGACAGAACTATCTGTTGACTTCTTCGGTGAGATTTGTGATGCAACAAATCAATTTTCAACAATTCACTCAAATATTTATGATCTGGTTCAGGAGAAGATGTATATCTATTTTTATAATGATTTTACAAAATATTTGGAGTTTGACTTAAATGAGGAACTTGCAAAAGGCGAGAGAAGTATCTTTTTAGGTAGTCTTTTTGAACCAGAGAATAATGAGCCACCGCATAAGACAGATGCTCCAGAGGGACCTTCGGAAGGTTTTCCAGATGTGAATTATTTGTTTAAATGTAATAGGACAAGTGACCCTGATCATGACCGTATTATGTATCTATTTGATTGGGATGACGGAACAGATTCTGATTGGATTCATGTAACAAGTAATATGGTTGAGGCTGAACATAACTGGGGTAAAAGAGGAACTTATCAGGTAAGGGTTAAGGCAATAGATATCTATGGAAGAGAGAGTGCTTGGTCAAATCCCTTAGAAATAATAATCCCAAGGACAAGAACAGTAAATCATCCTTTGCTATTTCGCTTGTTTGAAAGGTTTCCAAATATCCTTCCCCTGGTTAGATACCTGCTTGGATTTGACTAGTTCAAATCCATCTCTATATTTTATTTATTTTTAACACAATTAGTATCCAAACTTCCTATCATATTCTTTATGAGGAAATCCCTCAAGATTAAGCTTAATTATCATTATTTTGTCTTAAGAAATTGAATATATAAATCTCCATCCATCTAGTAAATCATATTTCCAAAGGTTTTTGATTTGATAATTTTTTAAAAATACTATCGATAAGTATATATCGGCTTTTGTAAGGAGCTGAATCATCTTCTTTATTATCAATTGTTTATTCACGCTGGCTTTAATCAATGTAGAACGATTATAAACTAAGACTATCAATACATTTCATAATTAGAGTTAGGACGATTATATCAAATCTAAGTCTTTATCAGATAACAGTGTTATAATTTTCTTCAAACAGATATGACCATTTATTTGATAACAAGATGATATTAAATATCAGATGAAATATATAATATCTATTTATGGGAGAGTTGATAAACTGAAGATGAAAATTATATTGGTTGGTTTTGTTGCTTTTTTCTTACTGCTGGTTTCTTCTGTTCATGCATTAGAAATTCATACTATACAATCACCAGATGAACCAGGACCATTTCATATTGGTTACTACAAAGTAAGCTATGTTATCCCTCCATATGGAAGGTATTGGGCAAAGATACGATATCCAGCGACACATGATGGATGGATGGCTCCAAAAGACACCTCAGAAGCGCCTTATCCAGGAATTGTTGTTTCAAATGGGTTTGGTGGTTCACAGTGGAACATTAAATGGATCCCAGAGCATCTTACCTCTTATGGTTATGTAACGATATGTTTTACACCACCTCATAAGTATTCTGGTGATACCACACAATGGGCATATGGTTTTAATGGAGGCATTGAAAAACTGAAATCCCAGAATAACCTATTGTTTTCTCCAATAAAGGACATGGTTGATGTTGAAACCTTTGGAGCAATAGGTCTATCAATGGGTGGTGGAGGATGCATAGAGGCAACAGGAGCTCATGATTCAGAGATTGATGCCGCAGTTTCCTTAGCACCAGCAAGTTTTGGTGCTGTAAAAGATGCAGCAAAAAATATCACAGTACCAACACAACTTCAAGTAGGAACCAATGATGGCATGGTACCACCTGAGCATGTAATACCATTTTATACAGAGTTTATACCAGATACATCAGTAAAAGAGTACCTGTCTATTACAGGAGGTAATCATATCGGTTTTATTGACGAATTCATCGCAAGGATAGCAGAACTACTTGGTATAGATAAACAAAAAGATATTGAATTTGCAGAGCAACATAGAATATCCAGTAAATACTTTACTGCATGGTTTCAATATCATCTGAAAGGTCTTGACGATTATTACACCTACATCTTTGGAGAGGAAGCCCAAAACGATCTGAACAGTGGAATTCTTACAGACTTAAGGTATAATGTACCATAAAAAATTGTTATCTTTGTATCAAAGTGGAAATATGATT
>LSSG01000036.1 GCA_001595915.1 Thermoplasmatales archaeon SG8-52-3
CTTGTTAAATACCAACTCCAACATTTGATTGTTGGAACACCATATGACCAATAATATTTAAGACCAGCAGCTGTAGGAATAAAACTAACATTAATCTGGCTAAGATGACATCCTAAACTTGTAACAACAACAGGTAGTTTATTTTTATTTAATAAACGATTCATTGGAAAAAAAGGAATACCTATTGGATTCAATATTGAAATTCCTATTATACTTGAATTACTTCTTCCGCCTGGAATACCAGGATTATGTTGTGACCATGTGTGACAACTACCATGACCACTTAAGAAAATAAAACCTGCTCCTTGATTCCATGCTTTTCGAACAGGATTCATACCTGTAAACTCTCCATTTGATGTCCAAAGATACTGCACCTCAAAATCTTCAGACATATATCCTCTAATCCCTGTTCGATTATACAAGTATTTATCGCCACAGGTCCATTCACCTTCAAATATACTTTCAATATCTGATTTGGTTTGTTCAAATACTATTTGACCAGAACTATTTGTGATAATAAGATTTACAGTGGTATAGTTTCCATAAGGTCTTGGGTCATATGATTTCCCACGTACATGCATAATGTTACCAATATATTCAACCTTAGCCCAATAATCTCCTGAATATGCATATCTTGGAGTATATGATACCCAAGTATTCCCAATAATATCACCTTCAGATGGAGAAGTTATATCAACAATTGGGTTAGCAGGATATTTACTTACCCTTAGATTATCATCTTCAACAAATTTTATTGATGATTCCCGGGTTCTATCTAAAATAACATTTACTACATCTTCTTCACTTTCAACTCCATCAAGATTCCAACATTTCATTGTTAGTGTATAATTATCATCTGCAAGTGACCCAACATCCCATCTAAAATCTAAATCGTCTTGATCTTGAAAACTATCTCCAGAAATAGTAATAACTTTATTAAACCAGGTTGGATCAGCAGGTTTTCTTTCATATTTTATGATCTTATCTATTACTATTTTAAGCTCTAATCGATTTCTACAAGCAAGTCTACCAACATAAACATCAGGAACAAGATCTAAGACATCTCGCGAAGTACCTTCATCATGCCAAACTGCAAATACACCATCTCCATCGCTGTCCCAATCTTCAAATTCACCATTAGCTCTGTAGATATCCGAATAATATAAATCACTGACAAAACCTGGATCTCCTATTTGATAACCTGGGTTATAAGGATCATCTCCCTCCTCATGAATATTTGTGTATCTTACGGGTAAATGCCACCAACTACTTCCTTGATTACAATCATCTCTATCAATATTATTATAATAACTTTTTAAACCACCAACAAGAAGAACATATTTTATTCCTTTTTGCTCTATTGCGTCCTTTATAAAATATTTAATTTGTTCTGGTTTATCTCTTCCTTCATATTCTTCATAGATATCTTCGGTAGTTTTAACAAATGTCTTTATTCCGTGGCTATTTTTAAATGGCACTAATCTTAATTTCAAAGTTCCTGCAAATTTTTTAGGAGATATTATTACCATATCATAATCATTGTTGAAAGTTATAGGTTTTTTACTAGATTCATAGGTTATAGATATTTGCATATCTTCAGCAACAATTATTTTTCCAGTTAACGGCGAGTATCGAATAGGATATATATGGATAGGAACAAAAGTAACATGCTCATTATTTTTATTAAGACCACAAGATACGTGACATCCATACCAACTATCTGGATAGAATTCTTTTGATTCATAAACATATAAATCTTTTTCATAAATATCTGTATGAGAGTTGTATTCTGAAACAGGTCTTGGAGAAGGTAAAATTTCTTTGTTAATGTAATATTCTTTTATTATTTTTGGTTCAACGTTGATTTGTACATCTGTAACTCCAAAAGGCAGCTCAAGTGTTTTAACAAATTTTGGAAGTAGAGGTTTCCCAGGATTTAAATATTCAGATTGTGCTTCCTCAAATTGTATTTCTATATAATCTTCTTGTGATTGTATTATATTAAAATTTGAAAAAGTTATTGAAAAATTTTCAATGTTTTTGTTATGTATTTCATTACTGTTTGCAATTGCACCAATTCCACTTAAAATAATTATTAATATAGCTATTAATGGTTTTATTTTATTCATTTTATAATCCTCCCTATTTGAGAAATAAAAAAATTAACATTTTATATTTTTATAAATATTATTGGAAATTTTTCGAATAAAAAATATATTTTAAAATGAAATAACAAATCAATTATTAGTAAAAAAGAACTAAAAATCTTTGATAATATTCTAATTCTTTCCAAAAATTCGAATAACTTCCAAGAATGTATTTATATTTAAAATTCCTAAAACTGTTAGTGATAAGATGAAAGGGAAAATAATTGTATTATTGGTGAGTTTGCTTGTTTTAGCAGTTGTACTAACAGGTAACTCAATAGCAGATGGCAACTATGGGGAACCTGCACCTAATTCTGGTGATGGAAATCCTGATGGAAGTGGATTTGAGGAACCTAATGGACCTAGTAATGGCCCTGGACCAGCACCAAACTCAGGTGATGGAATACCAGATGGACCAGGTTGGGAATAAATAAAATATCGGTAATGAAAAAATAAAAAGACCCGCAAAATCAATAAATTGTAAATTTTGGAGGATTTATCCTCCATATATCTTTTTAAATGAAACATGTATAATCATTCGAAAAATTTCCAAGAATGTTTTTATATGTTTGAAAGTAAAATAACATTTGAGTGTAATAATATGAGAAAAGGAAATATTGTCCCAAAAATAATGGTTTATTTGATTGCTTTATTTATTTTCATTTCAATATCATTAATTCCTGTTATTGCAGATCCAGTTGATAATAAAGGAGATGGAAATGGAGACATAAATACTCCTCCATCTTCACCACCAAAAGGTCCAAATAATGAAAGTGATGGAAATTCTTATAACAACAGTGAACAGAATAAAGATCAAAATACAGATAATAAAAACGACACTCAAAATAGAGAACAAAACCAAAACCAGGAAAACAATAGTGAGCAAAATCAAAAACAAAATCAGAATAGAACTGGAGAAAATGACAATGTAACTGAAAAAAAGATGAGATATCAACAAAGAAATATGGAAATGGTTTTAGAACAAAATAGAACAAAAATAAGATCAGAATGGGAGCAAGATGAATATCAAGATGAGTTAGAAATAATATTTGATACTGAAAAAGGACCAAGATTTATTCTTGATTACAAAAACAATATGCATTCTTTTGATAATAATTTAAGTTTTAAGATTCAAATAAAAGAATTAATCGAATATCGTGATATAAATGGAAATAGCAGATATGACCAAGAGGATATTATTGTAAATGTTTATTCATTTGAAAATTTAAATTTTGAGAATTTGACTTATCAAAACAAATATTCAGATGACGGTAAAAAAATAAATCTTATTTCAACCCAAACTGAAAATGGTGTTTTTAAAATTAATATATACCACTCAAATAATTATTCAGTACTTGGTAATCAAATACTTTCTCCTTCAGAAATCAAGATTGATTTTATAATTAATAATTATCCTTTTGAAGAACAAAACACCCAGCTTGCTTTAAATGCAATGTTGGAAACACAACATAGAGCTGAATTAAATATTAATTCTTTTGATGAAATACAAGGTTTTTCAGATAATGAAAGTGTTCTTGATATTACAACAAATAATAATCATGGATTTTTTTCCTGGGCAGAAAAAGTTGATGTAGATAACGTTACAAACCAAGTAAAAACAACAATCCAATCACAAATAATTGAGTCAATAGTAGACAATGTTAAAATCTCTAATAAAATTAGTAACATATATTTTTCTTACCCTAGAGGTAGCAATATAATTCATGACCCTAAAATCGGTGTTATTAGTATTTCATTTGATACATTTGAACTTGGATCAATTGGAAATTTAATCAATATTGAAAATATATTTACATATGTTGGAATTTGTATATTAGCTTCCTTTATGTTCTTAGGTCTAATTTTTATTAGAAAGAAAATCTAGACTATTACATTTTTATTATACCTCTGATATTACGAATAATTCAAAAGTGATTGAAATGGATGTGGGATCGGTAGAAAGTATCATTATATATGCATTTATTACAATTTTTTCTATTGGTTTATTTGGGATTTCTATTCTAAGTTATAATAAATCAAAAAATAAAAAGTTGATTTTTGTTTCAATTGTTTTTTTACTTTTTTTTCTTAAAGGAATTATTCTAAGTCTAAGTTTATTTTTAACTGAACTAAAACCTCTTATTAACATTTCCACCTTGGCAGTTATTGATTTGATAGTGATATTTTTACTTTTTATTGCTACATTGAAGAAATAGTGGTAGCTATATGCAAGATGTTCTCGAACTTGAAACTCGAAGGAAAATTTATGATTTAATAAATCAAAATCCAGGTATACATCTAAGTAGGATTTCACAAATTTTAGAAATGAGAACCTCTCTTGTTGAATATCATCTAAACTTTCTTGAAAAAAATGAAATAATTTCTTCAGACAAAGAGACAGGTTATAAAAGGTATTATGTAAAAGGTAAAATCGGAATAAAAGAAAGAAAACATCTATTTATTCTTAGACAAAAGACAGTTTTGGAAATAATTTTATTTTTATTGAAAAACGAAGTTTCACCTCATAAAATTATTCTTGAAAATGTAAAAGTGTCACCATCCACTCTTTCATATCATTTAAAAAAATTAGAAAAAAAAGAAATTATTGAACTTAATAGATATGGGGAAAATAAAGGTTATAAAATAAAAAATAAAGATGAAATCATTTCAATTTTAATTACTTATAAACCATATAAAATATTAGACGGGTTCGAAGACATTTGGACAGATCTTACAGTATAATACAACTATATAAAAACAATAAATATAGAGGGAGTAAAAGAATAATAAATAAAATCAATTTTGATTTTGCTTATTCAATATTCTTTGAAAGTGACTTTATATTTAAGATATTCTTGAGAAATAAAGTCAAGTGGTTTTCCATTTACTTCAGCATATGGATACATAAAATAGTTTAATGGCCCTGCATCCTGGTTGGGATTTAATATTACATCTCTTCCTGTAGAAAGATCAATGTAAGTCTCAGTTTGACCTCCGAAATAATAATTTCGTGCTTCAACAACTTTTGTATCATTGATATCTAGATTTTCATTTAACATTAATTTTGCAATATCTGAAGGGTCAACTGAAACCCATCCGTAATTCGGTAAATAGAATTCGGCCCGGCAATGGTAAGCACCAGTAATATCTCCATCTTTTGAAATTCTAGTTCCTAAAATCTCTCTTGCAGGAACACCGGCACTTCTAGAAAGAGCTACAAAAACAGAAGAGAAATCAACACATTTTCCTTTTAAAAGTTGTAAGAGTTGACAAACGTCTCCATCTCCACAAAAGTTTAGATTCGGGTCACGTTCACCATGTTCGATGAGGTAATCATATATTGCTGTTGCCTTTTCAAGAATAGTTACTTTACCTTCAGTTATTTCATTAGAATATGTTTTTACTAAACCATCTGTAGGACCAAGATCAGTTGGAAGTAGATATTTATTAACATCCACTGGAAGATTTCCCTCTTCTTCAGGGAAGTTTTTAAAAAATATTTCACTCCGCCATATATCAAAAGAAAGGTTTAAATTTGGAAAATTTAAAGGGTTATTCCATTCGGCATATATTATCATATTTCCGTTAATCCCTTCTCTATAAATTCCACTATAATCGTAATTTCCAAGAATTGTAACATTCTCAACTTTTTGATTTTCATTTGAAACAGGGTATGGTGCCCATAATCGAACCGCTTCTGCTGTTTCATTTGTTCTAATTGTTATATCAAAGGTCATCTTTCCTTGTTTTTCTTTAAGAGTTACTTTTTCAATTGATTTATATTTTATTTCACTACTGGTGGGTTGATTCTCAGTACAACCAACAAAAAATATTGATATTAATATCAAAAGTACTACAACAGCAAAAACTTTATTTTTATGCATGAATAGAGAAATAAGCTTTTTTATTTAATTTTAACTATTCTCAAAAAAGTTTTTATTTCAAATTATGTTTGAAGAAATTGTGAATTGATGTTTAAAAAAATTTTATTTCTGATTATAATTTTTTGTTTTTTTAATTCTTTAAATTCAGTTAGTGTATCTAAAGAAAATGAAGGTTCAATGATCTATATAAGCAATACTGAAATTGGAAACTATACTACTATTCAGGAGGGAATAGATGCTGCAAACTCTGGAGATACAATTTATGTTTATAATGGAAGCTATTATGAAAATATTGTAATTGATAAATCAATTTTTTTGATTGGAGAAAATATAAATAGTACAATTATAGATGGAAGGGTGGCTGGAAATACAGTAAAGGTTAATGCCAATCATGTAACAATTAAAGGGTTTACTATTCAACATAGTGGTCTTATTTACCCAAATTCAGGAATCAACCTAAGTTCAAATTATAATATAGTTGAAGGAAATCTTATTACTGATAATTTTTATGGAATTACTTTGTATTTTTCATCAGGAAATATCATTAGAGGAAATACAATTCAAAAAGATGATCATTGTGGAATATATTTGAGCAGTTCATCAAACAATACAATAGTAAATAATAGCATTAAAGATAATACATACAATGGGATAGGTGCGTATTACTCTTCAGATAGTAATTTTATTAGGGGTAATAATTTCAAAAACAATGGTTTTTGTGGAGTAAATATTCGTATATCAAAGGAAAATAATATTTTTGATAATGATTTTTCAGATAATAATATCGCAATTCATCTTCCTCCAAAAAATATTGAAAATAACAATGATTTTTCTAATAATAATGTTGATATTGAAAGAGAAATTACTTTATCTGGAAACGAACCATACTTATTTGTTGGATTGATTATTGTTGGTATAATAGTTGGATTTATTATTTATATAAGAAGGACTAAATTTACTAAAAAATAATTTTTTAAGTATTTCAATTTATTCAATTTAAATTTAATAATTGTTATTTATCTCTTTTTTCCAAATAATTGATTTAAGGACCTTTTCATCTGATTTATTGGCCCATTCTATTCTTTTTTCAGGTGAGAGCATGTACATTCTAAAGAAATAATACATATCTCCAGTTCCTCCAAATATATTTACTACAGGAAACATTAGAAGATATGGTTCAGCTGGGTCAATTACAATAAATAAACACCATATCAGAGGTAGGAAATGCAATAAAAATAAAACTTTATTGTCATTTACATATTTTTCATTTTCAACAAGAAAACCAAATGCTGTCCATTTTGTAAGTATTATAGATTTAATAGGGATTTTATAATAAAATATTACAACCAAGTGGGTTAATTCATGTAATGTAATTGCCAAAATAAAACCAATAAGAACCTTCAATGTTATATCCATAAGTGCCACCTCTTTTTATTATTAGTGTATAATATATATAAATTAAACTATTTAAAACTAATTATAAAATTTATTACTTAATATAAAAAACTTATGAAAAAAAAGTAAATAAAAAAAAATTACAAAATTATTCAATATTAACTTTATATCCGGACCCTGGTTTTTTCTTCTCTTTTCGCTTGATTACAATATCTAGAATTCCATTTTTATAGGTAGCCCTTGTTGTTTTTGGAATGACGTCACAAGGAAGTTCCAATTTCTTATGATACTTTCTTTGATGCGTATCTACTTTTATCTCAATATTATCTTGAGTTATATTAAGATCGATATCATTTTTTTCAACACCTGGGATTTCAACAGTGACTGCAACATCATCATCGCCCTCGATAATGTCAGTTAGTGGTTCACGTTCCTCTGAAATTATTGGTTCACCTTCAGGTGACTTTATGGATTTATTTCCAAAATCTTCAATTTTGGGTTTTCCATCTGGGCCAAAACGGATTTTATAACCATGTACAATTGGTCTACCTGGTTGAGCACTGCTAAACATCTTCATCATTTCTTCAGCCATTCTTCTGAAGTCATCCATTATTTTATCATCATTAAATATATCTCTGATAAAATCATCATCAAAACCAAAAATGTCAAATGGATTTCTACGCCTTCTTCTTTTATCTCGATCTTCATCGTTTGAGTTCATTTTACACCCTCTAATTTCTCACTATATTTTGTATATGAACTACTATTTAAAATTTTTTATCTATAGAAAATATATGAAAAGATTAAAAAATTAAAGAAAAAAAAATGTTTTATCCATCTGGTTGATTATGACGCCAACGCCAGGTATGAATACCTGCCCAAACTGGTATACCAGGTACTCTATATACTTCGCCATTTATTGTAAAAACGCTATACCAGTCTTCAGATTGCTCATGAGCTCCAACTGTGATTTCTGTATTGACAAGACCTAATAGTTCATCATAAACAGATTCATTTTCTCCATCGCCGTCATAGTCAACTGCAGAATCTGCTGATTTGATATACCAAGTCGGTCCAAAATGAAGTTCAGCATCACCAATATAAAAGTTAGTTCCATCATATTCAAAAATACCTGTAATATTTACCATGTTTGCATAAACACCAGTACCTCTGCACCATCCGATCATGTCACATAGTCTATTGTATAATTTACTCATTGAGCTACTTGGGCTATTAGTTGAAAGAGCAGACACATTCATAGTTATTCCACTCAATAAAAATAGTGAAATAATTCCTAAAGTAATCGTTTTCTTATACATTATTTAATCACCTTCTAGAGGAAAATTTTTAACATTTCCTAATTATTTAATTTGATATAGATTCTATATAAGTATTATTGGAAGATTTTCGAAATACAGATATATTTTTTTTAAAAAAAAAAAAATCTAAAAATTATCTAAATAAAAGAATTGATTATATAAAATAAGATATCACCAAAAATAAAAGCAATAATAAAACCAATAAGTAATGGTATCATAAAAGGAACCTTTGGAGTTACCCAAATTTCTTTAATACCTTGCTTTTCAAATTTTTCATATTCTTGATCAGCATTGAACTCTTTAGGCATGTATGAAAACTTTCTTTTGCCATCAATAATTTTTTCAAGAGGCCAAACAAATCTTTTTCTTGCTAGATCAATATTCATTTTATATCCTAAAAAAGAGTGAGGCATCTTTATGTTTCTTTTAAAAACATTAAAAATAAAGAGACTTACTGGTATAAAAAGAAATATTATCAAAGAGTTTTGAAAAATTGTCCAAGAGAAAGGCATAAAAGATCCCCTATTGATGGGAAATCCAATAAGAGATGGCTCAAGAGGAACAAGAATTGCTATTGCCATTAGTGCCTTTGCATCAGCACCACCAAAAATAATTCTCATTTGAAATAGTAAGTAAACTAGACCAATCATAACTGGTATAAAAATAAGATAATAGGGGTTTGTAAAATCACCTACTAAATATTGAGCAACAAGTAAAACTATTGCAATAGAACCCATTATTAGCCATAAAAAATTTGATGCATGTCTAGTTTTAATATCAGTATATGAGGCATAAGATAGAATAATTATACCAGTCAACAAACGGAAAATATCTAAAAATTCAATAGTCTCAACCATCTTACAATCGCAAATATAATTATTAGTTATTAACTTAATTAAAAATTAAAACTTAATATGAAAATTATATTAATTTAAAAAAAGAAATATAAATTTAAAAAGATTGGAAAAAAAATAAAAAAAAATAGAAAAAAAAGATGTTATTATATTGTTTATACTATTGTAACTGAATCATCAAATATAACTGTCTCTAAAATTGTAACAGTTATATAATAGTCGTTTGCAGGTAATTGTGGGGCATCAGAAGCAAGGTCATCAATAATAACGGTTACACCAGCTCCATTACCGATATATACACTTTCTCCGACTTCAAATGCAGTATTTAATGCATCAAAAGTACCTGCTTCATCTAGAGCTGTTCCATTACATCTTATAGTTACACTGCTTGCAAAGTTATATCCTGTACTTGGCATATTGTTACCACCGGTTGTCAAAGTAATTTTAATTCTTCCATTCTCCGCTCTGACTACGACACTAGCATTTTCAGATTCAGTAGAGGGTGAACCCATCATACCACTGACATATACGTAAACTGTAGCAGCGATTGCAACTGTTATTGCAACCATTAGAATAACACCAATAACAGCGGAAACTGCTTCCTCATCTTCTATAAATTTTCTATTTGCCTTCATTTCCCATTCTCTCCTAGCTAATATTAGCTTTTAATGGTAGATAACACAAATGGTATAAATACTTTTTGACTTTTCGCCTCCCAGGCGGTCCATTTTTATTTTTTTCATATCATTCATGATATCTAATACCATGTCTCTTTGTGACAATCATCTTATTTAAGTCTTGTCTGATAAAATTACAAAATTTAATAATAATCATTTTGTAAAAATGTCGTCTACTTCAATTTAATAGAAAGATTTATTTAATTATTATCACCTTACATATTTTAGAATTAGATGGGATGCCGCAAGAGTAATTATTGTAGTGCATCTGCTAAATCTGAGGAGATTTGGTCTGTATGCATAAACAAAAAATAAATAAAAAATATAAATTAAAATTTTCAAAGCTAGATATCTTTTTATGTTCTGAAATTGGACTTTTTAATAAATTAAAAGAAAAAAATTTGAATAATAAGAAAAAAACTTTTAATGATAAAGAAAATGATTTTAATCAATATTATAATACTATCGAAAAAGTAGATAGGTTAATTACTAATAATCAAAATGAAATAAATAATAGAAATCAATGGTTTGAATCAAAACATAATTTTGAATCACCTTCATCAGAATCAGTAGAGATCAGAAGACCCATATCAAGGGCTCAAGAAACTTCAAATTTTGAAATAGAAATAACACCAACAGAATCCACAAATGAAATAAATAAAATTGATGAATTTCGTGAGGTCAAGCAAGCAGAAAACAATTATTCTGAACCTGAACAAAAAAAGGATTTTGATTTTCAAAATAAAACAAATATCGGGGAAGATAAGGAAACTAAAAAAGTATTTTGGAATTTTCTAAAAACTAAGGATAAGAATTCTAATAATGAAAAAAGTAATGACACAACAAATAATAATTATAACAGAACTAAAGAGGAATTACAAAGGACGAAATCAGAAATCGAAGCTAAAAGAAGAGAACTTGAGATAATAGAACAACAAGAAAAAGAAAGAGAACTTGAATTAAAAAAGAAAAAAGCGGCGGAAAAAGAACAAGAAAAAAATGAACTAATAGAAATTCAAAAAAGAGAAAAAGTACAAAAACTCAGAGAAAAGGAATTAAAAAAAATAGAAAAAATAAAAGAAAAGGAACGACAGCTTGAACAAAAGAAAATCGAACAAGAAAAAAGAAAACAAGAAAAATTATATCAAATAGAATTAAAAAAGAAAATGAAAGAAGAAAAAATTAGGCAAAAGGAAGCTAAAAAAATTGAAATAGAAAAAGAAAAACAAAGATTGCTTGAACAAAAAAAGATCGAAGAAGAAAAAATAAAGCAACAAAAACTTGCAGAAAAATTAGAAGCAGAAAAAGAAATACAAAGACAGCTTGAGCAAAAGAAAATAGTGGAACAAAAACAAAAGGAAATAGAGCAAAATAAAAAAATGGAAGAAGAAAAACAAATACAACAAATTGAAGCAGAAAAAGAAATGGAAAAAAAATTAGAATTACAAAAACTAGAAGAACAAAAACAAAGACAGCTTGAATTCAATAAAAAAATGGAAGAAGAAAAACTAAGACAGAAAATAGAAACAGAACAAGAAATGGAAAAAAAATCAGAAGACCAAAAAATTGAAGATGAAAACAAAGAAAAGATTGATCAAATTTCAAAAGACTCAATTGAAAAAGAAAACCCACAAACTGAAGAACCACCATCTATTTGGGATCAAGATGTTGAAAAATTAATACCAATCATTGATAGTTTACTTGAAAAACTTCCTGATGAAGTAATTGATGAGTTTGCAAAATCAGAAGATTTTACACTTTATGAAAAGGTAATAATGAAATATAAAAATAAGTGATATTTAAATGGGTCTATTAGAAAAAGCTCAAGAAAGAGTTCTTGCAGACAAAAATACATCAACTAAACAAATTGAAAAAGAAGTTAAAAAAGAATCGAAAGCTTCAGGACTATTGGAAAAAGCAAAACAAAGAAAAAAGATAATTACTGAAGTTGTAAATTTGATAGATGATAAAAAACTCAGAGATGATTCTAAAAAAGATATCATAGAAGAAAAAACTGGTTTTGGTTGGAGAGGACTAGGTGTTAGAAGAATTGTTTTTAATCATGATATAAATGAACATGTCTATGAAATAATTGAACCAGTATTAAACGATGAAGAAAAGGATTTAAAAGAGGAATTATCTCGATTATTTAAGATGCTTGCTGATGTAAATATTAGTGATATGAATAAAAAAGATAAAGAAAAGTATCTTGAAAAAACTCTTGAGCAAATAATAATTGATAATGATATAAAATTTTATGGAAATAAATTGAAAAAAGAAGAAAAAGATATAAAAACAGAAAAGGAAAATAAAGATAAAACAAAAGAAAAAAAATCATTTGCAAACCTTTTCTCTAAAAACAAAAAGGATGAAAAAATTAATCTACTTGTTGAAGTCAATAAGCCAAAAACCGAGGAAAAGAAAAATCTTTTAAAAAATTTATTCAAAAAAAAGAGTAAAGAGGAAAATCTCAAAAGAAAAATAGAATCTGAAAAAGAAAAACAAAATAAATTACAGAAAAAGAAAGAAAAAAAGAAAAGAGATAACCTAGAAAAAGATTCAAATAAAAAGGAAAAATCATTTAAAAACCTATTTTCAAAAAAGAATAAAGAGGAAAAAACTGAATCCGAAAAAAATGAAAAAAAGAAAAAATCATTAATAAAAATATTTTCAAGAAATAAAGAAGATGAAAATAAACTTACTAAAGAGCAAATTACTGAACTTGAGGAAGTATCAAAGAGAAAAATATTTTATCATATTTTTAAAGAATTTCTAGGTTATGGAAAAATTGATGTAATAATGGAAGATGAAGGAATAGAAGATATTTCTTGTGATGGTTATGAAGTTCCTATTTTTATCTATCATAAAAAGTATGATGAGATTTCAACGAATGTAAAATTTGAAGATGAATTTGAACTAGACTCTTTTGTTATAAGACTTGCTCAGATTTGTGGTAAACAAATTTCAATATACTCACCAATTGTAGACGGTAAATTACCTGATGGATCTAGACTTCAAACAACACTTGCAAAAACTGTTACAAAACCTTCTACTTTTACAATTCGTAAATTTAAAGAAAATCCTTTGACACCAGTTGATTTAATTGGTTTTAAATCAATGTCTTTAGATATGGTTGCATATTTCTGGTTTGCAATAGAAAATGGTGCTTCAATTCTTTTTTGTGGTGGAACAGCAAGTGGAAAAACAACAGCACTTAATGCTCTATCACTATTTATTCCAAGTTCGCATAAAATTGTGTCAATTGAGGATACAAGAGAGGTAAGTTTACCACATAGTAACTGGATTGCTGGAACTACAAGACAAGGTTTTTCTGCCTCTGACGAAAAGACTGGTAAAGATATTGACATGTTTGATTTAATTCGTGCAGCCCTTCGTCAAAGACCAAAAGTAATAATTGTTGGAGAGGTAAGAGGAAAAGAAGCTTATAGCTTATTTCAGGCAATGGCAACAGGTCATACTTCTTATTCAACTGTACATGCAAGTGATATCCATACTCTTATACAAAGACTTGAAAATCCACCAATCTCTCTACCACGTGCATTACTTACATCCCTTGATATTATAGCATTTCAAAATGCAATTGATATAACTGGAAAAACAGTGAGAAGAATGACAAGTGTTACAGAAATTGTAAAGCTTGATCCTGATACAAACCAGCTTATTTTTATGGAACCCTTTAAATGGGTATCAAAGACAGATGATAGATTTGAAAGTGGTGGTGCAAGTAAAATATTAAATAATATTAGACTACAAAATGATTGGACAGAAGAACAACTTAGACAAGAAATACAAAATAGAATTTTGATTCTAAATTGGATGTCTAAAAAAGAAACCAGGGATTATCGAGAGGTAGGAAAAATTGTTTCAGAATATTCAAAAAACCCTGAAAAATTATTAAAGAGAGCTAGGGAGGAAATTAAAAAATGAAGTCTACAAAATACACAAGATTTTGTAGACGATTATTTGCTAAAACATTCGAAAGATTTGACTTTAGTGAAACAAATAAAAACAATATGCTTGAAAAAGCAGATATTGCTATGGTTTACCAGGAATATTACTCTATGGTATTAATGAATATTATACTTGGTTTTATTTCGTCATTTATTTCAACATCAATGTTATATTTAATTGTACCACATCAGATTACATCCTTGTTAATTCTGATTGTATCTTCACTTGTAATGGTTGGAACAAGTCTTTATTATATAAGCCTACCAGGTTCAAAGGCAAAATCAAGAGGGAAGAAAATTGATAGAAATCTACCCTATGCTGCGAATTTTATAAATACTATGTCAGTTGCAGGAATTTCACCAGCAGAAATTTTTGAGGCACTTTCAAATGTGAAATTATATGGCGAAATTCAAAAGGAAGCCCAAAAAATCACAACAGAGATTAGTTTAATGGGGATTGATACAATTACTGCATTGAGAAATGCAATTACTATTTCACCCTCTGATAAATTTAAGGAATTTATCCAAGGAATTTTAGCAACAATTCAATCAGGAAGTGAGCTATCACAATATTTCGAAAGATGCGTTGACAGATATATGACAAGAGATTTAATGGATAGGAAAAAAAACTTGGATGCGCTTGCAATTATGGCTGAATCATTTGTTGTAACAGTTATTGCGTTCCCTTTGTTTTTAGTAATAATTATTTCTATTATGGGATTAACTAGTGGAGGAATCGATTATATATTTCTTTATCTAATAGCATTTATGATATTACCTTTATCTTATTTTGGATTTTATATGATGATGAGTTCTGGGATGGGAGAACAAGTTTGAAATTTCCAATAAAATTTAAAAGATTCAATGCAAAAAAAATTTATGGTAAAGATACAAATATATTAATAGTTCTTGCCATCTCAATTTCTGTATCAATATTGTTTTTTTTAATTGGATTATTGGGTTTAGCAGGATTTATTTTATCAAATGATGGACTTATAACAGGCGTTGATTTTCTTATTATTGGTTTATTAAGTTCAATTGGACCTATAGGATTTTATAATCATATTAAATCAAATAGGAAACGTGAAATTGAAAATCATTTACCAGATTTCTTAAGAGAAATAAGTAGTTCGACATCATCAGGAATGACAGTTTTTGATGCAATAAAATCTGCAGCTGATGGCGATCACGGAAAACTAACACCAGAACTTAAAAAAATGGCTGCACAATTATCCTGGGGAATATCTGTTAATGAAGCATTAACAAATTTTGCAAAAAGAATAAAAACCCATTCTGTTGAAAGAATTGTTGTAACAATTAATAAAGCTCTTGAAATCGGTGGAAATACTCCTTCAGTTTTTGAAGCAGCTGCTAGAGAAATTGATCAAACTAAACTCGTGGAACAACAGAGAAAATCAGAAATGTCATTATATAGTATTGTGATTTTCATTAGTTTCTTTGTTTTTTTAGCAGTAATTTTGATTATTAATACTACTATTATTGCAGCATTCTTGGATTTAGAAAGCAAAATGCCTTCTGGAGGAGTTGCCGCACAAGCAGGGCTTCAATTAGCCCCAATTGATAGATTTGCTCTTAAAAATTCATTTTTGGCATTTATTATTGTACAAAGCGTAGGAGGAGGTTTACTAGGAGGATTTATGATGGATGGAAAACTATCATCTGGTGTAAGATTCGGGTTTGTACTTGTGTTGGTCTCATTTTTCGTCTTCAAATTATTCTTTTAGATAAAAATATGTCAATTTGTGAAAATGACGCAAAAGGTTTAAAAACTAGAAATTTAAGAAGATTATCCGTGGATTGGGACAGATGAGGAGAAACAAATCGTTTCAAGGTAAATATGCTTCGTCTGAGGTAGTTGGAGGTATAATTCTAATTTTAATAGCTGTACTTGCTTTTACTGCAATCAGATTTTATTTATTTCCAGATTTGGAACCTATTGATATAAATGTTGAATTGGAAGGTTATGTAACTGATAACGGTTTAGCAGTAGTTGAACATGTCGGAGGAGAAGGAATTTCAGATTATAAGGTTGTAGTATATACACCAGATGGGACATTAATTGGTAGTAAACAATATAGAAATTTAGATCCAGAATGGAGGATCGGTCAATGTATATATCCCCTTGAGGAGATTGGGTATCCACCTTTAATCTTACAATCAGATAAGGTAGAAATAGCAATATATATTTATAATTATGAAGGAGAAGAACAAGAAGTCTTTAGAGGAGTTCTAAAAGGAGATTTAGATTATTACCCAAACACTCCTGTGTTGATTTCTAGTTTAAAAACAGATACCCCTGATGAGGATCTTATTTGTTATAGCTATCCAATTAATCCACTAATTAATGCAACCTCATATATATATTCATGGAAATTAAATGGAAATCCAATAGCAGAAGTCATAATGCCATTTAATACTGAAAGTAATCTAACCTGTAAAGATTATTCAGGTAATGAATTGAATGCAACATTAGTTGGTCCAATATGGGTGCCAGATGGAGTAGTAGGTGGGGCAACTTATTATCAAGGTTCTAGTGAGTATCTAACTATGAGCTTACCATCTATTTTTTATGATATACCAAATAATGATTTTACAATTTCCATTTGGTTGAAAATTGATGATATGGAATCTGAAAATTCTATAATATTGATGGCAGCTGAAGATAATACTAATTTTATTGAATTGTTTATCAAGGATAAGCAAATCCATTTTGGAATTGTATATGATGGAACAAAAGATGCTGTAAGAACTGAGAATTTATCAAGTAATACAT
>LSSG01000037.1 GCA_001595915.1 Thermoplasmatales archaeon SG8-52-3
GCTATATTATAATTTTTCATATTTATCAATTATATTTTCTAAAGGCTTTTTACCTCGATTTGCAATTAGATTCCCCATAATTTTTAGGTTCTTTTGATTATAAGACATCAATAAAAATTTATTGTGAAAATAATAGCTATAATTAATTATTTTTTAACCAAATCTTAATATTAATAAGATACTGCATATTTTTTACTTGCAAAGAGAAATCCAAAACAAATACCTTTATGGGGTTTACTTTTTTGGTGATGGATTGTATGAGCATTCAGTACTCTTTTCATATAGTTACTTTTTGGCTTATATTTTATTTTAATTCTTTTATGAAAGAAGACATCATGCACAAGGAAATATCCAATTCCATAGCATGCAACTCCAACTCCAATCGGGAAACGTATATCAAATCCGCCTAAAAATCCTGTAAATATTAGAATAAATGATATTATACTGAAAAATAAACCAAAAACATCATTTTTTTCAAAACGACCTTTTGTATATCTATGATGATCTTCATGAAGATACCAACCAAAGCCATGCATTACATATTTATGCAGAAACCAAGCTACTCCTTCCATAAAGCCGAATATTAGCACTATACTAATTATATAAAAAATAACTATTTCCAAAGATATCATATATATATCCTTTTAGATTTTGACATTATTTTTTTTGAAAATAATATTCTAATTTTGGTTGTGGGCTTTTAATCAGACAGGGAAATACTTTCTTTCTTTTTGGAGATTTCGGATCGATAACGTTCATAATTGTTGTTGAAACAATCTTTGAAACTTGAGGTTTTACCTTTTTTACGTATACTATCATAGGATTTTTAAATATTTGTTCAGCAGTCCAATTGTACATTTCAGATGCGGTTTTTACAGGTATTAGATATCTTTTTGGAATATATTTAAATCCTTCTTCAGCCATGGATTGCCAATTACAATAGTAAAGCAATTGTTTTTTAATAAATTCTGAAAATTTATCAGGATGACTTATAATATATTGCTGATCTAGTCTATCAATTCCAAAATATTTAAGGTCTGTTTGTGGAAAATACACTCTGTTTAATTTAACGTCTTCTGCAATATCCCTTATAAAATTTATGTATTGCATTGATCTTCCCAGATATCTTGCACAGTTATACGATTCTTCAGATAGATTCATAATTTTTCCCATCATAAGACCAATTACTTCAGCTGACCCATAAATATATTCCAATGTTTCATTCATTGTACGATATTTTGATTTTAGGATATCCATTTCCATTGATTTAAAAAATGCATCTACCCACTCTGGATCAAAATCTTTTTTTCTTACAAGATTTGAAAATAGATTTATTACAATATCATCTGTTTTTTTTCCGTTTATTGCTTGGTAATATTTTTCTTTAAAATTATAAAATCCATTTACATCCTGTGGTATTAAGTCAACATAGTTATCTGCCTTTCTTACAAATCCATATAATGTAAAAACATCTTTTTTAATATAAGTTGGGAAAAAAATACTACTATAGAAATATGTTTTACTCCCCTCTTTGAATATTGAGAATAATGTTCTGTTAATCATTAATTATCAACTCTTTTATATATATTTTATGTTTTTAATACTTTTTATAAATATTGAAAAATTTTACTTTGGTAGTAGAACCTCATCAATTATATGTATTACACCATTTGTACATTTTATATCTGACCTGATAATTCTTGCATTGTCTATTTTTACAGTATTACCCGTTTTTATTTTTACATGCTTTCCATTTATTGTTACTGCTTTTTGTAGGGTTGTTACATCCTTTGAAAAAACTCTGTTTGCAATTACATGATATGTAAGAATGTCGGTTAATTTTTCTTTATCCTTCATAATTTTTTCTATTGCTCCATCGGGTAATTTTGAAAATGCTTCATCGGTTGGTGCAAATATTGTATATGGTCCTTCTGAACATAATATATCATATAATCCAGCTTCCCGTAGAGCTATAATCAATGTTTTAAATGTTCCTGCATTAATCGCTGTTTCTACTAAATTTTTCAATTATTCTGCCTCCATATAATAATATTTTTATCAATGATTTAATATTAATTTAATAACAGTTTTATTTCATTTTTAGAACAATTTTAAAATGGTTTTCTAAAAAAGGAAGAATGATAGAATTTTTTAAGTTTCCACCGGATAACCTGCATCCTTCCAAGCTTTGAAATTTCCTTCGAGTCTATAAACATTTTCAATTCCTGCATCAACCAATGCCTGAGCACTTGCTGTTGATGGTGGATCCGTATGACAATATACAAGATAAGTCCAAGTTGGATCTAAATCAGGTATTTTCTCATTTAATGTTCCATCTGCCCAAACATAGTTTACTGCTCCAGGAAGATGACCTAGACTGTAAATATCTAAACCGACTACATCTATTATTAAATCGAATTCCTCATTTAGATATCTCTCATAAGCTTCCTTTGGCTTAATATCCATGTATGTATTCCTGTACATAATCAAGAAAATACCAAGAATTATTGCTCTTTGTTGAGTTCTTACTATCATTCCGTTGATCGCTGCTGAAGCATTCATATATAGATTACCAAGACCTATGGGGCCCTTTGTCTCTTGTTTAAAAAGTCTAAATTGTAATGTTATTTTTTCACCAGGTTGAATCTCATCTATTACTCCTTCCTGTATTTTTTCATTAATAAGTATTCCCGAACCTGTTATTGCTGCTTTTGTTCTAAAGCTCCATTCAACATTATTAAGAGTTGTTGCACCGGCATTTTCAATATCCATATTAATTCCTAAGAAAAGGGGACCCTTATATAATGATATTAACAAATCATCTTCAGGATTATCTATTGGTGAGGTTTGTTTTTCTCTTGTTTCACCTAAAACAGTTATTGTTGGAATTGCTAGCATAAAAAAAATTATTGCTCCAATTATTTTTTTTTTCATATTTTTTCCTCTCAATTTTATCTAAAATAAATATTAATGTTTAAATCTATAACTAAATAACAGTTTTAAAACAGTTATAAAAACGATTTAAGTAAAAAGATGAAGGGGTAAAATAGCCAAAGGGGATCCGAGGGAGGAAAGGATGGGATGCAAAAAAATAAATGCCCTTTGCTATTTTTATAAAATCTGTATTTTTTTGACTATTTTTCAAAGAAGCCCCATTTTGTATATTTGGTTGAAACGAACTTACCTTCAAATACCCCAACACCATGATAATAGATTCATTAGGAAGGATATAATCTTGACTTAAAAACGATTTTAAAAAAGATTTAAAATGATTTCAAAACTGTTTTCATTACAATTTAAACACTTTTTCGTTTATGTAATAAATTCTTACCTTTTTCTGTAATATATATTGCTTTTAGTTTTCCCTGCTTTTTAAAATACACTAAACCTGTTTTTTCTAAACTATCCAGTCTTGAAGCAGCAGTGACATACGCGATTTTAAATTGGTTCATTACCTTTTTAAAAGACACAACTGCATTTAATTTATTTTGCTCATAAATATATTTTATAATATCAAATAAATCATCTTCAATAATTAAATCATCTGTTTTTTGACTGGGTAGTACTAGTAACTCATTTTCTAAAAGTGCTATTTGATTACCATCTATTGTTGAAGGGTCAATTCTAACAAACATTAATGCCTTATTTTTTGCAATAATATCATTTAAATCATAAAGATTTTTTACAAACTCATTGAAAGAAAATCTTGACAATAAATAATGAATTCCATCTAGTAAAATTACTGATTTTTTATTACTTTTTGTAAATTCTTCAATTTCATTTTTTATTTCTTCAAGATTTGAAATTCCAGTGATTTCTTTTAAGACCTCTCTTGTAAGAATTATTATTTTAATGTTTTTAATAACAGGAATTTGTCTTTTAATATGATCTGGATTTCCACGTGTAATAATTAGACCTTTGAAATCATCTATTGTCAAGTCAACTAACAAATCAATTGATGATTTGTTGTTATTATCTTTTATTAAATAACTATTTCCACCAATTAGCTTTTTATGTAGATCAATTTCTTCTGTAATATCCTTACCCATAAATAGTACTCCAACACATTCATTGTCAGAGCTTTTAATCTTAGTTCCCATGACTCTTATTATTCTTTTATCATATTCTTTAGTCTTTATGAAAATATCGATAAAACTTTGTTTATTTGTTCTACATACATCCATAATATTTTCTATGATTATTTCTGGCTTATCAAAAACCTCAATTTTTCCAACACTTCTGTTTATTACTTCAATTTGTTTGTAACCTGTTATATTTTCAGCTGTTTTGTTCCAAATTGAGACTCTGTTATTCATATCAAAAGAAACAATAAATTCAGCAGAGCTGTCAATAATATTTCTCAGATTCTGCTTAGTTCTATTTGAATATTCTTCAGCTTTTTTACGCTCAATTATTTCTTCTTTTAATTGAATATTTGAGTTTTTCAGATCATTTGTTCTTTCAGAAATTACCTTTTCTAAATTCTTGTTTAAATCCTTTAACAGTATTTCATTTTCTTTTAAATCTGTAATATCAAAAACAACTCCCTTAACAGTTAATGGTTCTCCTTTTTGATTTCTCTCAATAACTGAACCTCTATCATGAAACCATTTATAACTACCCTTCTTTGTTTTTATTCTATAATCAACCTCATATAACTCTTTTTTTCCTTCTAGATGATCTCTCATCGCTTGCATTGTTTTTTCATAATCATCTGAATGAACTATCTCAGTAAATGCTGTGTAGTCCACATCAATGAAATCTTTCATTGAATATCCAAGCATTTTTACCTTATTTTCATTAAAAATTACTTTACCTGTTTTAACATCCATCTCCCACCAAGCAAGGTTTCCAGCAGAAAGACATAAGTCTAGTCTTTCTTTTGTTTTTAAGTTTTCTTTTTGAATTTTTTTCCTCCCCCAAATAAATTATTGCTAATTTATCATATCAGCTAGAATCTGAGATGATATAATTACCATAGGAACACCAATTCCTGGATGATTATAGTGACCGGTATAATATAAGTTTTTTACCTTTTTACTCTCATGTTTTGGTCGAAATACAGCAGTTTGTTTAAGTGTATGAGCAAGACCTAGTGCTGTTCCCTTATATGCATTATATCGATTACTGAAATTGTTATGAGCAAATATTCTTTTTAAAACTATATGATTCCTAATGTTTTCTCCAGCTAATTTTTCCATATGTTCAATTGTTTTATCAAAATATTTTTGTCTAATTTCCTCGTTGTCCTTAAGACCTGCTGCAACAGGTATTAAAACAAAAACATTCTCACCATTTTTAATTGCAGATGATTTATCTGTTTTTGATATACAAGATATATAATATGAAAAATCTTCTGGCCATTTGGGATTCTTAAAAATATCATCAAAATGCTTATCCCAATTTTTATCAAAATATAAATTATGGTGAATAAAACGTTTCAATGGTTTATCAATTCCAAGAAATAATAAATAGGCACACGGTGCAATTTTACGTTTTTCCCAATATTTCTGAGAGTATGACATATCTTTTTTCTCTAGTAAATTTTGTTCAGCCCAAGCATAATCAGCATTTACAATTACGATATCTGCTTCATATCTGTCTTTAGTAGTTTTAACACCAACAACTTTTCCTTTTTCAGTAAGAATTTTTTCGACAGGTTCATTAAAAATAAATTTTGCTCCTTGTTCTTCTGCTATTTTATGCATTACTTCTACAAGTTTTCCAATTCCACCAATCGGAAACCATACCCCCATGTTAAAATCAACATGTGACATCAAGGAGTAAAGTGCTGGACTATCATATGGACTCCCTCCAAGAAAAACAATTGTGTATTCTAAAATTTTTCTGATTTTTTCACTTTTAAAAAATCTTTGAGCAAAGCTATCCAATTTTTGAAACATATGCAGTTTTGTTCCTTCTATAATTATCTTTGGTTTGAAAAAATCGGTCAAATGTTTATAATCCTTATAAATAAAATCTCTCATTGCAATGTTATATTCATATTTGCTTAATTTTAGATACTCCTTCATTTTTTCTTTTGCACCTGGCTCAAGTTGTTCAAAAAGATCTAGGTTTTTTTCTATATCTGCAGAAATATCGACATAGTCGTTTTTATCAAAGAAGACTCTATACGAGGGATCTAGTCTGATAAGCTCCATCAAATCTTCTGGTCTTTTTCCAAACTCTGAGAAATATTTCTCAAAAACATCAGGCATCAGATACCAAGAGGGTCCCATATCAAAAGTAAATCCATCCTTTTTCCAAACTGAAGCTCTTCCGCCAGGTTGTTCATTTTTTTCTATTACTAAAACTTCATTTCCCTTTTTAGCAAGTAGTCCTGCTGCAGAAAGACCACCGAATCCAGAACCAACTATTATTACCTTTTTCCTCCCCATTTTCATACACCTGAAAGTTAAATCTGTTAATCTGAATTATATCATAGTTTATTGATTTTTTGTTTGAATCCATTTCTCTTTGAAATATAAATAAACCATTAAATAAAATGAAAGCATTGAGTAATTATAAAAGAAGTCTTCAAATGGTATTGTTACAAATCTACCATTCCAAGCACCAAATCCACCCCAGATTGCATCTGGATTATATCCAACAACAATAAGTGAGGTTAAAAAATAATTAAATATTATAAATGGAATGAAGGATAGGATTATATAAAACCAATAATTTCGTGATTTTAACAGTTCTGGGTATATCGTGGAAGCAAGTATGAAAAATAACGCACATGAAAACATTGAAAGAATCGTGTAATCCTGATTTCTAAAAATTATTCCAACAATAATAAAAATTGCAGCAAATGTAAGATAAAACCATTTATTGAATGGTACTTTTTTATCTTTAATGAAATAAACTAAATTTTCATAAATAAATATACAAGCAAATGGAACTATAATAAAAAAGAGGATTTCTTCAATTGGAAGGCCGAATATTTCAATTCCAATTAAAAATTTTTCTTCAAACCACCAATCTCCTCTAGCAGTTACCAATATATCCCATAAAATATAAGATAATCCAACAATAAATATTGATGCTGCAAGGGGTTTGAAGAATTTATAATATTTAAATTTCCACTTGAATGTAAATAAAAGTGGAAACAGGATTATCAAGATATCAAGTATAATATAATTCAGTTGGATCATATATTCACAAATAAATTGGATATAATATTTACATTAAAATCTTTCCAAAATTTTATAAGAAATATTTTTATACTTATTACTTGATAAAATAATTACATCATATGGATATTAAATTCTCAAAATATAGGTTCATTAAACTATTTACTATTGCTTTATTTATAATAAACATAATTGTAGCAATATTTATTTTTATAGATATTGAGATAATAAAAGCACCAAGAACTGAAGTTTTTGTAAATATACTTGAAGTAACATCAGAAGAAATAATACTTGAAACTACAATTAAAATGTCGAATCCAAACAGTTTTGAGGTTTCATTTAAGGAATTAATATTAAAAACATCTACAAGAGATGATAAAAAAATTGGAGAGATAATATTTGACGAAGGAAATATTCCCTCATACAAATCAAAGACCTTTTATTCAAAAGATAGTATATTTTTTGAAGAGGAGGGGGATTTTTCGATTATAAAAAATAAAATAACAGGAAAAATTGGAGTTTCATTTCTAGGTTTTATTAAAAAGACAATTCCTCTTGAAGTATCAGTTATTGCTTCTGTTAAAGAAATAATTGATAGTTTAGATATTCCTGATATAAATATGGAATTAGGTTTTGAAAATATTACGGAAGAAGGAATCGAATTTACTGTAAATGTTGAACTTTTTAATCCAACTAAAATTGAATTTGGAATTGATGAGTTCTCAATTATTGCTAAAACAGAAGAAAATCAGGAAGTTGGCAGATTAGTAATATTTGGTGATATTGTTGGACCAGAAGAATATGCAATTTTTACCTCAAAAGGAAGTCTTAACTATAATGCATTTGATTCAGAAAAGATAATTTTTACACTAAATGGAATTGCTCGCGGTAAAATAGGTGGTCTTGAGAAGAAAATAAATATTTCAACAGATACTCAATTAATAATTCCTGATATTTCTGAATTTATTTTTAAAAATCAACCTATTGAATTTCAAATTCCAGTTCAGTTTAAATTAAGATTAAAAGGAATTGTCTCAACTATTAGTTTTAAGATTTATAATCCTAGTCAAATACCTCTTGAGGGTAGAAATCTCTACTGCTCTATATTTAGAGTTGATAGAAATAAAAAAACAATACTAGGTGAAGCTGAAATGGATCCTTGTTCAATTGCTCCAAAGGAAAGGATTTGTGTAAATACAGAGATTGTTATACCATATAGAATCTTTTTATTTTCTGGTTCTTTTAGGTTACTACCAGATTGGATTGTATTAAATATTAATGGTCATTTTTCAATTGCGGGAACTCGTCAGGAATTTCCAATTTCACTAAACGCATATGTTGATCCTACAATATTTAGATATAAAGAACAAATTTAATTATTAAATATTTTATAACCTGCCTTTTATAAAAATTATCTATTTAGAATATTTCTTATAGATTTTTATATAATAACTATATTTTCCCCCTCGGTGAGCTTATGAATTATGTGATAGTTTATTGGTCTAGATATGGTCACAATAAAAAAATTGTAAATTATCTTGCTGAAAAATTAAAGGAAAAAAATGCAGAAACAAAGATTTTAACAACTGAAGAGGCAAACCCAGCTACCTTACCAGAAGCAGATTATTATATATTTTCTGCAGCAGCTGAAGCATTCAATCTACAAAGAAATATGAGATCTTTTATGAAAAATCTTGATGGAATGAATGGAAAAAAATATGGTATCATAAATACTCATGGAATGAACAAAAACAGACTTAAAAAAATGGATAAACTACTTTCAAAAAAGAATATGATAAAAGTTGCAGATGTTGACTTTAAAGTTGGAAAAAACATTCAATCTGGTAATGCTCTTATGGAAGGTTGGGAAGCAAAAATAGATGAGTTTGCTAAAAAGTTATAAAATTAAATATTTTATAATGACCTAACAATTTGTGGTAGTTCAGATGGTTCATATCTGCATTGAAGTTTGCTTTTATCTAAAGACCAGGGATTTACTAGATTTATAAAAACTGTTGATACAATCTGAGAAATTAAGGGTTTTACCTTCCAGTCGTATACAATAAAAGGGTTTTTTAAGAGTTGCTCTGCTGTCCATTGATACATGTCCATTGCAGTCTTAACAGATATAAGATATCGTTTGGGCATATAATGATAACCTTTTTCAGCTGTTTCCAACCAATAACAGAATCTTGTAATGTGTGTTCTAATCAGATTTGAAAAATTTTCAGGGTGTCTTTTTACATACTGATATTCTAGGTTTTTTAATCCATGTTCCTTTAAATCTTCATTTGGAATATATGATCTATCAAGTTTTATATCTTCAGCAATATCTCTTATCGCATTAATACACTGCATTGATCTGCCAAGAAACCTCGCATAAGGATATGATTCTTTATTAATTCCTAAAATGTTTGTCATATAAAGTCCCATTACTTCTGCTGCACCATAAACGTAGTTTAGAAGTTCTTCCAATGTATCATATGTTTTTTTTGTAAGATCCATCTCCATAGAATTAAGAAATGCCTCTGTCCATTTTGATTCGAAATTTCTTCTATATTCTAAATCTACAAATGAATCAATAACAATATCTCCAGTTTTTTTACCACTTTTTGCTTGTTCATATTTTTCTTTAAACCAATAAAATTCTTCTTTATTTTGAGGAACATTATCAACAAGATCATCTGCTCTTCTAACAAAAGCATAGCATATAAAAACATCTTTACGAATCTTTTTTGGAAAAAAGAGACTGCTATAGAACATTGTTCGGCTTCCTTGTTGAAAAATAGAATAAATTGTTTTATTTATCATATTTGTTGTTTCCTAAAAAATTAAATTAGCTTATAGCAGTTAATTTATATAAACCTATAATTTTTATAATATAAACATTATAAGTATATGATATTTAAATATTTATATGCAATTTTTGTCAAGAATAGGTTTTTTATAAATTTATTTTTAAATATGTTCAAATATAACGGGTCTGCCGGGATTTGAACCCGGGTCAGAGGCTCCGGAAGCCCCTGTGATATCCAAACTACACTACAAACCCATTCAAATAAAAAATAATATACAAAATATTATTAATAGAGTTATTTCAATTTTTAAAAAAATGAAATAAAAAATAGAGAGAAAAAATATTAAAAAAATTTACTCGTTTGGTAATGGGAACCAAGTCGTCATTACTGTAAATCCTGCAACAATCAAATCAGTATAAGTTCCAGTACCTGTTCTTGTTCCAGCCCAATAGCCGAGAAATCCAAACATAAATCCTACATAATCTCCAGGTTCTGTTGATTGTGCAAGTAAACCTCCAAAAGTAGAAACCCCTGTTGGAGTATGGCCTTTGTGTATACTGAAAATATCTAGCCCAACCAGATTCATAAAGGTGTTCAAACCAAAAACAAATGTATCTCCAGTATCTATTTCAAAATTTATTGCACAGATTGCATTTAAGATAATATTTTCAGGAGCAGGATTTTTTGATTGTTTGAATTGTTTATTTTTGAATCTCTCATTTGCTATTTCATCTAACATATCATAAGTTGAATCACAAGTATTGAATCCATATTGATTAAATATTTCAAATTGAGCATTAAATGATTCTTCAAATGATACACTAGTTTTTCTTATTTCTCTTAATTGTTCTCTTAAATCATCCCATTCAGTTTCAGTAAGTTCAATAATTTGTTTTATTGGTCTTTTTCCAGTACAATCCCAAAAATAAACTGAAATATTTTCGCCCTGTTCAGCTTCATCAGTCTTTACAACACTTCCAAGTGCTGGTGGAATTGACAAACCGGCAAAAAGAAGTATTATTATGCAAAGTATAACTCCCCATTTTTTCATATTTATCGGGTGTTATATCTTTCAATTACTACTTAGACATTTCGATATTTATAAATATATAAAAAATAAACCTATATTGCAAATTTATGGTTATTTTATACTTATAAATATCTATTTTTGTTAGGTTTATTTATCTAAAGCATCTATCAAATGATGTTTTGCTTTTTCAATAGTTCCGAGTAGCATTATAATTTCATCATGTGTTATATTTGGTTTGGCTTCATAGAACCATTTCCCTTCTTCTTCTCTAACTTCAAATATTTTCATTTTCAGTCTCCTATTAATGAAAACTTAAAATTATAGATTTTAATTAAATTTTCATATGCATAATTAATACTTTATTTTTTAACTATATGGTTTATAAAACACATTTTTTAAATATTTGATATCAGGTAAGTTATTATATATGAATAAATAATACACTTTTTTATGGACTTGGAGGGGATATTTGAGAGGATTCCATCAACTGAGAAATTATTAGGTGTTGGATGGATATTATGTTGGATACTTGCTATTTGGGTTTATCATCTTCAATTCTTTTTAACAGGGCTCTTTTGTCTATTTCTAGCATTTGTTTTAATTGGCGTTCAAGATAAAAAGAATACAAAAAATTTACCAAAACCGCCAGCAATATTTACAATGAATAAAAGTACAAATACTCTCAAGGTACAAAAAATATATGAAGATAACCTAAAATGGAACGATCATGAGATATGTTCAGGAAATGCAACTCTGCCATCTGGACAGATAAAAGAGGGAGATGTTATAAAAGATTGTTCAGGTAATGTTGCATTAAGACACAAACCCACTAACACCTTATTTGGTGGGTTTAATTTTGAAGATTAAATTTTTAAATTTTGAATTGTATAGATTTTATTATCATGGGATTTTTTGAGGATTGTTTTGAAAAAAGAAAGTTAAAAGAATATATGAATAAAAGTTCTGAAGAAGAGTATGAAATTTATTAAAGTATACTTTTAAGGGGAGAATCTGAGGAATCAGCAAGAGCAGGTCTAAAATATATAAAAAAGAAATAAAGCTTATTCAAAATATTCTGAGGGTACCAAATAAGAAACTGGATAACCCGCTGCTTTCCAAGCATCAAAACCACCTTTTAAATTGTAAATCTTTCCATAAACATGATTTATAAGTTCTTTGCAAAAATCCTCTTCAGAAACAGTTCCATCTTTACTATAAATTAACAGATTTTCAGTTTTATTATAATGTACAATTGGATTTATATTTAGATAAACAAAATCAAAGTCAAGTCTTCCTTCACTTTTTATCTGGCAAGGACCACATCCTTCAAGACCTCGGCAATCAATTATTATAAGATTCTTTGTCTTATTAATCATATTAAAAGCTGCTTGGACATCTAGATTCTTATATTTAGAAGTAAATTTTATTTCAGTTTCTTCAAAATAGTATACAGTAACGTATATCGCCGAAGTTGATACAATAATTAAAAATATTGTTGCTACAATTGTCTCTGTTTTGAAACTTCTTTTTTTTAGTATTGATCTTATCATTTTAACACAAATATCTATGTCTTGTAATTAATTATTATCTAATGAATATAAAGTCCTCCATTTACATTTATTGTTTCACCTGTTATGTAATCTGACATATTTGATGCTAAAAATAGGCAAGTATAAGCAATATCATTAGGAGTTCCAAGTCGCTTCAGTGGTATTTCATTTATCCTTTTTTTTCTAATTTCCTTTGAATAATTTGCAATTATATCAGTATCGATGGTTCCAGGAGCAATTGCATTTACATTAATTTTTTTACTTGCAAGTTCTAATGCTAAACTTCTCATGAGTCCAAGCAAACCTGCTTTTGATGATGCATAATCTGCTCCATGCAAAGACCCTTTAAAAGCAAGTTGAGATGAAATAAAAATTATTTTACCACCTGCTTTCATATATGCTATTGCTTTTTTACAAAGATTAAATGAACCAGTTAAATTTGTTGAAATAACCTTATTCCATCTATCATAGGATATGTTTTCAAAATTGCTTCTTTCATATATTCCTGCGTTGTTTACTAAAATATCAATTTTTTTTGTTTTTGAAGTAAAGGTTTTTAATATATTTTCAACATCTTTTTGTTTTGATACATCTCCTTTTAAAAGTATTGCTTTACCACCACTTTGTTCTATCTGATTAAATAGATCCTTTGCTTTTTTATCGCTTTTTATATAATTAATTCCAACTAATGCACCATTTTCAGCAAAAATATTTGCAATTGCTCTACCTATACCTCTTGATGCACCAGTAATAATTGCAGTTTTCCCATTTAACATATAATTTTTAAAAAATAGACTGGTTAAAAATCTTATGTTAAAAATTGAAATTATAAAATACCTTAATTTTTAAATAAATTCATACTAAGATACCTTTCTCCTCTATCTGGTAAAACAGTAACAACTCTATTGTATTTTTTTGCTACTTTTAATGCTGCAAGCATATTGGCACCAGAACTAATTCCAACCAATAAACCATATTTTCTTGATAGTTTTTTTGCCATTTGTATTGCTTCTTCACTACCAACTGTTATTACCTCATCAACTTTATCCATATCTATTAATTTTGGAATAAAGCCATCTCCAATTCCTTGAATTTTATGCTGTTTTATTCTTATATCACTTCCTCCAAACATTACAGCTGCTTCCTCAGGTTCGACAGCTATTTGTTTTACACTTGGATTAAAATTTTTCATTACATTAGTAATCCCGATTAAGGTTCCACCAGTACCAACACCTGCAACCACTGCATCAACTGGTCCTATCTCATTAATAATTTCCTTCCCTGTTTTTTCATGTGCAAAGATATTATTTGGATTGCTGAACTGTCTTGCTAAAAACATCTTTGGTTTTTTAGCAATTTCTTCTGCTTTTCTTATTGCTTCTTGAAGGCTACCACTTTTTAAACTTAAGACTATTTTTGCTCCAAATGCCTTCATCATCTGTTTTCTTTCTTTACTCATATTTTGAGGCATTACAACAATCATTTTATAACCTTTAATAGCAGCAACCATAGATAGAGAAATTCCAGTGTTACCACTACTCGCTTCAACTATTGTGTACCCTTGCTTTAAACTACCTTCTTTCTCAGCTGAAAAAATAACTTCTTTTGCTACTCTATCTTTTATACTACCACTAGGATTAACACTTTCAAGTTTCGCATAAACGTTTTTTATTTTTATCAGAGGAGTATTACCGATAGCATCTAAAACCGTCCAGTTTAAATTGTTATTTATATCATGTTTCTGTGTGTATGAATCTATATAATTGATGGATTGATTTGAAATGTTTGTACTAGTCTTTTCTAATAAAAGATTATCAATTGACTCATGAATAATCTGTAGTTTTTTTCTTTTTAGAAATGGATACATACTATAGTTTTCCCTAGATAATTAATTTTACATCCCAATTGGCAAAATATATAAAACATATGTAAAAATAGTTATCGGTTATATTACAAAAAAAAGAAAATTGATTTTATTTTAGAATTTTAACCATTGTAATATCTGGAAACACTGAAAAATTCTTGTAAAGAATTTAATAAAGATTTGATTGAATGTAAATTTATTTCTTGGTGTTTGAAGAAATACAGGTATCTCACAATAATTGCTTGGATCATCTGCATTAACTATAGTAATATTTCCTGTGAAGTTTTGGTTTTTATCAATTGGTGCTTCAACTGTAACAGTAATATTAATCCAATTTCCTGTTGGAAGTCCAGTACCACTATTAGGTGAAAAGTCCCATGATCCCCAGCTGGGCCAGTTATCAACATACCAATCTAGTAAAGAACTTACTTCGCCAATATTTCCGATTTGAAAATTACCAGAAATAGTAGTTCCAGGTGGTACTTCCAACCATATAATATTACCATCACAAACTAGTTCAGGTATAGGTGGTTCTCCATTTATTACAAAAGCAAGGTCTATTCCATCAATAATCCACCAAGTATTTATTGGCACAGTTGAGAAAACAGCATTATCCAAGTATGAATCAAGAGTTGTTTTCCAACCACAAATATATTGGTCATCAAATGGCATTTTAATTACAAGCCAATATATTTTATCTATATTTTGTAGATAGGGATCCACAATTTCTGGAATATTTATCTGATAGTATTTTTGATGATTGTCTGGATAGTATTGTGAAGGTGGATTTAACCATCCCTGGTTACCATCCCAAGGACCTGCAATAATAAATTCACCCTCTTGAAATGTTTTTTCCCATAACAATTCATTAGGTACAGACCATCCATGAGGACCTTCAGGATTATTTGACCAAATTGAAACATATATCCAAGGTATGTCTTGAACTTGGTCATTCCACCAGGAAATCCAAAAATGGATATCCTTAATAAAACCAGTTTCACTACATTTCCAATCATCTGCAAGATATACAAGACCCCAGTCAACATCCCAACCATTAGCATCAGGCAATTGAGGGAAATGCATTTTATGACCATCTCCAGGAGACCAGTCTGCAAGTGCTATTGTAGAACTGCTCATTAGAATTACACACATCAAAACACAAATATGTTTCTTTCTCATTTTTTCCTCTCTAAATATATAATTAAATATGAGATACGTTAATATAAATTTTTTTATTATTACACTTTTAATAAATAACCAAATTAATTAAAGAAAAAAAAGAGTTTTATTGATTTTTTTAAAGATTAATTATTTTTTGAAAAATCGGGAAAATATCAACAAGTCGATATAACAGTTCAAAGTAATTCGTTCGAACTAGATTTTTACTTCTGGGAATATTGACTACCAATGGATCTGACCAAACACCTTCATATCCATGAATATCCTTTGCTTTGACCTTTACTGAGTAGTGTCCCTGCGTGCTCCATGAATGTGATGTAGCAATTTGGAAACCTGATTGATAATAATTTCCATTATTGTCATCCCATTCATCAATTGAACCATCACCATTCCAATCCCAACCATATTTTACTTTGAATCCTTCAGGATCTGTTGTACTTGTTGAAAATAAATAATCCTCATCTGGTTTTCCCTCTGTTGGTCCAGAAGGTTTTGATGGTTTAGATGGTGCCTGGTTCTGTGAAATTACAACAGAAAGAGTTGGTGAAAAACCGCTTTGCATACCATATTGATCTTCTGCCATGACCTTTATTAAAAAAGAACCAGGAGATGTAAATGTATGATATATAGTAATCGTAACACCTGAATTGTAATAATTACCATAATTGTCATCCCATTCATCAACTGAACCATCACCATTCCAGTCCCAACCATATTTTACCTTGTCTCCTGTTGGATCTGAAGTTTTTGTTGAATAGGTATATTGAATATCGGTGGAACCAGATGTTGGTCCACTTGGTTGATCTGGTGCTGCTGGAGGTGTAGTCATACCCATTGTTG
>LSSG01000038.1 GCA_001595915.1 Thermoplasmatales archaeon SG8-52-3
CCACCTAAGGGCAGATTATCCACGTGTTACTGAGCCGTCTGCCGAGGGCCGAACCCTCTCGACTCGCATGGCTTAGTCGAATCCCAATAGCAGTGACCTCCGGCAGGATCAACCGGAATCTAACACACTATTATTGTTATTTTAATTGGCAGGTAAACCAAAATTCACCAACACATATCAATCGTCAGATTCAAGAGTGCGCAAGATGCCCTTAGGGCATATTTTGTTTTCTTGAACCTCCACATCCATATTGTGGCCAAGGAACGAATTGACCCATTCATGGATGGTAAAATAACGTAATCTCATGGGTCGACCGGAATGGTCCTGGCCATAACCGAACTTTAGAAGTAATTTAAGCTATATTTAGTTTAAATATAAATACGTTTCGCCTTTTCGAAAAATTAAAAATTCAATTCTAATAAATCCAAAAATTTATTGTTGAACTAATCCAAAATTGAATTCAAAAAGTTCTGCAATTGTTGGCATACCAAGATATTTCCTAATACAAAAGCTTACTCTGGCCTTTATAATGGTATATTCATTACCAAAATCTATCTCACACCAGTTTTTATTCTCAAAACCACCTTCATATATCTTATGCCATGCATTATTATAATAAATTTCAACCTTTGTTTTATCACATCTATTTTCAATATATTTTGCATAAAACTTGATTTTATCACATTTTAAAGAGGAGGATAAAATAAGTTCCAAAGGATCTGTCCAATGCCAAGTAGATCCCCAATATATATCAGTGTAAGATGCAGTATTCAGGTTATTATCATGTGCATCATCTTCATTATTCCATTCAGATGGATTATTATGTCCTGAAGGTACAATCCACTTAGGATACAAAAAGACATCCATGTCATGAATTTCGCCTGCAACAATTTCTATTTGCTCCTCATATGTAAAATAATTATCCATTTCAAATTTAACTGTATAAGTACCTGGTTCTAAGTCAATTGAATAATACTCATCAGATGAAGAAGGATAATTATTGGGAAACTCTCCATAGTAATTAGTTGTTGTTACAATATCGTCCTCACTGGAAATTTCAATGGTAACTGTTGCTCCAATGATTACCTCGTTATTATCTATTGCATCATAAAGAACTCCACGAAGACCTCCATAACCAATTGGTGGCAAATATATGTCTCCTAGATATTGATAACCGCCTTGGATTGCATTAAAATCATTAATAATAACTGAGCTAAAACCAGCTTTACTTGCAGTAATATCATATATTCCTGGTGGAACAATTAGTTTAAACTTACCATTTTGAAAACCTAAATATTCCTCAGAATAAGTATAATACCCACCTGGTTCAGCTACTATTAGGACATTTGATATTCCCTTATGAGTAACAAAATCCCTAATATATCCATGTAAATCTGCATCTGTATCGTAAACTATAAACAGTTCACTTTCACAATCAAAATAACCATCTGCTTCAATGAAAATCTGAGCAGTACTATAATGTGTATTATAATCATAAGGAACTTCAAAAGCTATGAAACTTGCCTCACCATTGGAATTTGTATAGTTTGTTTTAACATTCTCAGTTCCATCAATATTAAATTGATGATATTCCACATATGCATTGCTTACTGGATTTTTACTTGTGGCATTGTTTACAAATACTTTAAACTCATCAAATTCATATAATTTATCAATATATTCAATATCAACATCCAATGCAAAACCTTTCATAACAGTCATTTCTGCGATATTACTTTTAGCAGCAACGGTTTTTAATTGGAAATATACTTTTACATAATCTTCTTCATTTTCAAATAGATTTGAAAAGTCATAATCAATTAATTCCTCGTAATTTATCCAATGATTTGGTTCTGAACCGGTATCCCAAATACCATCTCCATTCCAATCCCATCTCATCCATTGCAATTTGAACGCAAAACCCTCACTTTCTGAAATATCAAATGATACAACTGTATTTTCATAGGAAACCCCATATAGATTTCTATCAGGTATTGCTTTTGGGGTACAAGGCCATATTTCAGTTTCATGGTTACCAAAAATAAGTTTTGCAAGTCCGATATTTACAAAATCTATACTCCCACTTTTTCCCCAATCATAAGGCACCCAGAATTTCATTCCGAATAATTCTATTTCAACAAATTCACCCCAAATATAGAAATCATCTGCTTTCAATAACTCAATTTCAGCATAAAGTCCAACATCTAAATCAAAATAATCCACATATTTATTTATCTTGACGGCAATATTTCCGATTTCTTCATTCTTTGTATCAATAAACATATGCCCATTTGCACTGTTATCAATTGGTTCAGGGTTTATATCGAAATGCAATGTAAGATATTTTTGTGGATATATTGTAAACAGACTATCAATATTTAATTCATCTAATTTTGTATTATATATAATATCAAGTTGTTCCGTACAATTTGTAGTATCAAAAATTAATCTATGGGTTTGCGGTTGATCCTGCCACGAGGAACAATATTGTGAGAATAATTTTTGTTCTTGACCAGAATCCCCCTTCCACTCAAATGTAATATTTATAAATCGTGAGAGACCCGCAATATCTACTGAACCATTTCCCCCAATTGTTAATTTGCCATCCAACATTCCAAGATACCATTCATTGAAATCAGCTTTTAATTCTACTAAATCAACAATGAATTTCCAATCACTTGTAGATAATTTGATAGAGAACAAATCAAATTGTAATGGTTCATCAGTGGTAATTGAAAAACCTCTATCCCCTTGGCCTCGCTGACGAAGTAGAATTGTTATATCATTATCATAAACTCTATCGGTTTTAAATAGTGATAAAGACAAACTAAATTTCCTAAGTTGCAAAACAAATCTTACAAAAGTTAATTCAAATATTCCATTATTAATTTTTAATTCCTTATCGAAATCATCATCTGTTATATTAATCCAGTTTGCCTTAAACTCTCCAGGTAGCATTGAGATTACACCAAATTCTATGTCTCTTTCTATTCTTAGAAAATCTATTCCTTCAGAAAATTCAAGAACTGAAAATTCTAATTCCGCAGAGTTAGATATATACAAAGAACCACTATCATTATTCATTTCAAAATCAAAGTAGGTTTCACCAGGATAAACTATTGAAGCATCAAGGAATCTGATTTTATAAAAACCCTTTCTAAGCGTTAGACCTGTAAACTCACCAGTTACATCTTCGTTATCAATAAAGATCCAGCCTTCTTCTTGGACTTGATCTATAAGCCAATAAAATGATATTTCCCCTGGTTCTAATTCCATTTCACCAATTGTCATAATTTTATCAAAACGGCTAATATAATGATTAACTATTTCTAATAATTCAAATGAACTTTTTTCAAGAATATTTAGACTAAGGAACGAAGAAGAATCGTTATCAGGAGCAGGTTCATAGTATAAACTAAAGTTTACATCAATTGAGCTACTAATTAAATCAATTCTTTGTAGTATATTAAAGACATCGAAGAATCTTTCAAATGTTATCTTCCATGAAGCAGCAATATCTGCTGTTAGATCGATATATTCTTCCTTCTTCCATTCTAGAATTAAATATTCATGATCATTTCTTCTGTAATCTGCGGTCAAAGATCTTAAACGGGTTCCTATTGGAATTTCTGTATTTGGTGTTATGAATCTAATATATGCATCCTTTAATGTAAAAGAACCATTCAAATCTGAATGACGATCGAATTTTATACAGCCCTCACTTCCATTTCCAGATATCTTCATCTTCAAGAAATTATCTGAAGATCTATTCCATTTTAGTAATCCAATTCCTGCCTCAAAGTGTATCATAGATTGACCAGACCCTTCAATAGAACCTTTTAAACCTGATAGTTCAAACCAATCGATACCTCTTTCCGATCCTATATTCCAGTTGTATTCATCTGATAAAATAAATGTTTGGAAAACAGCACAACCATTACTTAATGAAAATGAATCTAATTCAATTTTCAATGTTAAATTTGTATAATTATTTAACCTAATATTATCAAATTTAAATTCAAATCCTTCGATCGAGAAAATAGACCCGCCATAATCTAACTCAAAAATATTTTCTTCTGAATCTAACAATAAATTATAACTACCATCTAGAATAGATATTAAATCAGATCTAATATCAATTTTTTCAAAAGAATCGTTTATAAATTGGAAGATAAAATCTTCTATTTCCAAGCTCCGGTTATTACTAGAAACAATTTTAACAAATCCATTCTCTTTATTCCACCATATATCAAAGGTTAAATCATCTGAATAAACTGTAAATATACCTGAAAGAAGTATTCTATTTCCAGTACTGTCAAATAAAACTTCAAAATCAATCGGATAATTTTCAATTGCCATATCAAATTTCAATTGTAAATGGTTTTCTTCGATTATAAAAGAAAATCCATCACCACCGGGAATTAGTGGTTCCCAACTATTGTTTACCAAATGATAGATACTTCCATCTCCATAAATCTGCAAGAATCCTTTATAGAGTGGACGACTTGATAAATTGAGGAATACTTGGAATTTGTCTGCCCTTAATGAAGCATGATTCAAACGAATTCCTTTATCACTTTCAACAGAAGGAATTGTTATATTTGAGATATTATTGAAAAAATCTATAATTTCATTTATTAATTCAGAGCTTACTTTTGATTCAATATTTAAACCTACAGTTGAGTTTTTGGTATCTATCAATAAATAGTTTATACCATCCACATTTATTCCTGGATTATATTCTAAATTGAAATATTCTATTGCATTATCTAAAGATATGTTAAACTCAAAAATATTTGAAATTTCTGCTCCAATCTCAAAACCTTGTATTCTTTTTGTAACAAGTATTTCTAAATACAAACCAATAAATCCAAGGACAAATGAAAATCTTCCCTCACCTAATTTTAGATTATCTAGGTATGCTTTAGTATATTGATTATCAATAGGAAAATTGGGAAATTTAATATGTATGCTTCCTAAGTTGAAATAGGTATCAACATCATTTTCAAACTTAAAACCTAGAAAAGATATGCTATTGTTTATTCTACCTAAAGGTATTATTATTTTTGAATAACCACTAAATGTAAGGTTTTCAATTTTAAAAGTAGTAGTTGGTAAACCTGAAAGATTTGGTAAAAATAAACTAAGTATTAATTCAACAAGTAAATCTACATTTTTATACTCAAATTCGTAAAGATCCAACTCTCCATTTATTGCATCAAAACCAAATGAAATATTTCCCCAAGAAACATTTACTTCTGTAGGAGTATATATTGTTTCTATATCTCTACTTATGTTTAAGAAACCAAATTTAGCCGTACCGATAGTTTTTGCTGCAATTTTTATACTTCCAATAGGTGTTGTTGCTGTTATATTTTTTATTTCAAAATCCAGTTCTACATCTGTTAATTCAAAAGATAATGTGAAATCTGATGAGTCGATAAATTTTGGTTTTTTTGTAATGTAGGAATTTATTGGTGTAGATAAATCTACATCAAAACCAGAGTAACCTTTCAAATAACCTGATAATTTTTTAATTTCAAAAATTGTGGTATCATTCCTACCTAAGAAGAAGTACATATTTTCAATGCTTAAGTTAATATTATTTTCAGAGTGAAAGATAAGAGATGAAAGATTCCTATCATCCCATATAGCTTCAAAGAATGCAGATTTATCCCCATGATCGAGATGAAAATCTTCTATATTTAATATCAATTCAACTACAGATGAATTAACTTCCTTTGAAAAATTAAATGAAAAATTAAGGTCAATATAGCTTTGTCCACCAAGAAGCTCTATAAAGAAATATCCAGATTCATTACAGGCTTCTTTAATATGAATATTTCCGTATAAATGTGGAACATAGAAGTCTATTATGTCCCCATAAAATATATGAAAATTTTCTAGACCAAAAAACATACCTGAAACATTTATCTTTGTAATATTGTATCTTGATTTTTTTATTGTATACCAAGATATATTCAGACCACGGTTACCTGTCTTTGTTAGTATTTTTCCCTTGAATCCTCCTGTAATATTATTTATTGTAAACAATCGATAAGAAGAATAGGAAAAGTTTCCCTTAAAGTAGAAATATCCCCAAGATTTATCCTCAGCTATATAATAATCAAATCCGCCTGATTCACAAAAGAATTCAATAATTCTAGATGTATTTCCAACAAGTATTATATCTTGTGGTGGAGACCATATGCCATTGAAACCCAATGATACGTTATAGAGATCGATTCCATTTATAACATTTAGTTCACATAAAAACGTAATATTTCCCTCATCTTTAACATATGAGAAATTTACAAGTATACTACCATTTTTTTCTTTAAAAAGTCTATCTGCCTTGATTCCAAAATCCCCTGAATCAAGTTGAATCATCATATTGAAATCTTCAAGAGTGAATGATTTACTAGCAAGAGAAAACTGAACCTGTTCGTTTAATAGTTTACCAAAGAAAATCTCAAATGGTTTGTCAAAGAATCTGGTCAAGTTGAATGATAAATTAAATGAGGTGTTTACTTTTGTATAAGATAAAGAAAATGTAACATCTACAGCACATCTTTCAAAAATAAAGTAGCCATCGTCTCTATCAATTGATATTGAACAATCAATATTTTCATTTGATGCAATATTAAAATCAAATGATCCGTTCATAACTAATTCAAAATGGCCATTTAATGAAATACCAGTACCATCTGTATAAAAGCTAATGTCAACCTGTTTTTCTTTTAGGATATTTCTTTCCCAATCGATTCTAGCTTGGGTTGGTAAATCCTTAAAATATACAAAATTTCTCGGATTTGTGATATCATCACATATTCCTATTTCAGTGGGTGGATTTCCATGTACATCAAATTCTATATATCCCTCTTTACCTTGATCCACAGTAAAAGTAACCTTCTCTGGTAGGTCTTTAACATATCCATTTATTTGTGTGTTATTTTTTTCAAAAGAAACTGTCATATCAATTTTTGTTTTTTCAGATACTTCCCTTACAAATTCAAATATTCTTCCCCCAAGTAATCCATTTCCACCTATTGTAAGTTTTGATTTTACAGCAGGATCATACATTGTTCTTGAAATAACTTCAGATACAATATATTCTGCTTGAAAATTTGTATAACTTAATATTAGAGCAAGTTTTGAATTTCCAACACTGCTTCCGGGTTTTAATAATCCAACATGTTCAGGTCTTTCTCTTATTCTCCATATATTTGGTAGATATTTGTATGTTATTGAGCATTGACTTGGTATCTCTTCATCCTTAGGAGATTCATAACCTATTCGAATACGATCTCCTTTTTGTTTTTTAAATAAGACCCCTGGAAAATATAGCTCTCCATATGCTTCAAAAGATGCATCAATATCTGGAAAGCCTTCAAGTCTTTTAATCAAATATTCAAAATTTACTGACACAGTTAATTCTTTTTCTAGAAACGGATATAATCGAATCTTGACACTGATATCATATATTCCATCTCCATTTACATCAATATCAACAAATCTATACAACTTAAGATAATGTTGTGACTCATATCCAGAATAATTTGTATAAAACATAAAAAGTGATGCTTGTACAATTCCCTTATAAGTTAAATATCTTTTAATAGCATCAGATAGAGTATATCTTCTGAAGGTTTTTGGATCCCTATCTAATGTTATTTCATTTAATTGTTTATTATCATCTTCAGTATTTAATTGGTGATTTTTTTCTGATGCTTTATCTAATAAATCTCTTATTTTTTGTTTAATTTGTAGGATTCGTTCTTTTATTGTTGTTCCAGATAAATCATTATCAATATTATTTTCTATAGCTTCAAAATCATCACTAGTTGATGATTTTGTTATAAATACACTTGAAGAAGAAACAGTATCCATTATTGTCATAACTAGAAAAAATACTACAAATAAACTGATAACCTTTCTTAATTTTATTAAAAAGGCAATATTTAAATTATTTTCTTTTTTTGAGATTTTAGTCATATGGTTATCCTCAAGATATGACAGTAGATATAATTTACCCCATTTTCCAAATATTTGAAATTTTCAAATTGATATGTATACTATTATATTTAATACTATATATAGCTTATTATACAATTATATAAAAATATGAATAGAGAAATTACCATATTAATTTGTTTATTGTTTTAAAAAAAAATTTGTCGCTGTCACCCAACAAAATAAGATGTTGGGTGTAGCTACAATTCTATTCCAATAAAGCAGCAGTGGAATAGTACTGCAACGTATATCGCGACAATTTTTTGACACCATGGTTGTCCTCTTATCATCTCTTGACTTTTCGTCTGATTGATCAAAGAGGGACCCTTGTATGATATCAATTTGTCACCTTGACCTTGCTTCTCCAATCATTTTAATCATGGAAATCTTCGAATCAAGGTAATTTTTAATATATAAAAAGTATTAATATTGGTTTTGGTAGGAAAATTGTTATCTATACATATTGATTTTTTTCTTTAAAATTAAAGCTTCTTTTCTTGAAGCTTTTGAAAAATTCATTGTTGTATCTGCATAAATAATTCCTCTTGAAGAGTTTATAATTGCATTTTCTTTGTTTTTATTTGTTCCAAATTTAATTGTCTTTTCAACATCTCCACCTTGTGCACCTATTCCTGGTATAAGCATAGGGATTTCATCACCTAAAATCTCACGTATTGTTTTTAATTCAGCTGGATATGTTGCACCAACTACAGCGCCACAAATACCTAAATTATCCCATTCGCGTATTTTGTTTGCTACTAATTCATATAATGGTTTTTTTGATATTTTTACATCTTGTAAATCTATTGCTGAAGGATTTGAAGTTCTACATAAAATGAAACTACATTTATCTCCGTACTCAAGAAATGGAACAATTCCGTCTTTTCCAAGATATGGATTGATTGTCACTGCATCAGCTCCAAATGTTTCAAACATACTCTGAGCATATTTTCTTGCAGTATTACCAATATCATTTCTTTTTCCATCAATTATAATCACAATATCATCTGGAATAAACTCAATAGTATTCTCTAAAATTTCTAAACCATTTTTTCCTAAAACCTCATAGAAAGCCATATTTAATTTGTATGCACATACAAGATCCTTAGTTGAATCAATTATTTTTTTATTGAATTCTAAATAAGGATTCTTACTATTTTTAAATAGATGTTTTGGCATCTTATCTTTATCAATATCAAGTCCGACACATAGAAGGCTATTATTTTTTTTAACAATTTTTTTAAATTTTACCTTGAAATTCATATGATTCAAAATTTTGTTAATAGGATATCATATATAAAAAGATACTATCTAGTTAGATATTTAATTGATTATAGAATACAGCCTAATAAAATGAAAATTATCTTTGGAATATGCTCATGGGGACTTGGACATGCAACTAGATCTTTGCCTATTATTAGAAAATTAATATATGAAAATAATGAACTAACAATAATATCCCATGGAAGAAGTCTTGAGCTTTTAAAAAAAGAGCTCGGGGCCGATATAAAATATTTTGATATACCAGATTATCCAATGCTCCTTTCAGAAAATTCAAGACAGTTTCTTGCAAAAAGCGTTGTTTATTGGCCTTCATTTATTAAAAGTATGGAATCAGAGCTGCAGAAACTAAAAAAAATTCTTGAAAAACAAAAATGTGATAGGATTATTTCTGATTCCCGTTATGGATTGTATAGCAGGTCAATTCCTTCATTTTTTATATCACATCAAATTAGAATAATGAATCCTCTTAGAATAAATATGTTTGAAAGAGGTAGTGAAATTTTTAATCTTTTCTTTTTTAAAAGATATGCAGGAGTGATTATTCCAGATTATAAAGATGATAATCTTTCTGGAGATCTTTCTCATAATCTTAGAAGAATAGATGAAAATAAAATCCATTATGTTGGTGTCCTATCAGATTTTAAGAAAAGGAAAACAAAAAAAGATATTGATTATCTAATCTCAATTTCAGGTCCTGAACCCCAACGAACAATGCTTGAAAAAAAACTTGTATCGCAAGTAAATGATCTAAATGGTAAAATTGTAATAACTCTTGGAAAAACTGAAAAAAACGATATTTTAAATAAAAAAAACATTGAATCTTATTCATTTCTTTCTAAGGAAAAAAGAGAGGATTTTTTAAATCGTACAAAACTGGTGATATCTAGAAGTGGATATTCAACCATTATGGATCTTGCAGTAATTGGAACAAAGGCTCTTATGATTCCAACACCAGGACAAATTGAACAAGAGTATCTTGGGCAGTATCACAATAAAATTAAAACATTTTTTTCTGTTAACCAAGACAGTGTTAATCTAAAAAGAGATGTTGATGAAGCGCTAAAAAGAACTGGTATTAAAAGAAAATGTGATGTTGAAAAATCAGTTGATAACATAATAAATGTTATAACAACAGTTGAAAGAAGTCCTTTTGCATAGAACTATTTTATTAAGGGTAATTTTATTTAAGGTAAAAATAAAGAGTGAAAGGATGAATGCTATTGCCAGTCAGGGAAAGAAAAACTTACTAAGAAACTGGATTTTCTGGGCTTTGATTTTTATTACAGGTTTTGCAATAATCATAAGGTCTTATCCTGCTTGGACTAACGCTGCCTGGGGGTGTGACTTTGGCATATATCTTGGTCTTACTAAAACAGTTTCAGAAACAGGTCTAATATTTCCTGCTTATTCAGGTTGGGGTAGTTCTTATAATGAGTTCCCAGTACTTTATTCAATAAACTCTATTGCTCATTTTATTACAGGAATTGACATTTTAGTAATTATGCCAAAACTTACACCCGTTTTTGGTGGGCTTTCTGTTTTGGTATTTTATTTTGTCGCGCGTGAGCTTATAAATGATAAAAAAATTGCATTAATTTCCACTTTGTTTTTTTCTGTCATTCCTTTTCATGTCTATCAAACAAGTCATGCTTCTCCATTAACTATTGGACATTTCTTTATGATGGTGTGTATGCTTTTTTTCTTAAAATTTAGAAAGAATTCAAAATATCTATTACCTCTTTTAATCTCTTCAATCCTTCTTATTATGTCTCATCATCTCACAACTTATTTTTACATAATCATTTTGATTTTTATTGTATTTTTAGAAAATGCTAAATCAAGTAAATGGACTAAGACTTTTAAAAAAGATATTTTGTATCTATTATTGATTAGCGCTACTACTTTTTCTTATTGGGCATTTGTTGCAACAACAGTTTATGAAAGTTTTGTTCGATCAGGTTTTTCAATTGGTGGAATACGCATTGGTTCATTTTTTGTAATTTTATTATTTTATATTTTATTCTTTACAATGTTTTGGATGATAACAATTTTAAGAAAGCAATATAAGACAACTAAAAAAATAAAACTGTTAATTGGTGGAGTATATAATAAAATTAAACTTGGATTAAAAACACCATTTATAATTTACAATAAAAAAATGAATAACGAAAAAGTTGGTGAAATCTACTGGTATAAAAAACATAATATTCATAATAGATTTTTTATAAAGTTTTCATTGACCCTTATTTCAAGTGTTTTAGTAATGGTAATTTTTACAGTTATATCTATACCTTGGATTAATGACACCTTTACTTCTGAATCCATAATATTTTCTTTTCCATTTTTAGTAATAATATCATTTGGAGTTGCTGGTTTTAGTTATACTTGGAAAATGAAAAATGGTTTGTTTATATGTGGTTGGATAATTGCAGTTATGATATCTTTTGTTTATGCAATTATCAGTAGTAACAATATTTTGCTACCTCACAGGCATATCGAATATACTATGGCCCCACTTGCAATAATTGCTGTCTTTGGACTCGGGGGTATCTTTTCAGATCCGACTTTCAAAAAATTATTGATTAAATTTAAAAGAAAAAGGAAATTTTTTACAAAAGCCAAATCTAAAAGAAGGATTTTATCAAATAAAAATCCAATTTTACAGTTATTTATAATATTATTAATTATCACTTCACTTTCTGCAACTCCATATCTTGCACATAAAACATTAAATGCATCTGATGAGCGAATTACTTCAGAAAATATCGCGGTTTTTGAATGGATGGACGAAAATTTGGATAAGAACCATAGTCTTATAGCATCGGATCATCGTCTTGCAAGAATGTCCGAAGCTTATGGATTTAACACAACAAAAGATGAGACAGAGGAATTATGGGAAGCAGAAAGCATAGATGAATATATTGATGAGCTATTAGGAATTGGAAAAAATCATACTAGAATAACACATATCATAATTGATAACATAATGAAATATGATGTAGTTCATGTTCATTTTGGTGAAATTAGATATATGGTAAATGATTCAAGGGAAGACGAATCAAAATATGCATCATATGATAAATTTTTAAAAGAACCTTTTAATCTAATATATAGAAACGAATCTATTGAGCTAGATAAAGTTACTCAAGAACCGATTCGTTGGACAGAAATATTTGAGGTAAATTGGACTTATCTAGAAAAGAATAACTATATACATTAGATTATCGATTTTTATTTTCAGAGTGTTTTTTCAAAACCTTTTCATAGATTTTCTCAAATTTTGCTGCTATTGATTCCATTGCATGATCTTTTATTAACTCAAGACTTTTTGCACCCATTTGCTTTTTTAGTTTCTCATCTTTTAGTATTTTTACTATGGATCCGGCCATCTGTTCACTATTTTTTGATTTAAAAACAAAACCATTATTCATACTTGCAAGTTCATGAAGTGCTCCTTTATCAACTACCACTATAGGTAGACCAGAGGCAACTGCTTCCATTGTTACAATACTTTGCAATTCTGCCTCTGATGGCATTGCAAAAACATCTGCAATAGAATAGATATTTGGATAATCATCCCAATCAAGGAAATCTGTAAAAGTTGTGTTTTTAATAACATTTAATTCTTTAGACAATCTAATTAAATTTTCTTTATATTCGCCCCCTGATCCAACCAAAAGGAAATGAGCATCAACTTCTTTTAGAACATGTGGGATTGCATTGATTAAAACATCGAGATTTTTTTCCTCGTTTATTCTACCTGTATAAAGAACTATATTTTTCTTAGGTAATCCGAATTTTTTCCTAAGATATTCACCATTGTTTTTCGGATTAAATAAATCTGTTTTTAAACCATTAGAAATTGGTGTAATATTTGTAATTAGACCCCTTTCTTTGTACATATCTGCTCCAGTTTTTGTCGGTATCGTTGCCCAGTCTACAAGATTAAAAAAATAAACTAGATATCTCCATGAATAATTTTCAATTCTCTCCTGGTTTTTTAGCTTGTGAAATGGTGTTATCATATTTCCAGGTAGTATATGAATAGAACCAACAACTGGTATTCCTTGCTTTCTTGCACAAATATATGCACTAATACCTATAGGGTATGGTGAACAAATATTCACAATGTCAGGTTTAAAATTTTTAATAATTTTTTTAACTTGGAAATAAGGAAATATTGAAAAATGGTATCTACCCTTCATATACAAAGGTAATTTTACACCTTTAGTTCTATAAATAGTTGTACCATTATCTTTCTCTATCTTATTTTTATAAGTAGAACCAGGTGCGATTACACATACTTCATGACCTTGTTTTTTTAATTCAAGTGTCAAGTTATGTTGAGCTACAGCTCCTCCATCTATATTTGGATAATATGATTCTGTTGCAAGTAGTATTTTCATATACCTTCAAAATCCGTAAAACCAAATAATTTCCAATTGATAAATATTGTTTTTATTTAAAAATATAAGGGCTTAATGAAGAAATCAATGAAATTGGTGAAGCAAAAGAATCAGTTGCAAAATATTGATACCAACCACAACATCTATTACAATTCTCCATATTTTCTCTTGCTTTTTTTGCATTTTCTGTTTTTAAAAAATCCATAAATGATCCTTCAGTGAAGTTGTATATTCTTTCACCAACAGTTCTACATGGATAAAAAAGGCCACCATCAGAATCTATTATAACAGACGAACTTGAACAACCATGTTGTTTGTTAATGTTTTTTAAAAAACCTGTTGGTGTTGTAATTGTATATGGATATTTCTTTTTTAGTCTAATTATTTCTTTTCTAAATTCTTTTGGATCAGGATAGTAGTCATCTGTACCATCAAGATGACACGCCGGCATTACAACAGTTCTTGCTCCAACGTCAAATACACTTTTTACTTTTTTTTCCAGAGCAGACATTGTATCCCTAGTAACAACAATCTGAACACATATCTCTGGTCCATAACTCTGAAACTCTTTAAGTCTATTAAAAAATTCAAGATTATTATGTCCTTCATCAATACTTATATGAAGATAATCAATATATTTGCCATATTCACTCATTGGTCTTTTATCAAGAAGGTGTCCATTTGTTGTAAAAAAAAGTATAAATGGTTTTTTATGGGCATATTTGAGAATCTCTCCCAAATCCTTTCTAATTAATGGGTCACCACCCTCTATACTTAACACAATGATACTTGAGTTTGATATATTATCAATAACTTTGAATACATCTTCTTTTTTTAAATCAGGAGTGTCCTCCATCCATACATTACAAAACTCACATTTTAAACCACATTTATGAGTAACCTTATAAGAAGCATAAAATGGGTAAATACAATCTCTTGAAATATAATTGTTTAATGCATATCCCAATGTTTTTAGATATTTCTGTTTAGGTAATTTTTTCATAAAATTTCACTGCTAAGATTTGAGCAATATACTAATTGCTGAAAAGGTTTTTTGTTTATTTTTTAAAATAATCATAAATGAAATATACAATTCTTAAATTAACACTTTCGTGCAAAAAAAGAAAAAAAATAAGACTCTAAAAATTCCAATTATTTTAAGTGTAACTTTTAGTGTTGCAATAATTATTCTTATTTTGATATTCACAGTCGATGCTAAAACTTTAGATCAATTATCAGTTATTTCAATAAAATATGAATATTTCGCTATTGCCATTTTATTAAATATCCTTTATTGGGTTTTATGGGGAGCACGACTCAAAGTTCTTGCCAATACAATGGATAAAAGCGTAAAAATTAGCTGGTTAGAATCAACAAGAATTGTTATTGCAAATTTGTTTCTTGCTTGTATCACTCCATCAATGGCAGGTGGTGAACCCGTCAGGATTCATCTCTTGAATAAGGATGGTATGAGTATTGGTTGTGCTACAGCAGCTGTCCTTGGTGAAAGACTGATGGATGCAATATTTATTTTGATATTAGTTCCTATTGCATTATTTATTTTTAGAGAAGTAAGAGATCTTGGTTTTATTAGTCTTGGGCTTACCATTGGTGTTATTTTCTTTATTTTACTTCTTATATTTTTTATATATGCAATAATTAGACCTGAAAAAACAAAGTCTTTTTTAATTGGTATTAATAAAAAATTTAGTAGATTTTCAAAGAAAAAAGATATTGGAAAAAAAATAGTTGAAAGAATAAATTGTGAGGTTGATAATTTTCATAATAGTATGTACTCTTTTTCTAGGGGAAATAAAAAATCTTTGATTTTTGCAAGCTTATTGACTGTTTTATTTTGGTCTTGTGGATTCATGATTCCGTCTATGATACTTTTAGGTCTTGGTTTGCCGCCTTTTTTTGTGGAATCCTATGCTGCACAGATTTTGTTACTTGTAATTATTATGATGCCAACAACTCCTGGTAGTGCCGGTGTTACTGAAGTTGGTATATATGGTTTATATGGTGTCCTAATCGGTACTGCCCAAAATACTCTTATTGGGGTTTTCATTGTGTTATATAGATTTGTAACGTTTCATATGAACCTGATTGCAGGTGCATTCTTCCAATATAGGATATTCAAGTCTGTTGCATCATTTTCTCTTGATATGATTAAAAAATCTGACGAAAAATGTGAATCTAAATAAAATTTAGGCGTCACATTTAAAAATGGGTATTATATTTCCCACTTCCTATGCAAAAGGCAGAGAAATGCATTTCATGCGGAAAAGGACTTCTAGAAAAAGGTTCAACAACCTTTCTATGCCCATCTTGTTCTGAAATAATTGGTCGTTGTGCAAGTTGTAGAGAACAAAGTGTTAAATACGTCTGTCTGAAGTGTGGATTTACTGGACCTTAGGGGGAAGCATTTTATGGGAGAAGTAATTGGACTTATTCGAGTAATGCCTGGTGAAGTATTAGAAGATGATAAACTACAAAAAATAATTGAAAAAATAAAAGCATTGGTTAAACCACCAGCAAAACTTGGAAATATTGAAATTAAACCTATTGCTTTTGGATTAAAAGGACTAAATGTAACAGTTGCTGTTCCAGATGATGCAGGTGGAATCGATCCAATAGCTGAAAAAATCGCTGAAATTGAAGATGTTGATAGTGCTGAAGTAACTGATGTTGGACGAACTTAAATTAAATTTAGCAACTTATTTCTTTTTTATTTCCTTTTTTTAGTCTTATAAAGTATAGTACAAGAATTGTTGGACCAAAAACCCAACCAGCATATAGAAATGTTTGACTGAAACTTAAGATAGTGACAAGTGTTCCTGTTAGCATTCCGCCACCATTTAAGCCAATATTTGCTATTCCTGTGAAAATACCATATTGAGTCGCACCAATTCTAGGATTTGTTATATCCATAAAAAGTGCACATGAAACAGTTGAATGACCACCCATCAGAAATCCAATTATTCCATATATTATTGATAATTTCCACCAGTTATTTGAAAAAATAAGGGAGGCTGTAAAAATTGCATTGAGTCCAAGTAAAATATACAAAGTCTTTTTTCTTCCGAATATATCTGTAGCTATTCCTCCAACTATCGATCCAATAGCAAGAGTTACAGGTAAAATTGCTGCAATAAGACCGATTTGAACATCAGCCAAACCAAGACTGTCTCTCATATAAATAGGTATAATAAAAGAAAGCATTCCTTCGTTCATGAAAACAAGGGGTGAAAAAAGAGTAACCAAAAGTGTTGTTTTCTTTTTGAATTCTTTTTTAATAATTGGTATGATTTTTGATCTAGTTTTGAACTTTAATGTTTCTTTAACTATAAAAGGAAAAATAAGTAGAATTAAAATTATTAATCCATTTGTAAAATATGCTAGACCATAACCAAATTTTGAGCCTATAAAAGGAAGTAAAACTGCTCCTATTGCCCAAGCAGAATATTGACCTGCAAACATAGATCCATTTATTTTTCCCCTATCTTCATCAGTTGAAATATCTATTGCCCAAGCATCAGTTGATACATCAATAAATCCTATCCCAACATGGCTTATAAAAATCAGCAGTGCAAAGGGTATCAAAGATATACCAGGATTTACCATTGAGGCAAGAAACATTGCAAATACAGATAGTAGTCCGCCAAAAATAATAAAGGTCTTTCTTCCAAACTTTATATAACGGTCAACTATTGGCCCCCAGACAAATTTCAAAATCCAGGGAATATTAACAACTCCAACAATTAGGGTCGTAATTGGTATTGATATTCCTTGTTCACGAAGGTAAAGAGATGTAACAACTGTTGTTATTGCTATCATCAAACCTTCTGCAAAATATAGATTAAAAAATAGCATATATTTTAGAAATCTATGTTTTATAGGATCAATCATAATATTGCTCTAAAGCTTACAGATATATTCAATAAAATGTAATTATTTATATTATTTAAAGTATATTTTACGATTCTTACCAAAAAAATATTTATAAAAAAAAATTTAACTATGATGCTTTATCAGATTTTGTTAGGTGAAATGACTCATTTTTTATAGAATCAAGACCAATTTCTGTAGGATAATAAACTGGATATGCTGAGTTACTTGTGTCACCGTCTATTAGCTCTGCCAAATACATTTTTTTAATATGCCATTTAACTGTATGATGGTTTAGTTTCAGAGCATTTGCTATCTCAAGTAGATGCTTGCCAGGGTTACTTGATAGATAAATCATAATATTTCTAGCATTCTTATTTCTTAAAATCGACTCTGCTATTGCTTCTCTTCGTGCATCAATACCGCCTTCAACCAGATAAAAAACCTTTTTTCCACCGATAACTCTACTTCTAACTAGATTTGTTTGTTCAAGTTTACGTAAATGCCATGCTGCATTACTAGGTTTTAAATCAAGTTCTCTTGCAATTTCTCTAAGATGAGACCCTGGAAACTCGTCAATAAAATTATAAAGATTCATTCTTACCTCTGTATTTAACACATTTTCCGGTGTAACATATTTTATTCCACCCATAGTTAGAATTGTAATAATTGTTGCAATTGCAGCAATAAGTAGTGCAATAGATATTCCAATATCAAAAGAAGGAATTAATGAATCAGCAGCAGCTACAAGCTGTGCTATAAAAATCGAGGAAAATAAAAGCATGACTAATACTATTGTGCACTTTCTAAATATATGCAAGCTACATCCCATTCCTAGTAATATGAAATATAATCTAATAATTATTTAAAAAGTTTACTTATGTGTAAAAAAACCTGTCAATTTTTTATTTACATTTTCAACTCTAACAAAACCAAATCTTTCAAATTGAACTATCTCCTCTTTTTTAATATTAGAGATAGATTCTTCAGCATAACCCTTTACTTCTTCTAGACTTTTATTATTAAATTTATCATTTATAAAAAGTAAATGAGGAATAAATACATTTAAATTGACAAATCTATCTGTTGTCCATTGTATTTTTAGTGAATCAGGAATCAATTCCTCACTAACAAATTCTCCAATAATATTATTGTTTTTATTTATTATTTTAACATTGAAAAGATCTTTTAACCTAAAAATATCCCCAACCTTCAATTTTTCCATATCTTGCTTTTCAACATAAAATATTTTATCAGTTTCAATTGTTCTACTACCTAGTTTTTTATCTCGTGGGTAATAATCTATTTTCTTCTCCTTATGAGGGGCGTTATCAACTGTAAGCTTTACCGGATTACTGACATAGAAATATCGTTTGGTTATTGGATCGATAATCTTTCTATTTGCCGCTTCCAATAGACCAAAAGTTACAGATGATTCAACCTTTGAAATTCCTTGTTCAATAACAAATTTTTTTATTGCTTCAGGTAAAATCCCACGTTTCTTAAGTCCTCTTAGTGTGGGTAACCTGATATCATCATAACCTAGAACGTCTCCTTTGTCAATTAAAGGCTTTATTTTACGTTTTGAAACAGGCATTCCCTCAATTGATAATCTAGCAAACTCCATAAGATGTGGCTTTCTAATTCCCAACAAATCAAGAAGTTTGAAATAACATTCATCTCTTAGTTCATATTCTTTGGTTCTAAAAGGATGAGTGACACCACTTAAGCTATCTTCTACAGCTCCAGAGAAATCATAAGTTGGCCATACACGGTATTTATCACCCTGCAAAGGATGCTCTTTTTCTATTATCCTAAATAATGTTGGATCTCTCATTGCTGTATTAACGCAAGTCATGTCTCCCCTGAGTCTAAGAATTGCACCCTGTATTGAGGAGGAAATCATTTCTTTCCAAATATCTAAACTTTCTCCAGACTCAATACATCTGCAATCACATTCTTTTCCATTAAAACGACATTCTTTTATAAAATCAGAATCACAAGTACAGACATATGCATGATCTTGTCTTATCAGTTGTTCAGCTAATTTGTAATGTTTTTCAATATTGTCTGAAGTATTATATTCTTCATCCCAATCTATACCAAGCCATTTAAGATCCTCTTTTTGTGCATCATAGAATTCAAGATGAGCATTATCTGGATTGGTGTCATCAAAACGTAAAATGAATTTTCCATCATACATTCTTGCATATTCATAATCAACAATTGCAGCTTTTGCATGACCGATATGCAAATATCCATTTGGTTCTGGAGGAAATCGAGTAACTACCCCTCCTTTTTCTCCATTGGGAAGATCTGGTAAAGAGAAATCTCTTTCCTTTTTTTCTTTTTTTAAAAGCTCAGGGGCAATATCTTCTAACTCTTTTTTTTGATTATCTAAAGTTAGATTGTTTACTTCCAAAGTAACTCTATTAATAATTGGAATTAATTCTTTTGGTGAAAAACCCTCTTTTTGTAAAACAGCTATTACTTTTCCAATTACTGCTTTAGGATTTGCTTTTCCATTAAACTGAACGGCATTCTGAAGAGCATAAATCCTTGCAGTTTTTCTAATTTTTTCCTCTGCCATAATTTTTCTAATTTTCTCTTTTTATTGAATAATCAGCAAGTTCTATTAGAAGTTGCTTAGCATCTGAATCAGGAATCTTATCTAATGCATTTTTTGCTTTAGTGATATAATTCAAAGCCGTATTTTTCGCATAATCAATTGATCTCAACTTTTTAAACAGGTCAAAAACTTGCTTGACCTCATCTTCAGTTGCATTAATATTTCCAAAAATACTATCTAAAAAAATTTTATCTTCACCATTAGCATTGTTTAAACAATGAACCGCGATAAGTGTTTTTTTACCATTTCTAATGTCATTTCCAATGTCTTTACCAAGTGTTTCCTCATCACTGCTTATATCTAAATAATCATCCCAAATCTGAAAACCCAGTCCAGCATTTAATCCGTACTCATTTAATGCATTTATTTCTTCTTTAGTGCCTCCACCTACAATAGCACCAGCTTCAGCAGCATATTGGAAAAATACAGCAGTTTTCTTCCGAATCATTTCAATATATTCTTCTACATTTATGATTTTTCTATTTTCATAATCCATATCAAGTTGTTGACCTTCGCAAATCTCTTTGATAAAATCAATGAATCCAAATTCTACATTTTTAAAACTAGGGCAATCTATTGAGATATTATGCATTGATTCAAACGCCTTTATAAATAAGAGATCTCCTGCATTTATTGCAGATGGTTCACCATATTTTACATGAACCGTTGGAAAATTTCGTCTTAAGTTTGATTTGTCCATTATATCATCATGAATAAGAGTAAAATTATGAATCAATTCAAGTGATATTGCCAATGGGATTACCTTGATTATATCGCCCTTTACAGCTTCACATGAAATTAGACTAAAACAAGGTCTAAGTCGTTTACCACCTGCAAGAGGTAGGTGCCTTGCAGCATTATAAAGAGATTCAGGATTGCCTCCCTCAAGAAATTTTTCAAGTTGAGTATTAAAAAAATCTGCTCTTTTCTTTAGTTCAAAATCTATATCCATAAATCTACACCAACATCAGTCATCTTTGATACTTTATCTACTCCTAAAAGAAACATGGTAGCACGAAGCTCTTTTATAATTGCATCAACCTCAAAAATTGTTGCATCTTTACCTTTCGTTGCTGGTTCAAGTAGGGTACGTGCAATTCCAGCGCAACTTGCGCCTAGAGCAATTGCTTTTGCAGCATCAAGACCATTTCTGATTCCACCAGTTGCAATTATTGGTATCTTCCATTCCGTTGCATCTCCTACTTCAACAATTGATGTAGGAGTTGGAATACCCCAGTCCCAAAAAGTCTTACCACCTCTTGCATGCAAATCATTGTCAATTAGTTCAGCTCGATAATGTTCAATTGCTGAAAATGAAGTCCCTCCAAGTCCACCGACATCTATTCCAGAAATCTTTGTTTTTGAAAGTCTTTCTGCCACACTATATGAAATTCCTGCACCTGATTCTTTTACCACAACAGGTGTATCTAAATCCTCAGCAAGTTTTTTTATTGCATCAAAAGAACCTTTTGCATTAGCTTCCCCTTCAGCTTGAATTACTTCTTGTAGAAAATTTAAACAGACAATGAAAACATGAGCATCAATCATTTCTATCATTTTTTGGGCATTTTCCAAAGACTTCTTATGCCCCCAAATAACAAGTTGTGATGCCCCAATGTTTGCAAAACGAAGAGGGATATCATAATTTTTAATTATTCCATAAGTATCCTTTAAACTTTCATTTTCAAGTGCAGCACGTTGAGAACCAACACCCATACCAATACAATATTTCTCTGCAGCCACTGCAAGATTCTCATTTATTTTTTTAGCTTTAGTATATCCTCCTGTCATAGCAGAAATTATTAATGGTGCCCCCAATTTTTTTTTAAAAAGCTTGGTTGAATGATCCACTTCATCTTTATTTATTTCAGGAAGAGCATTATGAACAAGTTTTACATCATCCCAATAATTATGATGAGCTGCAACATTTTTTTCAATGGAGATTTTAACATGCTCATCCTTTCTACTTTCAGTTATACTCATTTATGACCTCCGGTTATAATTGTGGATTTTACTTTTTCACCTTTTAAGACCTTGAATATTCTATCAGGTTTATTACCATTTAGCAAAATTGTATCAATCCCTAATTTTGATATTTTTTTTATAGTTTCAATTTTTCCTTTCATACCCCCAGTTACATCAGCATGACTGTCAGGTGCTGCTAATAAGCCATTTAACTTTTCAATTGTTGCCGATTCAATCAATTCTGCATTTTTATCAATTTTTGGATTTGATGTAAATAAACCATCCTCATCTATTACAAAAATTGTTTTTTCAGGTTTGAGATTTTCTGCAAGAAGAACCATTAAAAGATCCCCCGAACAAATAGAAAAACCTAATTTTTTATCAAGTACTACATCTCCAAATGTAACCGGTGTAAAACCTATTTCAAGATAATTTTTAAAAATGGTAAAATCAAATTTATAAGGATTGTGATTATCTAATATTAAATTAGAATGAGGTGGTATTGACACAGCAGCTATCCTATTATTATTTAAGGAATCTAAAACCAAGGAATTTAATTTTTGAACCATACCATGAGTAAGTGAAAAACCAAGAAGTTGATCTTTTGACTTTTTACCTTCATTTAATTTGTATTTATCTGCAATAATATGACCAAAGGATCCTGCTCCATGAATAATAATTGTTTCTTTATTTGCTTTTTTAATTGCTTTTACTAAGTTTTCAACTACTTCTTTTTTAAAAAAATTTTCCTTTCTTTTATCAGTGATTACACTACCACCAAGTTTTATAATATTCATATGCTTCAGAATAAACTATACTATAAAAAGGATTTTCATAAAAAGATTAAAAAAATTTATTTTTTTACAGTCATCATTGTCTTGTCTTTGTTTTGTTCATGAATTATCCAAAGTGCAATTGGCATACCATTTGTAGGACATTGCATTATAGTCTTTGATAATTTTGATAATTCTGTATGTGTATGCCTTGAGCTACAGTCCTGACAGATAAAAACTTGATCTTTAAAAACTAATCCAAGAGGATGATCATTAAGATCGATTTTTTTACTACAAATATTACAAGTTTTATCAGACATTGTAAACATCCCACTCTATCTTTTTATTAATTTGTATAATAAACATACTTATAAATAATACTATTACATGTAATAATAAAAATGAAAAATTTTTAAGAAAGCTATTATTACATTAACTGGTGGAATGCAAAAAAAGGAGAGATGAATGACTGATAGCCTAGAGGACAAAAAGAAAATTGAGAACATTAATGGTAAACCTAAGATAGCATATTTTTCTATGGAGATTGGGATAGATGAAAATATTCCAACATACAGTGGCGGCCTTGGAATACTAGCAGGTGACACAATTAAATCATGTGCTGATCTGAATGTTCCTGTAATAGGTGTTACACTTCTTTCAGAAAACGGCTATTTCTATCAAAAAATAGATGAAAATGGTAACCAGATAGAATTACCTATGAGATTTGAAGTATCAAAATATCTTAAATTACTTCCTGCAAAAACAGAAGTAAAAATAGATAATAGAGATGTTAAAATCCGTGTATGGTTTTATCAAGTAAAAGGTATTAGTGGATTTATTGTACCTGTTTTTTTCCTTGATACAAATATAGAAGGAAACAGTGAATGGGATAGAGCATTGACTAAATATCTTTATGGAGGAGATCATAAATATCGTCTTGCTCAGGAAATCATTCTTGGTATCGGCGGAGTTCGTATGTTGAGGGCTCTTGGATATACAACAATTGACAGGTATCATATGAATGAAGGACATGCAGCTCTTGGTACCCTTGAACTTTATAATCAGTTAAATGATGTAGAAAAGGTTAGAGAACAATGTGTATTTACTACTCATACCCCTGTTGCTGCGGGTCATGATCAGTTTGATCTTTCTATTGTAAAACCAATGCTTGGAAATATAATTCCTGATTTCATTATTAATGACATAACATTTGAACATAAACTAAACATGACAAAATTAGCTTTGTTTTTTAGTCATTATGTAAATGGAGTTGCAAAAAAACATGGTGAAGTATCTAGGATGATGTTTCCTGGTTATTCAATTGATTCCATTACAAATGGTGTTCATTCAACTACCTGGGTATCCGAACCATTTAAAAGACTCTTTGATAAATATATGCCAGGTTGGCGATCCGACCCATATATCTTAAGATCTGCACAAAGTATACAAAAAAACGATATTTGGAATGCTCATATGGAGGCGAAAAAAGAACTTATTGACTTTGTAAACAAACAAAACAATGCTAATATGAATTATGATGATTTTACTATAGGATTTGGTCGTAGACAAACACAATATAAGAGACCTGAACTTTTAATTTCTGATCCGAATAGATTAATGAGCATTGCTGAAAAAGCAGGTTCCATTCAGATAATTTTTGCGGGAAAGGCTCATCCAAAGGATTTTTCTGGAAAAGATGCAATTAAAAAAATATTCAAGGTCATGAAGACAATTGATAACAAGGTTAAGATTACCTTCATCAATAACTATGATATTTTTGTTGGTAAAATGATGACTTCAGGAGTAGATATTTGGTTGAATACCCCTAGAAGACCCAAAGAGGCATCTGGAACGTCTGGTATGAAAGCTGCTCATAACGGTATACCTCAGTTTGGCACATTGGATGGTTGGTGGCTTGAGGGGTGTATAGAAAATATTACAGGATGGGCAATTGGTCCTGAGAAAACAGATAAGGATGAATCTGATGATGAAATAGACAAAAATGATTTGTATGATAAACTTGAGAACTGGGTTATCCCAAAATTTTATAATGATAGAGATAACTGGATTAGAACAATGAGAAGTTGTATAGCGATAAATGCATCTTTTTTCAATACAAATCGTATGATTCAACAATATGTTTTAAATGCATATTTCAGGTAATTCAAAGATTTTTTCATTGATAGGTGGTATGTAATTTATATCTTCAACCCATGCCCTTAGAATTTCAGCAACACTCCATGCTTGAGAAATACATCCTCTTGGTGAGTATATAGGATCGCCGTCATATATTTCATTTATCGAGCCATCCCATTTTTCATTAAATACTTCAAGCATTGGTTCTAGAAAATTATTATAAGCGTATTTTCGACTTGAATAATCATATTTTCTTATCTTTAAAAAAGCTTTTATAAATGGGCCCAGCAGCCACGGCCAAACCGTTCCATTATGATAAGCAATATCTTTGTTGTATGGACCAATATAGCTTCCCTTATAGTTTGGATCATCAGGTGAAAGTGTTCTTAGACCAAAAATTGTAAGTAATTTATCCTGTACAGTATTTACTATTCTACTTTGTAGTATTTCATCTATCATATTAAAATCAAGAGATACCAGAAATATCTGATTAGGTCTGACTGATGTATCTTTTGTATCAATTACATCATATTGTTTGTCATATTGGAATTTGAAGCTTTCTTTAACTCTTTCAGACAATTCAAAATATACATCTTCTCTACCTGATAATTGTGAAAGATTGCTCATAATTTTGAGTGCATTGTACCAAAGAGCTTGTATTTCTACTGCCTTTCTTGCCCTAGGTGTTGGATAATAATCATTAATTTTGACGTCCATCCACGTTAATCCTGGAGCATGGCTTATTAGATAGTCCCCATCCATTTTTATCTCAAAATCAGTACCATTCTTATATGATTCAATAATCGAATGTAGTGAGCTCCATATCTCACTTAAAAAATATCTATCATTTGTATATTTTAGATACTGGTAGACTCTATCTATATACCAAAGTGATGCATCGACTGTGTTGTAATGAATTGTCGAATCCTTATCATTAAATGTATTTGGAATTAAACCGTTTCTTAAGTATTTACTAAAATTTCGAAGAATTTGTTTTGCATCGTCAAATCTTTTAGTAACAAGAGTTAGACCTGGAAGTGAAATCAGTGTATCCCGACCCCAGTCTGAAAACCAATGATATCCAGCAATTACTGATTTACTATCTCCCTTGCTAACAATGAAGTTATCAGTTGAAAGAACAAGTTTTTCATATTTTTTAGGAAGATTTGCATTTTCTATTAAATCATTTTTCCTTTTCTTTTCCTTTATATATATTTCTGAAGGATCGATGTTTAGATTTTCTTCTGTAGTCAATATTAAAAAATATTCATCTGACTTTTTAATTGTCTTTTTAAATTGTCCTATTTGAACGTTATTATCAACCCAAGATTCATTTCTATCAAGGTCATTTTCATAATATAGCTCTTCCCAATATTCTAATGGGGTAAAATCCGAGTTTTTCAGTAGTATTTTAATTGTTTTATCGGTATTTCTTGGTTTTATTTTGATTCCGTCACCATATATTTCATAATCAAAAGTTAGGTATCTATGTCGGTTAGTATCATAAAAATGTCTGGAATTTATTATTGGATTATGAGTGAGTGTGATAGGTTTTGATGTTTTGATGTTGTATCTTAAAATTGTTGTATTTTTTCCATTTTCCATAAATATTTCCTTATTGATTTTTACATTGTTGATATTATAGGAAAAAGATGGATAAATATCAAAATTAAAACTGCTGTTGAAATCCTTTAGTTCATATTTCTTTTTCTTTGTTTGAAACTGATCAATTATATTTGAAACAAAAACCCATCTTTCGACAGGTGGATTTAAACTTGAAATCAGTAAACCATGAAACTTTCTAGTATTTGTATTTTTATAAGTAAGAGATGCATATCCTCCAATTCCATTTGTAACAATCCATTCTCTCATAATTCACCTAAATTATTTCTTTATAAATATCTAACGTTCTTTTTGTAACTGAATCCCAACTAAATGTTTCAAGTACTCTTTTACGTGCATTTTTACCAATCAATTTACCCTTATCTTCTAGTTTTAATATCTCTTTTATTCCCCATGCAATATCATTTGGATCATGAGGATTTATATGGATTCCACATTTGTTTTTTCCATCTGGTATTATTTGTTCCCTAAATCCATTTGTACCATTTGCTCCTACAACAGTTGGTTTTTCCATTGACATTGATTCAGTACATACAATACCAAATGGTTCATAAGTTGATGGAAGTACAACACAGTCTGCTGCTGCATAATGAATAATTCTTTCTTTCTCATCTACAAATTCTGTTCTAAAAATTACATTGTCTTGGATGTTTAAGTCTTTTGTAAGAAATTTTAATTCTTCCTCCATATCTCCTATTCCCAATACAACAAGTTTAGATTTTGGGAAATCCTGTAAAATATTTGGCATTGCTTTAACAAGATTATAAATTCCTTTAACAGTAACAAGACGTCCAATAAAAAACAACATAATTTCATCGTTTTGTATTCCATATCTTCTTCTTAATTGTTTTTTTTCCTCTTCAGATACTTTTTTTGGATCATATTTAGCTGGATCAACACCATTCCAACATACTCTTATTTTTTCTGAAGGATATCCTAGTTTTTCTAATTCATCTTTCATTGCATAAGAAACAGTAATTACCCGATCAGCAACCTGTCCACCATCATATTCAATATTTTTTATTGTGTGTGAACCATCACCAACAGATCTTCCATATTCTGTTGAATGCACGTGAAAAACAAGTGGTATTTTTAGTTCTTTTTTAATCACCATACCACCTATTATTCCAAGCCAGTCATGTGCATCAATTATATCATAACTTTTCTTTTTCTTTTTTACAAGTTCATTTACAAGTTGAGAGGCAGATGATGTATTGTAGCTAACTACATCTGCAAAAAATTTTAGGTTTGTTCCCCAAGATCTAAGCTCATGAGCTGCAAATAAGTTAAATGTCTGTGTCAAATCTAATATCTTTGGTCTGTATATTTCTATACCATTCCATTTTTCATAGGCTTTAAATTTATTGTCTTGATTTAAGGAAAAAACTGTAACTTTATTTCCAAAATAATCCTGTTTTTTTGTAAGTTCGGCAGCAAAGGTACCAAGCCCTCCATATATTACTGGTGGAAACTCCCATGAAAAATGTGCTATTTTCACAATTGCTCTCCTCACAACGTTAATACAGTTTATGTTTAAAATCTTGTAGGATGTTCATGTAATTAATAAAACCATCATAAGGACCGTCATATGGACTAAAATATTTATGTACGTCTCCATCCTCCAAGCCTTTTGTAGAAACATAGTAGAGATGATCTGAAGTCTGTAAACGACGCCATGTATTAATTAATTCTGGGTCACCTGTTTCTTTTATCTTTTTACCAATATTTTTTAATTCGTTGAAGCAGGCTATTTGCATATCGTTCCCAAGCCAAGTCGATACATCGCGGTCTGCATCTGCCCAAGAAATTGCCCATGGTACATCAATTTCACCAACAGTTTCATATCTTTCAATTGCTTCTCTAACTGTAACAAAATCTAGATGATCATGCTTAAGTGCTTCACCTGGAAAATGTTCTAAAAAATCAAATATTCCAGTCTCAGTCCAATGATGTTCTCCAAAAGTCTCATAATCCATAAATAGATTTATGAGATCACCCTGAGATTTTGCCATCCAACTAGCATATTTGTCTGCAGTTAATGGATGACCTGGCCACATTTTAGCTGAAAACCTAAAACCTACATCATCGCTTAGTGTATAGTTTCTAAGAAGAACCTTTAAATCAGTGGTTATTGGTTTATATAAATAATTTGCAGAACGCCATTGCAATATTTTTTCTGTACCCTCTGTAATTATTCCTTTATAACCCATTTCTGCTACTTTTTTTGCTATTCGGTTATCATAAATTGCTTCAGTATTACGAAATACCTTTGGTTTATAGTTAAATAATCTTTTAATCATTTGACGATGCATTTTGACTTGATCTTCAAATTCATCCATGTCATCATATAGTGAAGACAAAGAATGGTAGTATGTTTCCTCAATCATATCAACTGCACCGGTTTTGAATAATTCCTTAAAACTGTCTATTACCTCTGGTATGAACTGCTCACAAAACTCTACAAAAGTTCCTGTTAGACTAAATGATATACGAAACTTTCCATCATATTTATGTATGAGATCAAGAAGCAGGTTGTTTGTTGGGAGATAACATTTCCTTGCAACCTTTAGGAAAATATCTTTATTTAACTGCTTATTAAAATATGAATAATCAGATTTGTTACCGATATTAAAAACTGAAAATTTGTTCAACCTCATCGGCTGATGTACTTCAAAATAAAAGCAGATCGATGGCATCCTACTTTACCCCATTATAAACTTCTATTGTTTTATCTGCAACTCGATCCCATGTGAATAAATCTATTTCTCTTTTTCCTTCTTTAGAAAGTGTCATATGAAGTGGTTTATATCTTATCAAAGATATAATCTTATTTGCCATTTCATCTGTATCCCAAAAATCAACTCTTAGGCAGTTGTTGAATGCTTCAGAGAACCCAGCAGTTTTAGATGCAATTGTTGGAGTACCTGCTGATATTGCCTCAAGAGCAGTAATTCCAAAAGGTTCACTTACTGACGGCATTACATAAACACTAGATATACCATAGATATGTTTAACTTCGTCTTCAGTTAATCTTCCAGTAAATATAACCTTATCTGAAATTCCTAAATCTAGAGCCTGAGTAATTAAACGAGGTAGCATATCCCCAATACCTGCTACAACAAACTGGGTATCAGGTTCAAAATCCTTAACTTTTTGAGCCGCACGAAGGAAAAATTCAGCACCTTTCTGAATCGTGAGTCTTCCTAAGAAGAGTACTATATCCTTTTTATGACCTTCAGGAATTGGATATACTGCATTATGGACAACACTTATTTTGTCAGGGTTAATTCCATATTTTTCAACAATTACCCTTTTTGTGAAATGACTTACAGCAATTATTCTATCAGCCTTTTCCATTCCTTCTCGTTCTATATCAATGAACCATTGATTTGGATAAAGCCATCCAGAACGATCATATTCTGTGGAGTGAACTGTTAAAACAAGAGGCGTATTGGTTTTATATTTAAGAGCAATACCTGCTTTCATTGTTAGCCAATCATGGCAGTGTATTACATCATAATTACCCTTAACTTTTGAAACAACCAAATCATTATATCTATAAACTGCCTCAAAGAATTGACCTGCAAGTTCTTTATTATCAGGTCGATCGTAAGGAAATATTTCTGTTTCTCCAACTTCAATAATATTCAAATTGTCCTTTTCACTACCAGTAGCATGTTTTGTTTTTGGCATATAAAAATCTACTTTAATTCCTTTATCTGCAAGGCTCCTAGTAAGGCCATAGCAATGAGTAGCAAGACCACCTGCTTTAAATGGTGGATATTCCCATCCAATCATTGCTACTCTCATTAATTCACCTTCTTTTAATATGCATTAAGATTATTAATTAACCTAAAGGTTTATGTATTGATACCTTATTTTTTTCTTTCCTCACACTTTTTAAATCTGATTATTTTAAGATAAATTTTTGATTTTCATTAACTAATATTTTATCTTCTCTTGCTAGCCATCCAAGAGCAGATTGGAGATCAGTATCATCCAGGCTTGACAATCTTTTGATTGTCTTAAAGTCAGCATCACCCCAAATGTCAAGTATCTTCCAAATTACACCAGCATGATATCCTATTTGTGGTTCTAAATTTGTTGTTCCAAGTTTGAAACAATCCTGATCTTCTTTTGTAATCTTATTTTCTCTAGCAAGCCAGCCAACTCCAGCATAAAAATCATCCTCGTCAAGTTTAGTTATTTGCAATATTTTATCTTTTTTTAAGCAGCCTTCTTGATTCAGAGCATTCCAAATCTTTCCAGCATTCTCACCATACAAAGTAGTAAGTCTCCTCACGTACATCCTCCAATTATAACTGAAATAGTGTATTAATTAATAAAATATAAGTCTATCTAAAAAATATAATTTCAAAAATCCAATATATAATGCAACAATTTTTCTTATTTATAACATTTTTATAAAAAAAATTGTTCATAATGTAATTTGCTAATTTGAAAAAATATCAAAATTATCACATATTTTCTTTTTTAATATTACGGGCTTGAGGGGATCTGAACTGTTTATAAAAGAAAGAAAATACAAAAGAATGACCTCTAGGAAATTATGTTTTTAGATTTCATTTTCAAACATATATTTAGCAATTTCATCAATATTTTTAGGCATGTTACCTTCAAAAAAAGTCCTTATCCATTTTAGATAGCCTAAACCATCAGGGCTTTTATGATTATTTGCAATTTCTATGATATATGAAACACATGAGGCTATTTCTCCATAAGTATAATCTTTCATACCTTCTTTTTTTCGCATGAGTAAAAATGCCTTAACACTTTTTGAGATTTCTGATGAAAGGCTATTTTCTTTTTGATTATCAAAATCTTCAAGAAGCTGATTATATGCATTGAGAACATCTTGATCATTTAAAACTGAATCAAACTCTGACCAATTATAAAAAACAGTGTTTTCTATTGAAAAAAATATGTCCGCATAATCTTCCATATTTCTAATTTTCACTGGTTTTTTACTGCTGAGTACTAATTTCCTAATAGGAACTTTTACATCCTCTTCTGTAAGTTCTTCTTTTTTGAGGACCATATTCAATTTCTTAAAATACTATTTTGTCCATATAATAGCCATTTCCATAAGGGTTTAAAGACTATTTCCTTTTCATTTATTATTTTTTTGGATTCATAATTTTGTGTTATAATAAGACCTTTTGAAATATCAAATTTTTCCATTGCCCCAATTAAACCTTTTATCTCACGATCTTTACTTTTTTCAATATCATAAGATACCTGAATTACTTGTTCAACAATTTCTTTATTTTTTGTAATAAAGTCACATTCATTTTTATTCTTCCAGTAATAGATATCTCGCCCTGTTTGTTTTAAATGAGTAAAAACAATATTTTCATATATTCTTCCAGAATCCTCGGAAAAAATAAAACCAACAATTCTACGTATACCTGGATCAACACAATATATCTTTTTTGGATTAACAAATTGTTTCTTAACCGAATAAGCAAGAATATTTATCACAAAAACAAGATATGCATCCTCAAGGAAACGAGTATACTCTCCTATAGTATCTGTGGATAAATCACAAATTTTTCCAAGTTTATCATAGTTGGCATACACTGAAATATTTTGTAAATACCATTTCACTAATCGATCAAGTTTTTCAACATTTCTTATATTTTTTCTTTTGACTATATCCCGATAGAGTATTGATTCGAAATAAAACTGTAATAACTCATCTTTACGATTTTTATCTTTTTCTAAAACAATCTCAGGAAAACCACCATATTCTATATACGAAAGGAGTAAATTTCTTAAAGTGTTTTTTTGCCGAAGTATATCTGTTTCATTTTTAACTGAAATATTTTGAGCCCTTATAAATTCCCTGAAGCTGAAGGGAAATAATTCAAAATATGCAAACCTACCTGTAAGTAAATAACTAAGTTCCTCTTTTAAAAGCGATGCATTTGAACCAGAGATAAAGATCTTTTTATTTTCATCGTTAAGATCATAAATTCTTTTTAATGTTTTTTGCCATTCAGGGATTTCATGTACTTCATCAATAAAAATATAGATTTTATCCTGCGGATTTCTCCAGATTAGATATTCATCTAATAATTTCTTTATCAAATCTTTTTTTTCAACTCGATCATCGTCAGCTTTGATAAAAAATATGTTGTCACTATTCACCTTTTTTTCATTTATTAAGTAATCAATTGTTTCAAATAGAAGTGTTGTTTTTCCGCTTCTCCTAACTCCTAGTATGGATATTATTTCTTTTCTATCAATCCAATTTTTAATTTTAAAAAATAAATCTCTTCTTACTTTTTGAAAATGATATGATCCTTTCCACCATGGATTCCATTCAAGCATTATTTCTCTCATTACTCTAACATAATCGAATGAAGTTTATATATCTTTCGAATATAATTGAATAAAATCGTATAATATTGCCTCAGAAAGAAAAAAGAAAGATTTTAGGTAGAAAATCTTCATCCATCTGCCACAACAGTATAAAAAGATGTGAAAATGCTGTGTCAAAACCCTTCAAGAGAGAACAGCGGGCTTGAGGGGATTCGAACCCCTGGCCAATCGGTTAAGAGCCGATTGCTCTACCTAGCTGAGCTACAAGCCCAAAACAAGAAAAATCAAATATTTTCAAAAGTTACTTAGATTTTTTCAGTATATTTTTTACTGTTTTATCATCAACTTTTGAAATGTATTTTGCATCAATTGCATCTGTTATATAAACATCTTTTCCTGCATGAAATATTTTAATACCATCTTTTTTTGCTTTTTTGCCATCGATTTTTAAAATCATTGGATCTTCTGTTCTAACTAGTCCTGCCTCTAATGCTTTTTCAATACTGCCACTAAGATGAACCTTCCTTCTATCAATTGGATGAAGACCTCCTTCAAGAATAATATCTATCTCTTCTTCAGTTACGGGATAATAGAATTCATCAATATCAGCAATAGGAAGATCATCTGGGCTGACATCTATAGTATGACCATAGGTTGCTCTTATCATTCCTCCATCTATCTGGTATCTCTTCCTTTTATCAGTCATAACTAGTGCTTCTATATGATGAATACGTAACCAATCAAAACCAGATCTACTTGTACCAATAGCCTCAATAAGAGATGACATTTCAACCCATCCTTTTCCATCCATCATTAAACCTAGTTTCTCTGGGAAATGACGAAGGGCTCCAGCGATAATGCGGCTTAGAGAATTAAGTTCATTTTCACTCATCAAAAATTTTCCTTTATTATTACAAATTGGACAGGCTTCACCTCGAAAGTATCCGTGTTCTTCACATTCTGACAGCATATTTCCATCCTCGTAATCAAAATATTAAGTATAAATTTTTGTACTAATTCAATATTACATGTCTGGGTGAACTTTTGGAAAAAGAGGAACTAAAGAAACTTGCTGGAGAAAAGGCAGTAGATCTTATCGAGGATGGGATGATTATTGGACTAGGAACTGGATCAACAGTTGAATATGCATTGAGAAAGCTAGGGAAACTATGTAGAGAAGGATTGAAAATTAAAGGTATTCCTACATCAGTTCATACTAAAAGGATTGCAACTGAGGAAAAGATACCTCTAACCACTCTTGATGAAAATCCTGTTATCGATATAACAATCGATGGTGCAGATGAAGTTGATTCCAATCTTAATCTAATCAAAGGTGGAGGAGGTGCTTTGACTCGTGAGAAAATCATTGCCTACAATTCTAAAAAGGTAATTATTGTAATTGATGATTCAAAGGTTGTGAAATGTCTGGGAATTGATTTTCCATTACCTGTTGAGGTTTTAAAATTTGGATGGACTGCTACTAAAAAAACACTTGAGCAGTTTGATTGCAATGTTGAACTTAGAAAAGTTATGGGAGAAGAACCCTTTATTACTGATAACTCTAATTATATTTTGGATTGTGAGTTTGAAAGAATTGGAGATCCTGCTCAATTTGAAATAGAAATAAATAGCATCCCAGGTGTTGTTGAAAATGGTTTGTTTATTGGTCTTGTCGATGAGGTCATTGTAGGAGGAAAACAAGGCATTTCAACCCTTGATAAAGAAGCTGTTGTTTAAAAATGGTTAATGTTACCGAAAAATTAAAGGATGCAAAGGAAAAGATTAATTCTCTTGATTTTGACGCCCATTGGTATAGACGTGTTTTTCATTCCTTTGGAGCATCATTTTTACTTTATTATTTACTTCCAGATGTTGATTGGATAAACATATTGAAATTATGGGTTCCACCATTAATAATTGTTTTTGTAGTTATTTTAGAGATACTAAGATTAAGGGGTAAAATTAGTAGTAATCATTTTTTTGGGCTTAGAATGTATGAGAAAAAAAGGATAGGCAGTTATGTTTTTTTTGCTATTGCAATTGTTATTCTTTTAAGGTTTTTTCCTCAGCAAATAGCAATTCCTTGTATTTTATGTGCTACTTTGGGTGACCCTGTAATTGGTGAGATAAGAAAACGTTTTAGCAATAACTATGTCTATATTTTTGGTTTTTTTATTTGTATGTATTTCTTTATTATTACCTGGTTTAAATCAGATTTTTTATTAATTATTATTGTTTCGATCGTTGGAGGTTTTGGTGCAATAGTTGGTGAGACTAAAAAGTTCTGGTGGTTGGATGATGATTTTATGATTCAAATGATTCCTGCATGTTTACTTCTGATTATATGGATAAGCATCCCATATCTTGGTCTTTCTTATCCTGGTGAAATTATTTATCCGAGCATTTTTCCGTGGTGATAAATAAATGGAAAAAAATGAAATGAAGTATATGAAGAAGCAATTCTATTTTACAAAAGCAATTAGAACTGAGATTTTGTTTACTCCATTACTTATCGGGCTTCCATTGATTGTAGGTTTTTCATTTATCTATGAATGGTATACCAGGGGAATTTTACAGGGCAGCTCTGCTTTCAATGGTGAACTTATCTTAGGAATAATTATAATTATTGGTAATATTGCTTTTGATATGCCTTTTATAAAATCACTTAGAGTTCTTACAAAGAAAAAATAAGGTATATTATTTAACTTTTTTTGAAGTGTAAAATACTGGTAATATGAGTGCTGCTGCTATACATGAAAGTGATATCATTAGAATTACAACTATTCCAAACTCTCGGAGGGCTGGAACATTTACAAAATATATCGAGGCAACTCCAGCAACAGTTGTAAGTGCAGCTTCAACAAGTGATAGTCCTGTCCTTTCAATCGAAATCTTTATTGCATCTATTTTTGGAATACCTCTATTTAGTTCCTCTCTAAATCTATGTGTGATATGCACACCATAGTCTATACCTATTCCTATCATTATAGAGGCAATCGAGATTGTTACAAGTGAGAGAGGGATATCTGCTGCGACTAGAAAACCTGGTTCCCACATCAAGACAAATAGTACTGGTATGAGTGTTAAAAATCCGTATGTAGAAGAGCTGAAAATAAATATTAATGCAGCAAGAACAAGCATAAGTGCAAGTATCATTGAGCGTATTTGTTCATCTGTAAGTCTGTTATTTACAGCAATTGTTATTGCGTCTTGACCGGTGAGTTTTGATATTTGACAATTATGGGGTAGAACAGTAGTTGAAGAAATTGTGTTTATTTCTTTTACAACTGCTCCAATTTGTTCTATGCTACTTCCAATCGGAATGTATATAAGTACAATTGTTTTTGAAAAGTCTTTATCAATAATGCCACCTTCAGCTATCATATCAAATAATATCTTTTGAATACCTACGAGTTCACTTAATTTCTCTGCAACAATACTTCTATTTATTATGTCACTTACTTCTTTTATTTCATCTGCAATCGAATATACTGATTTTTCGATTTTCTTTTGATCCATATTTGGAAAAGTTGATGCTATTACATCTCTCATTTCATTTTCCATTTCTACTAGCCCCTCGATGATTTCAGGGTCCAGTAGACCATTTGGATCTGTTTTAATTAATAGTGCATTAAAATTACTACCACTACCAAAACTTTCAGAATATTTGAACATTGCCTCAACCTCAGTTATTCCTTTGGGTGCTAGTTCAAAGTAATTAACATCGGTTTTTATCTCAGGTAAAACAGCAAGTGAAATTATTGCAAAGAACCCTGCAATCAAGAGAATTCTTTTTCTTTGATTTACTGCAAAGTTTGCAAATTTCTTCCATACTACAACTCGACCATTTTTCTTGAATTGTAAAACTATTGCAAGGCATGGAACAAGAATTATTGCAGATATAAAACAAAATAAAATTCCAATTGCACAACCAAAACCAAATGTGACCATAGGTTGCATAGATGATATCATTAGAGATGCAAAACCAATAACAGTTGTAATTGTTGAAAGTAAAACTGCTTTTCCTGTGTGTTTCAATATTTTTTCAATTTTTTCCACTGGGTCTTCTATTTCATGTTCTTCAGCAAGTCTATTCATCAAATGAATTGAATAATCAACTCCTAGACCAATGAGCAACGCAACAACAGCTACCGAAATAATTGTTAATTCTGGTTGAAACATTCCTAAAATACCAAATGTCAAGGCAATTGAAAATGCAGGAGGAATAAATGCGATAAATAAACCTTTCAAAGTCCTATGGAAGAAAAACAATACAATTGATACAAGAATCAGAGCAACTGGAAATATTATGATTAAATTTTCCATGCTTTCTTCTCTGATTGCATTTTGATAAGCAATAGTTCCTGTTATTGTCATATTTGAATATGATGTACCTCTGTTTTCTACAGCTTGTTCGGTTCTCGAAAGGACTTGATTAAAATTAGCATCGTCTTTAAGTTGAATTATAATAACTGCCAGTTTGTAGGTGTTTGAATAAAGAATTCCTTTTGTCGCGGCAATTTCAAATCTCTCCATATATTTATAGATATCACTTTGATCATATGGAATTCCATTAAAGTCATTTCCACCTTCAGTTATACTTTTCCTATTTTCCTTTCTTATCAAAAGTGCTAAACTGTTTACCGAAGCAATACCTGTTTCTTTTCCTTCCTTTAGTAACTTTTCATAGATATTTAGATAGATTTCATCCATTTCAACTAGTACTTTTGGATCTCTTACATCATATACCCTATCTGTTTGATCGACTAGAACTATAATTGTTCGTCCAATATTGAATTCTTCATATATTTCTTCCCAAAGTTTAATTGCTGGATCATCTCTTGGTAGAAATTTTGTCAAATCAGATTCTATATAAATATTTAAGGCCTGTGAACCTATTAAAATCGTAATTACAGTAAAAACAAAAATTACAATTTTAGGGTGGCGAGCAAGTAGCTTTGCTATAGGTTTAACATTCATTAATTATCCACCCTCCTCATTTATATTGATTTCAACAGGTCTGTAATTGTTTTCTTTTTCTCTTGAAAATGCAAGACTTGCAATTTTGTTTAACTTATCTTCTATTTCTTTTGCATGTCTTTTTATAAGTTTGATTGGTGAAATTGGATAGAATATGTAAGGATTTTTTCCAATACTGTCGTTTTTTATTTTCTTTCTATAAATTTGATTATTGTTATGCATTTTAGAAAGAGTCTCTCTTACGGTGCTTGGATGAAGTCTTGTTCCTTTAATGATTTCTTCTGTTCTAGCTCCATTTTTTGCAAGTAAATAGATATAAATTCGCGATCTAGCTCTAGATTTAAGTATATCGTTTACTGCCCTTTCGATTTTTTTGTCTCTGACAAATCCTGCTTTCCGCATTAATTTAACACCAATATTATTTATTTTTGTCAATAAATACGTGGTTTTCTTAGTTTATATACTTTTTTATTTTGTCGCCATTAAAACGACAAAAAATATATAACTTTTTTAACAGTAAATTTTAAGATTTTTTCTCCAGTAAAACTAAAAAATTAAAAAGTCGTCAGAGAAACGATGATATATCTTAAAATATGATGAAAATTTAAATAAAAAAAGGAAAAAAAAAGTTTTATTCTTGTATTACTTTTATTGTTGGTCTCATTATATATTTTCCACTACCTGTTTCATGAACGGATTTCTGCACATCAAAGTCTAAGGTTAATATTAGAGTCTGATTATCTTGAACTAGAAACGGTGTAATAAGTTTAATGTTCTTTGATGGAATTTTTAAGTCATGCTGTTCACCATCTATTGTAACTAGTGCTTTATCAACTCTCAATCTTATCTGCGTGTACCATCCAACAGTCAGATTTACTTCTCCTAGCAAATCAGTTGCATTTTGTAGCTGAATTAGGTCAAACGTCTGTGTTTCATTTGATATAAAAATCCATGTTCCATTTGTATCGTTTTGTTCATCGCATGCATAATGAACCTTTATCTGTGAAATATCTACTAATGCCTCTGTTATATTTAGTCCAGGTGCATCAGTAAGCTGCAAAACGAGTTTTCCTGTACCTTCTTTAAAAAATCCCCTTAGAAATCCATTAGAGATGAGTATATATTTTACCATTGGAAATGCATTTGGAAAGCGTTCGAAGAACCAGCTAAATAAGTTGAATCTAAAAGGTCTAATTTCTGGTATAGGTTCATATATAGTGTTCCAGTTTTCTTCCTCTTTAGATATAGAGTTCCCAATTACAGATAATGTTGCACTAGTCATCATTAGCGTTATTATTAGTAATGCTACTATTTTCTTCTTCATGACTGTCCCCAAAAAAGTTAACGAACGTTAATTTAAAAACATTATGAAAAAAACTTTAATAGTAGATTACTAACATTGTTTAAAATACCTTTGTGTAAAATTAAAAAAAACCATAATTTTAATTTTTTTTTATATTTGTGGGGTAAAAGGGAAGTGGAAATTGGATTAAATAAAATACTTCCCCCACAAATTAATACTCGTCGCTAATAATATATCCAAAAATAAACATAAAAGAGTTGTCAATGAATTTTTTGTTCAATATCTAATAAGTTTAAATATATAATTAATAATGTTCAAAATGCTTCAATTTATTATTAAAAATCTTGAGGTGATTTAATGGTGAGTTTTGAATATAAAGTTATTACAATTGACAGATCATTTCTAGGTGGAAAGGATAAAACTGATGTTGAACCAATTCTAAATGATATGGGTAGAAATGGATGGGAACTTGTCTCGGTTGTTCCAATATCAAGTTCTGGAGCAGGCACAACTACTAACATAAGATATTATTTTAAGAGACAACGTTTTTAAAAATCTTATAATGTAATAAAAAAAAAAGAGAAATTTTAACTATTGTAATCTTAGTATGTATTTGAAAAATGTATACATTGTTGGAAATCTATCTAGAAGTTTTTCTAACAATAGGATATGAGCACTTCTAAATCGTGGCGTATGAAGATATACATCTATTTCGCAATAATCGCTCGGAAAATCAGAGTTAAATACCTTTATTTTTCCAGTAAATTCTGCGTTTTGGTCAGATGGTGCAGTACATTCTGCATTAACTGTAACACAATCTCCTGCAGGTAGCATTCCACTTGCCGGAGTAAATGTCCAGGTACCAAAACCAGGTGTTGTTGGATCTATCTCCCACTTGAGCTCAGAACAATCTTCACCTTCATTACATACAACAAAAGTTCCAGTAACAGTTGATCCCGGTTTTACTTCTCTCCATGACAGTGAACCATTACATGTTAGGTCTGGTTTTGAAGGTTCTCCAGTAATTACAAAAGCTAAATCCATTTTGATATTGTCTAAAGGATCGTAAATCGGTATCCAATCTCCACCTGGAAAACCACATACTGCAGTATCCATGAACTGATCAGATATTGATGTTTTCCATCCAATTGTATATTCATTAAACGGCATATTGATTACTAACCAGTATATCTCGCCTTCTTTTTGTTTAAATGGTTTCTCAATTTCCATGATATTTATCTGATAGTATCTAAAATGGTTGAAAAGTTCCCATTCTCCATAAGGAGGAACATACCAACCTTGTTCTCCTTCCCATGGTCCTGCAATTATGAAATCATCATTGTAGAAAGTTCTGTTCCATAATTCCTTTTCAGGCATAGAATATTCTCCCCCTGGATTGTTCGACCATATAGAAACAAATATCCATGGAATATCAAGTACCTCATCAAAATACCAAGATATCCAGAAGTGAATATCTGTTACTGTTCCACATTCAGTACATTTCCAGTCATCACCCAATAACCAATAACCCCAATCTATGTCCCATCCAGTTGGGTTAGGCTCCTGAGGGTAATGCATCTTATGACCATCGTCAGGGTTCCAATCTGCTACAACAATTGTACTTGTTCCTATCAACAGCATACATACAAAAATTCCTATTATTTTATATTTCATATCTACCTCCCTCACAATTGTAAAATTGTAATGTAATAAATAAATATAAATATTTCCTTAAAATGATTAATCACAACAGCTGTTAAAAATAATTAAATTTCGTATATAAATTTAAATAAAAACAGTTTGAATAGGGGTCTAGCTTTGAGGGAGGAAAATAAGCGTGATAAAAGAGATTAATCTAAATATTCATTCTTACTTCCAAACCAGACCCCAATTATTACTTTGTATCTTCTATGATATATAATTTTCCATAAAAAGTATAAATTGAGTGTAAAAATAAAAAAGAAAGAAAAAATTGTTTATCAAAATTCTAAGTTTCCCATAGCAATTAATAGATAATTACCAAATGAATTCGGACCGATTAACCTTGCATCCTTGTAAGGAATACAAAATTTCTGCCAAATCCAGATAATAGGTATTGGTAGATTAGGGTATTTTGGTAATAATGATGATATTATTCCTCTGACATGTAATGCTAACCCCATGACGTATTTATTTCCCTCATACTCAATTATTTCATAATTTCTTATACGACCAATTAAAAAATATGTCCTAGAATCATCATTTAAAAAAATTTTACATATTTTTTCTCTGTTTCTTGGTATCTCTATTTCAAACTCTGTCCAATCACTTTCGGCATCATTAATGTCCTTTGCCTTTGCCTTTATAATGTAATTACCTTCCTCACTCCAAGTGTGTTTCAAAGTAATCTGTTCACCCGAATCACTAAATTCAGTCCATTCATTTGTGTCGTCTCCCCAATCAATAAAATACATGACAGGGTCATCATCTGGATCTGTTGCTCTAAAAGTATAATCGTATTCATTTCCAGGTTTTCCCTGGTTTGGACCATTTATTAATGGTGAATTGGGTGGAACATTATAAACAGGTCTACTTTCTTCACTACCTAAAGTAAGAAATGCATCCGGGTTATACATTGTATTGTAACTTGTTTCAACCCAGCCAGAAGATCTAGAAATTTTTGATACACGAACTTCGTCTATTTTTCCTTCAAAATATTTAATGTAATCGCCAGCTGCACCAAATCCAAACTGTGCATTTACTGGTAATGGATTTGTAGTATCATGAATTGAAGAAATAATACCATCATTATAGAAAATGATATTTTCTGAATCAAGCGTAACTGTTCCATAATACCAGGTATCAGTTGAATGTGTAATACTATTTTCATGTAATCCTTGGGTTGTCAATAATGAATATCTATTGTCAATTTCTTCTGAATCTCTTATTCTATATTCATATTGATATTGTATTTGTGAGCCCTTTCCCATTAGAGCATCTGTTGAGTCGCTAAGGTCATAAGCGTTCCACCAGCATTCAAGTGTTAAACTTTCAGTTAGATCTAGTGAGCCATATTGAGAATCATAAACTAGTACTTTTTCGTCGATACCGCCGAAATTTAAGGCTCCAGATATTTTTCCATCAACAAGATCTTCTTGTTCCATATTTTGGGTAGTTCCATGGTTATAATAAAATGTTGAATCCTTTATGTCTTCTTCAGCATATCCTGGTATATTATTACAGTGCCAAACTCCTACAAAATCACTATCCCATGTTCCAATTATATTTTCTTGGTTACTACTACTTGGATTTCCATAATAGACATAAAGAACAGTGTCAACTGTTGAGCTTAAACTAGTGATATTTACCCAGGCTATTAATTCTCCTTTTGTATATGAATAATATTCAATTTCATGGTTGTATTGTATTGTGTCATCAGAACTTACAAATGCGAAATCATAACCAGTATGTTGTGCATGTGCTGAAAAATTGTAACTTTTACTATGAAATAGTATTGGAAAGTTTTCAAGGTCTTCACTAACCATATTATGATCAATTGTTATTTCCTTTCTAAACTCCCAGTCAGTATTCCACCAATCATCCTTTTTTGTTTTTACAGCATTTATTGATGGATTCCACAAACAAACCAGAAGTATTCCTATTAACAAAATTGCATATACTTTTCTCATATTATCTTGCCTCCCTAAAAAATTAATCTTAATTTATGTATATAAACATTTCTAACTAATTATGCGACATAAGTAATATTAATTAAATAGAATTGTTTATATAGTCAATATTAGAAGATTTTGCAATATTTTCAGCATTGGAATCCGATCAAAAAGCCAATGGTACAAATATAATGATCTTGCCCTTGATCTTGGAATATTTACCTTGAATTCGTTCCAAGTACCAAAAAATCCAAAAATATCTTTAGTTCTTGCCTGTATAATATATACCCCTTTCTTGAGCCAGCAATGTCCAATAGTAACATATTGATAAGGTTCAGGTTCATAAAAAAATTCTTGGATAGTTCCATCTCCCCAATCAATCTCTATTGAAATAGGTTCACCATCATAATCGACTATTGTAAAATTGTAATAATATGTAATTCTAGGTCTTCCCTGAGTAGGACCTTTAATTATAATATCAGAGGTATCATTATTAAAATCACCAATTTTTATCAAATATGATGACCAATCACTTTCCTTATCCCAGATATCCTTTGCTTTAGCTCTAATCTCATATGTTCCATTCTCGGACCAAGAATGTATATTAGTAATTGTTTCATTAGAAGGATGGGGGCCTATCCAATCGGTATTATTACCATCATCCCAGTCAATAAAATAATATAGGTCATCACCTTCATAATCAGATGATGTAAAATAATATGTTAATTCTTCATTTGGATCTCCATATTTAGGACCAAATATTGTTGGGTTTTCTGGACTTTGATTTCCTATTTTTATTTCCAAACATTCAGACCAATGACTTTCACTCCAAAAGTCCTTTGTTTTACCACAGATACAATAAGCACCTTCATATATCCATGTATGTGATATATTAAATTGTTCACCAGATTTATATGGTCCAAGCCAATCGGTTATATTCCCATCACCCCAATCAATTTTTATCCATCCTTCATCTCCTTCAGAATCATATATAATTATTGAAAATTCAATTTCATGATATGTTTCACCATAAGTAGATCCATTGATTTCTATTATTGGTGGTTGATTTCCTCCTTCGTATTTTATAAATTTTAATTCATCGATTTGACCTTTAAAAAAGTCTGAATTATCAGATGCCCTCTTACCAATTGTTGCTTTATCAAAATCGGTATTATAAAAATCACATACATATTTAGTAACACTTGCATCTAAGTTACCATCAATATAAATTTCTACTGTTGAGGATGCATAATCTTGATTTAAAAGGATTTTTACAAAATGCAATGAGCCATCATTATAAGTCCCATTAGAAAATAACTCAATATAACACATTAACTTTCCAAATTTAAATAAAATAGACCCATTTTCTTTTAGTTCAATACGAAATTCAGGATCCCAATCATAGTAATTACCTGTATAACTTAAAATTATACCATCACTAGTTGATATACTTTTAAAATAAAATGTAATATTACAATCATCTGTCTTATTGATTGCAATTTCTTTTACATGATCGGTTAAATCAACATAATCATCTATTCCATCAAAATCTAAGCAACAACCAGGATCCCAATTTGCTCCATATATTGTTCCGTTATAATTATGACTTGAACAGTCCCATAAGGTAGTTTCGTTGCATTCACAAGCCTTCCAATAAGTATTTATATAATCATAGTTTATAGGAGAATAATTAGCAATTTTTTTAATTAGTAGAATATTTGATTTTTTATCATATCCACTAATATTTTGAAATACACAAACTCCAATGAATAAAGCTATAACCCCAATTACCAGCGTTTTTTTAAATAAGGTAGGAGTTCTATACATTTTCTCTTACCTCCCTCAATAGTTTAAACAAATAATTGCTATTTAAACGTTGCAGTACAAATTCAATAATATTATTTTTCTAAAATATTCAAAAACTTTTAATTCTATACAATTATGTTAAAACAGAATTTGAAGTGTATTTATTATGCCTAGAAAAAAGATTAAAAAAACGATTAAGCGATGGAAGAAATATTCAGAAATATCAGGTGTTGCACCAATTACTCGTAGATATTTTGTTATGAATGCATTTGACGGTGCTCTTACAATGCTTGGTGTCGTTATTGGATCCTATGTATCTGGTGTTTTACAGCCAATAATTATTATTAGTGCAGGTATTGCTGGATCTATTGCAATGGGAACTTCAGGTATAAGTGGTGCTTATATGACTGAAAAAGCAGAACGTACTAAAAAACTTAAGGGTCTAGAAAAAGCAATGCTTTCAGATATGAAAAAAGGTTTGCACGGTAAATCCCATAGATTTGCAACAATTTTTGCAGCAATTGTTGATGGTGTATCTCCTGCTATGGCTGCAATGTTTGTGATTTCTCCATTTTTTATTGTAAATTTTGGAATTATTTCATCTGAAATAGCATTTTTTTCAAGTATTACAATTACTCTTTTGGTTTTGTCTTTATTGGGCGCATATCTAGCAAAGATAAGCGATGAAAGCATGATAAAATATGGTATTCAGATGTTACTTGTTGGTATTATTACCGCATTTATTTGTGTTGGAGCATCTATTCTTCTAGGTGGTCAGATTTAGTATTTTATTTTGTTAATTAATAAACCCTTAAATAAAAATAGTAATTTATTTATACTATGATAATTATAAATATCTTTGTTAAAAAAAATTGGAAATGATGGGAGATATAAGAGTATGAATAGAAGAATTGCAATAAGTTTAATAATAGCAATAATAACGGTATTTCCTTCAATTACAGCAACAAATGTTGTTAACATTATTGATGAAAAAAATGAATTATCTGTCAATTTATTAGATTGTGATTTATGTCCAGTACACCCTATAGATGTCACTAAGATGGTTTGGGATTTAGAAAGTGAGGAATGGACAGATTATTATGAAACGGAAATGTCTGAAAAAGTGCTTTTTAATATAACAATTACATATCATAAGAACAGTATTTTTGGTAATTCTGCAAAAGATATTCAAGTAATTGATAATCTACCTTCTGGATTTTTATTTGAAGGAAGTGTTAATTTTAATGAGAGCTTTATAAATGGAAGCTTAATTTATTGGAATTTAAGTAATGACTATGGGATAATTCTTTATGATGATGAAAGCATATCAATAGAATTTGAAGTATTTGTAACAGAGTATGGTGAACACGAAAACTTTGTAGAAGTCTATGCTTTTGAAACTGGATGTGAGTGGGATCTCTATGGAGATGCTGAAGCAACAGTATATGGTGTTCCACCTAATCCTTCCTTTGTAAAAAAGGTAAAAAACCCTGAAACTGGTGAATGGGTAAATGAAACCTTTCAATATGTTACTGAAACTGTTACATTCAAAATCGAACTTATTTACTATGGATTATACAATTTAACTGATGTAAAAATAGTTGATTATTTACCTGAAGTGACATATTTTGCAGGTGTATCAAATATAGAGCCATCTAATGTTTCAGAAGATGGAAAGATTATCTGGTGGAATCTGTCAGAATATCTTGAAACTGATGAATCATTGGTAATTATTTATGATGCATATGTATGGGGAAGAACTGGTGATTGTTCTTATTGTGGAATTAATCTTGCAGAATATAATGCTATTGAAAATATAACTTGGAAAGATTTTAATGGAGAGGATATTGCATCAATTATTACTAATGAATATGATGATCCCAAACTTTCTTTTTCTCCTAATAATATTGATTTTGGTAATCAGTATCAAGGTTGGACAGGAAGTGATACATTTGAAATTTGGAATAGTGGTCAGCAAATATTATCTTATACAATTTCTGAGAGTTTAGAGTGGCTAGAGGTTACCCCAAAAAGTGGATCATCTGATGGAGAGCATGATAAAATAACAGTCTCTGTTGGTGATACAACAGGCATGTCAGGATATTATGGTGGAAGTATTGATATATCCTCAAATGGGGGCAGCGGTAGTGTTTTTATATCAATATACATAGAAGAAGTAATACCAATAGAACCAGAACTAAAAGTAACAATAAAACGTGGTATTTGTCGTTCTATTAAGGTTAATATTGAAAACACTGGAGAGGTGGAAGTTCAAAATATCTCATGGAATATACAGGTTAATAGAAGAGGACTTATTAAAAGAACACTTCTTGATATAAATGGAACAATTCCCTCTATTGAAATTGGTTCGATAGAGCAATTTGGTGAACGCTTTTTTGGAATTGGATTAATAAGTGTTGATGTAAATGTTTCTGCTCCTGGCTTAGATTCTATCGAAATAAATGCAAAAGGTTTTGTAATCTTCAGGTTCGTTCGAATAAGAAGATTTATCTAACATATATAAGACTGGATTTTATACTAAATTAGCTAAATGTTTTTATAATAGTGTATCACTTTCAAATTAACTTATGTTTACAAATCCTCGTTATTTTAACTAATTATTAATTTTAATATTGATTATAACAAAAAAAGATGTGAACCAAGTAAAATTCTATGGTTTCACATTTATTGTTTTAGAAGGTCATTTATATTAAATGACCTTTTGTAGTATTGGAAATGTTTTAAAAATCAATTCCAAAAGATTCTCAAGATAGCTAATTAGTATTAAATTGTTTAGCTGTCTGTTTCTGGGCGTTTGTATTCTGATTTGATGTTCTGACCAACCACTTTCAGCATTATTAAAATCCTTTGCTTTGGCTTTGATTGTATAGGTTCCTTCTAATATGTAAGTATGTTCTTCATTATATGTTGAAGAATCAGGTGGTAAATAATAGGTCCAACCTGATGTATCTCCATCTCCCCAATCAATGTAATAAGAAACAGGATCAATATCTGGGTCTACGGCTCGGAATTGAAATTCCACTGGTTTATATTCTCTTCCCTTTGAAGGTCCATCTATAGTTGGATCATATGGTGGTAGATTTTCGGGAGAAGAAACTGTTTTTATTATCCAATCTCCCCAAGGATCACCTTCGTCATAATCCTCAAAATCTTCCTCATATTTGTTTTCACTATCTACTTGTATGTTGATTTTATCAACAGACCAACCCTGACTTATTGAATTTGTTCCTGTTACATATTGAAATGCTATCTTTATTGTTTTTCCTATCCAGTTGTTAAGTTCAAAAAAGTTGGGTTGCCAATCTGCTACTTTACCTTGTACTTCCCATAAAGTTGTCCAACTAGATCCACCATTATCTGATATCTTTACATAACCTTTATCTTCACCACCTGCTAGAATATCGTATTTATGCATGTAGTATATTTTTGCATTTGTAGCTCCTACGAGACTAACAGAGCTTGTATATCCCCAGTTATCTAAATTGCTACCTCTTTCTGAAAATGCAAAATTTGCTTGTGGATTAATTGTACCATATAGAGGATTGATTTTATTTCGTTCTAAATTTAAGCTTGTGCTTCCTACCATTGGTACTAAAAAGGTTGCAATAACTAGCGTACAAATTACTATACCAATTAATTTCTTTCGCAAGTAAATTACCTCCCAAATTTAAATATTTATTATATAACTAATATAACTAGTATATATAATTCTTTGCAATATTAATCTTTAAATTAAAATATTTAAAATATTTTAAATTTTATTAATTATTAAAATAGATATTTATAAAAAATCACAGATTACATTAAAAATATTATAAAAAAAAATTTATTCAAAAAAATATAAGAGAGAAGGGATTTTTTCCCTTCATATTTTTATAGATTTTGTTTTGTGTCTATCTCGGTAAAGGTTGTACTTGTTGTGCTTGGTAGGTTTGTTGTGATTGTGGTATTGTAGTTGTATCTGGGTTAATTACTTCGTCGGAGTCAAATAGACCTGCATCGTCAAATGCTGTTGCTCTGAATATAGCCATTCCTGGTAGTGGGTAATAGAATAGTGTCCAGACATATTCTGGTCCAGTTCCAGGTACGGTTTCTTGAAGTTCGTTGTTGAAGTAGAACTCTACACGGTCCATTCCACTCATATCATCAGATGCTATTGCAGTGAATTGGAACTCCCAACCTTCCATTGGGCTCCATCCAAGTACTTCATAGCTGAGTGATATTTCAGGAACGGTTTGGTCAATACTTACTGTAAATGAGTTCTTTGTTGATTCGACATTACCAACCCAGTCGACAGCCCAGTATTCTACAAGTATGTCTTCTCCATCTTGTGTAATGACAAAGCTTCCATGGTTTCCAGCTATTACTTGTTCTGCTCCACCGTTAATTGTGTATCTTATTTCTTTTACTCCAGAGGATACATCGTTTGAATATGGGTCATGTGCGTCTAGTGTTACTGTTACATCGTTGACATACCAATCATTCAATCCATCTGGTTCTTCTGGGTCTAAGATTGGTGGATAGTCACAATCTGGATTTGTATCATCAACACCGATTCCCCAGTTAAACTGGTTGTTCTTTGCTACATCATCTGGTTCTGCTGGTATTTGTACAAATAGACCATATCTTCCTTCATTTGCAAATGTGAAACTTCCGAAATCAAGGGCTTTTGATCCACCGAGTGGTGAAAGATCTATGTTTCCGACTTCACCTGTCCAGACTTCAGTACCGTTTTCTGGGTCTGTTATAAACTCCCAAACTTGGGCATAGCTTATTAGGTCCTCATAGGCAAATGTACCATAGTTCATTACAACGCTTTCGAGGTCTTCAGTTCCTGGTTGAATCCATGCTTTTATACCTGGTGCTCCGCCACTCTTAAAGATCTTCCATGAAAGGTCATAGTTATAACCTAGACTTGTACCTGGTGTCCATTTTCCATAGCCGAAGTATGTAGAATACCAGAAATGAACACAATCTTTTTGTGTTGCTGTTAACCAATATCCATAGGCATCAATTATACCATCTGGCATAATACCTATGAAATAATGACCTGGGCTTAGATCAACTGGTTCGAATGCAGCTTCACAGACTACCTCTGGACGGCTGAAATACATCGTTCCCGTGTTATATTCCTCAAATTCAGTTGCCGTTGTTTGATAATAATATGGTCCAGTGTCAGGATCACAATCATCAGTGTCTTCCACTATGATTATATTTACCGAATCCATGTTTGTATAGTATCCAGCTCCCCAAACGAAATTGAATATTACTCCTCCAATTTTCGTATTAGAGTCTATTTCGAAATCATCTATAAGCCAACTTTCATATCCGGAATACAATCCAAAGAACAAACCGTTAACCCCATCAGGGTCACCATTGTCATAGTAAAGT
>LSSG01000039.1 GCA_001595915.1 Thermoplasmatales archaeon SG8-52-3
TACAGAAAAGATATTCACCGAATCTTCTCTTTGTTCCAGAGAAGATTGCTTCCACGATACACCGCATGGTGTATCTGACTTTTTCTTTCCATTTCTTAATATCTTTTTTTTGTTCAATAACAGCTTTCTTTCTACTCATCGATCCTCTGGAACGATTAGTAGCATTTTTACGTACTGGAATACCAGGGATTGTTCCTTTTTTTGTAATTTCATTAAAGCATTCCTTTGAATCGTATCCTCCATCACCAAGAATGATATTGATCTTCAACCATTTGCACTGTTTTAAAATACGTTTCAGCTGTGGTGAATACAAAAATATGTATCTTTTTGAAATCACGTCTCTGTACAGGTCTCTGAAATCGTATCTGAACCCAAGCACCTTTCTGTTGTGTTTTCATCCCACTTGAATCTATCCCTGCAAGTTGGATTTCAGATGGAGTCAACCATCGGTTGACTCGTGTAAGAAATCCAACCTGTAAATGTTGCATTGTTCGTTGAATGGTTTTGTAACTTGGTGCACGTTTCATTCCAAGAATCTTATATATTTCCAGGTTTTTTGTCGCACTGGCGATTCCTCTGTAGGAAATTCCAAACATGATCTTCAACAGAAGAATAACAGTTAATTCTGAAAGATGGAACTCCCGTCTTTGAACTGGTTTATCCAGTTCGCTGAATACCCTTTGAAGATCTATTACATGTTTGTATTCATCTTGTCTATGGGCATCATATTGTGCCCATGGTACACTAACTTCTTTATACCTCCTCCATGCTTTATGTTTTGAACTGGTCTTTTGCATCCCATTACCCAATAGGTGCAATTGACTAGTTCTTTAAAAAAAATAATGACACAAAGCATAAAAACAAGAGAATATTATAAAAAAAAATATATTTTTAATTTATTAAACTAAAAAATGTAAGAGATAAAACACCCCTTATTATTGAATCAGTACTTATCTAAAAAAAATTTTTAACTACTTTTAACTTTTGAAAAATTTTATGTCTATTAGCCAGTATTGAAAGTAGCATATATGAAGAATCTTCCGATATAACCAGTATAGTTATTTGGAAGTATTAAATTTTTTAATAATAAAATTTTATTAATAGGTCCTGGAGGAAGATTTCCTAATATTTCATCCCAACCCATATTTCCTGCTTTATCAAAACCATAGGAATCTATTATTGAATAATTTCCAGTTGATTCCTCGGTTAAAATAAATATCGCTCTAAATTTGACGTAATTTTCAGCAATCTCTCGGTTACGAATAATGCCCTTAATATGAGTAATATTAGAATATTCACAATCCCAAACATATTCAGGTCCTGAACCATAAACAGTTTTCATTATTTGATTATCCCTATAAAATTCCACATAATCCATACCGCTCATTTCATCTACTGCTACTGTAGTGAAGGTAAAAAAATGTCCTAAATTTTTATCATAATGAATTTCATAGGATATAGCTACCTCTGGAACCGTTTGGTCAATATCGATTGTAAAGAATTTCTTCTCTGCTGGAAAATTTCCAGCATTATCAACAGCCCAATATTCAATAAGAATATCATCCCCATCATCATTAAGGATAAACGAACCATTATCACCAGGAATAACTTGTTCAGATCCATTATTTATTGTGTATCTTATCTCTTTTACACCAGACAAGTCATCTGTTGCACTAAGTGTGACATTAACATCGCTAATATACCACCCATTTTTGCCATCTGGTTCTGGAGGGTTAAGAGAATGGGTGGTTTTTGGAGGAATAATATCTTCATACTCATATGGTATTGCTAATCCAGTAACTGTAACATATTCAGGAAATTGACCTTGCGGTGATGATTCGATTTGTCCCGTATTTTTATCACAAATAAATAAAGAGTTATTGATAACTAGATACAAAATATCGTCTTCTTTGCAAAAATCTCCATCACAGGAATAATAAATATTAATACCTAAGTAACCCACCATAGTCGCTTCGCCAGATTCAGTATCAATTGTCCAAAGCGCATCATTTCCAAGATCCCAACCGTAAAGTGTTCCATTTGCATCAAATGCCATACCAACCATATACTGAACTCCCCCTCCGAAAGGTCCGATTTGTTCTTGCTCACCAGTTTCCAGATCAAACTTATAAAGATAATTATTATCAGAACTACCATACAACCAACCTGTTATTATATCATATGCAAGACCATTCATCCCAGGTCCTCCGCCACCAATGCTCCACATATCACAAGTTTCTAAGTCTATGCCATATAAAAGACCGTTTCCATATTGACAAGTATATAAATGACCCGCATCTGACCAGGTAGTACCAATATTAGACCATCCACCACTTCCTTCACAAACACAGCTCAAATTATTGGGATCATTTAATATGAAATCATAAATATGACAATCAGATCCCTCACCAATTATAAAGGCTAAGTGATCGTAAAGTATTAGGTCTTTTGGATTAGTTATAGATATTATTTGATTTTTATTTACTGGATAAAATTCGGATGGCTTTCCAATTGTAGAAACAATACTCATACCAACAAACAAAAGTACAATTCCCAAAATTAGCGTTTTATTCAACAAACCCCTCTGTTTGCTCAATTATCTTAACCTCCCTCAATAATTTAATCATCAAAGCAATATATATAGTTTAGTAGAATATTAGAAGAAAAAAAATAAAAAAAAATTATAATCTCTGTTTATTTTTTTAAGAAAGTTGAGAAATAAAACCCTCTCATTAATGAGTTGGTACTCATCTATAGGAAAATTTTTAACTGCTTTTCTATTGTTCATTTTGCTTAGTTCACAACATAAAAAAAATAAGATGTTGGTATTGTATGGAAGAGGGCTATATTCTTTCAAATAAATTCAGAAGAGCAATTTTTGATGGTTTTGCATCTGGTGAAAATGATTTGAATATTATTGTAAAGAAACATCGAATAATTTTTACTGTTGGAAAAAGAATAGCTGAGGATCTAATTAAGGGAGGAGTTCTTGAAAAAAAAGGAAATAAATACATACTTACAAAAGAAGGTGAAAGATTAGCTAAAATAATTAGAGGTTAATTTGAGGGATAATTTTATTATGAAACCATACCTATTACAAACCTTAAAAGAGCTTGCATTGCTTGGTGCAATAAAAAATAAAATTGAGATATCTTCACTAGAACTTGCTAAGCAACTTGAAACAAGCCAACAAACTGCTTCTAGATATCTTGTAGAACTTGACAAAAGAGGGATGATAAAAAGAGAACTGGGAATCAAAAAACAATTAATCATGGTAACAGGAATTGGAGAAGAAAAACTACAAGAGGAACATTTACAATATAAACAAATATTTGAGCTTACCGATAGAATAATTTTCAAAGGAAAGGTTCTTTCTGGACTTGGTGAGGGTAGGTATTATACAGAACAAGAGGGTTATATTGAACAATTTAGAGAAAAACTGGGTTTTGTTCCTCATCCTGGAACATTAAATGTTGAGATTGAATATGTTGAAAGAAACAAGTTAAGACTTCTAAAAAATAGTAAAGCAATAACTATTGAAGAGTTTCAAACCAAAAATCGGACATTTGGTAGTGTTAGATGTTTTCGAGCAAAAATAAATGGATCAGAGGGAGCAATTGTTCTACCACTACGTACCCATTATTCAAATGTTCTTGAATTTATTTCTAATGATTACCTGAGAGAAAAACTGAATATAAAAGATGGCGATGAGGTAAAAATTATTATTTATTTTGAAAAATAAGAGAGCGGTTTATGAAAAATCAACTTGTAGCTGACATTTTGTATCAGATTGCAGATCTTCTTGATTTAAAAGGAGAGATTTTCTTTAAAACCAGAGCCTATCGTATGGCAGCACAAACAATAGAGGTTCTAGATGAGGATATTGAAGTAATCACAAAAGAAAACAGATTACAAGATATTCCTGGAGTTGGGGAAGCTTTAGCAAAAAAGATAAAAGAAATTGTTGAAACAGATAAAATAGAATATTTAGAAAAATTAAAAAAAGAGATTCCTGAAGAACTGCTAAAAATGTTAAATATCTCAGGTCTTGGTCCAAAAAGAGTGGCAGCATTATATAAAAACCTAGGTATCAAGACAATTGATGAATTACGTAAGGCATGTATCGAGGGTAAACTAAGAAATCTTGATGGTTTTGGTGAATTGTTGGAGCTAAATATTTTACGAGGTATCCAAGTAATGGAACAGACCAGTGGGCGTGCTTTACTTCATGTTGCAATTGAGGATGGTGAAAATTATCTTTCGTTTATTAAGAAATTTGATAAGGTTAAAAGAGCTAGTTTAGCAGGTAGTCTTCGTAGAAGAAAAGAAACAATCGGTGATATCGATATTCTTGCTTCCTCAGAGTCTCCTGATGATGTGATGGATTATTTTGTAAAATATAATGATATAAATCGTGTTTTATTAAAAGGAAGTACAAAAACTAGTGTTGTTCTAAATGATAATTTACAGGTGGACCTTAGAGTTGTAAAAGATGAAAGCTTTGGTGCTGCACTGCAATATTTTACAGGTTCAAAAGAGCATAACGTTAAAATGCGAAGTTTAGCAATTAAGAAAGGTTATAAACTAAATGAGTACGGCCTTTTCGATAAACAATCAGAAAGCTATGTTGTTGGTAAAAACGAAGAGGAGATATATAAGAAGCTTGGACTTGAATATATTGAGCCTGAGATGCGGGAAAACCGCGGAGAAATTGAAGTCGCGGCTAATGGTAAGCTTCCAAAACTTATTTCTTATAATGATATCAAAGGTGATTTACATGTTCATTCAAACTGGAGTGATGGTCTTGAATCAATAGAATCAATATCTAGATTTTGTAAAAAAATAGGTTATGAATATGTAGGAATCTCAGATCATTCCCAATCTTTAAAGGTCGCTCGTGGTTTATCTGAAGAAAGAATTATTAAAAAAATAGCTGAGATTGAAAAAATAAATAAAAAAATATCAAATTTCAAGGTTTTTTGTGGAACTGAATGCGATATTAAACCAGATGGATCTTTAGATTATAATAACAATATTCTTAAGAAATTTGATTTTGTTTGTGCAGGTATCCATTTAGGTTTCAAGATGAATAAGACTGATGCCACAAATAGAATTATGAAAGCAATGGAAAATAATTATGTAAATTGTATTGCTCATCCCACATGTCGACTTATGGGCCGTAGAGAGCCTTTTGAGCTTGATATGGAGAAAATATTTGAAAAAGCTAAAGAAACAAATACATTTCTTGAGATAAATTCATTTCCAGATAGACTTGATCTAAATGACCTATACATAAAACAAGCAAAGGAGAAAGATGTGAAATTCATAATTGATACAGATGCTCATAATCTTCATCATTTATCCTTTATAAAATATGGAATTGCAACTGCAAGACGTGGATGGCTCGAAAAAAAGGATATCTTAAATACAAAATCAATTAATGAAATTGAAAAAATACTTGTCAAGTGAATAGAGATGGACAAAAATAAAGCAAAAAAGGAAATTGAAAAACTTCGAAAGGATATTAATTATCATAACCACAAGTACTATGTAGAAAATTCCCCAATTATTTCTGATTTTGAGTTTGACAAGCTCTTATCAAGATTAGAAGAGCTAGAAAAAATTTTTCCTGACTTGATAACATCTGATTCCCCAACCCAACGTGTTGGTGGAGAACCACTTGAAGGTTTCACAACAGTTGAGCATAAGGTTGCTATGCTATCTCTTGATAATACATATAACTATAACGAGCTGAGAGATTTTGATAAAAGGATTAAAAAAACCGTAGAAAACATTGAATACGTTGTTGAACCAAAAATAGATGGCGTCGGAGTGGCTTTGCTATATGAAAATAGTATTTTTATAAGAGGAACAACAAGAGGCGATGGGGTAAGAGGGGATGATATATCTTCCAATCTAAAAACAATTCATAGTATTCCACTGAGATTGATGGGTAATAAATTAAATAATGTGGAAGTACGCGGGGAAGTATATATGTCCTTAAAAGGATTTAAAAAACTTAACAATGAACAAAAGAAAAAAGGAAATCCTATTTTTGCAAATCCACGTAATGCTACTGCTGGTTCTATTAGACAACTTGACCCACGTATTGTAGAATCTAGACCTCTTGATATTTTCATATATTTTTTGTCATATTCTGATAAAGAATTCTCAACCCATTTTGAAGCAATAAAATTACTAAAAGATGCAGGTTTTCGGGTAAATCCTTTAATTGAGAAGGTAAATGATATAGAAGGAGTAATTGAGTATTGTAAAAAACTTGAAAAAAGACGTGAAACATTAGACTATGAGATTGATGGAGCAGTAATTAAGGTAAACTCTTATGCTCAACAAAAAAAACTTGGTGAAACATCAAAAAATCCTCGCTGGGCAATATCATATAAATTTGCAGCAAAACAGTCAACAACAAAGCTAAATGATATTGTAGTTCAAGTGGGAAGAACTGGGACTCTTACACCAGTTGCTATATTAGAACCTGTTGAAGTAGGAGGAGTTACTGTTTCAAGAGCAACCTTACATAATTTTGACGAAGTTAAGAGAAAAGATATTTTAATTGGAGATTTTGTACTTATTGAAAGAAGTGGAGATGTTATCCCACAAGTCGTAAAAAGTATAAGTGAAAAAAGGACTGGTGAAGAAAAGAAAAAAAATATTCCAAAAAAATGTCCTATTTGTAAAACAGATGTCATAAGAGAAAAAGGAGAAGTTGCGGTAAGATGTCCAAATAAGCTTTGTCCTGCTCGTTTAAAATGGAGAATTAGATATTATGCATCAAGAGATGCAATGGATATAGATCATTTAGGTGAATCAACAATAGATAAACTATTAGATTTAGGACTTATTGATAACATTGCTGATCTTTATTTTCTAAAAAAAGACGATGTTTTAAAATTGGAAGGTTTCAAAGAAAAATCTGCTCAAAATCTACTTGATTCAATTGAGAAAAGTAAAAGACAGGATCTTTCAAGACTTATTTATGGACTTGGAATTCGACATGTTGGTAAATATGCTGCACAGCTTATAGCATCAAAATATAACTCAATTGATGAGCTTTCAAAGGCAAATGAAGAAGAATTAAGAGAAATCGATGGTTTAGGTGAAAAATCAGCAGAAGCAATTGCAACTTTTTTTGCAACAGAAGAAAATATAAGTCTAATAGAACGATTAAAGGATATTGGAGTAAAAACAAAGGAAGCAAAAAAGGATGGTTTACCTTTACAAGGAAAAAAGTTTCTTTTTACAGGTGGTCTTTCATCACTTTCAAGACCAGAAGCATCTGATATTATTAAACAAAAAGGAGGAATTGTTGCATCATCAATTAGTAAGGATATTGACTATGTCATATTAGGCGATAAACCTGGTTCAAAATATGATAAAGCAAAAAAAATGAATTTAAAAATAATTGATGAGTATGAATTTAAAAATTTAATCTCATAAATAGGGGTATAAAAAATGGTAGAATGTAAACTGAATGAAAATAAGGTAATATGTAACTGTAGCTATCCTTGTGAAAAAAAGGGGATGTGCTGTCAATGTCTTAGATATCATCTTTCTAGAGGTGAGGTACCAGCTTGTTTTTTCCAAGATGATGTTGAAAAAACTTATGACAGAACAATTGAAAATTTCTATAAAAATTACAAAGAAAGAAATTTATAAAAAATGAGTTTTTTTAAAATATATTTCCATCCTATTAACAAAATTTCGCATTTAATACTAATTTAGTATAAGGTTATGAATTCCCTTAAATTAAATATTATTTTTTTGTCAAAACAAAATTTTCGCTTCCCTCAATTGACAATGAAACCGTATTATCTTCATTTGAAAATACAAAGTCAAAGCATATTTCATCTTCATATCCTTGAGGTAAAAAATCACCCCAAAGTTCATTTTCTTTCATATTTAAACATAGTTGAGTACCCCTAACACTCCAAGAAGCAATATCCATATCAAAACCGGATATAATCATTGTCAAAGTTCTATCGTCATTAAAAATCCAATAAAACTCGTCAACACCACCATCAGATATTTCCCATTCACCAATAAAACGATTATCTAATCCACCGATAGATAAATTTATAATAATTACTATAAGAATAATAGCAATTATTGCAATTAATAAGAATAATAAAGTTCTGTTTGATTTATTTGATTCTGATACCGGTTTAATACTATCGTTTGTATCAGACTGATTTTGAACAGATTTTTGTTCAATCTTTTGTTTTGGATCAATAGGGTCATTGGCATTACCAATGTTTAGTTTTGCACCACAATTTAGACAGAATTTAAAACCTTCATCTAACTTTGTTCCACAATTAGGACAAAAACTTGACATAAAAATCTCTTCTCACTTTATAATAGTAATAATTCTTATAATTTAAATTTATTCAAATTTGAAATAGGAGAATGAAAAATGGAGATTATTGCATGCCCTAATTGTGGTAGTACACGAATTTATCAGGGAAGAATGGGAGAAGGTGTATTAACTGGATATACAACAAGAAATGTATGTAGAGATTGTGGATACCAAGGAATGCCAATAATTTTTGACTCTGAAACAGATTACAAAAATTTTATTAAAGGTAAAATAAAAGATAAAAAATTAAAAGAAAATAAAGAAAATGATATAATTGTCAAAAAGAAAAAACAAAAAATAAAACGTCCATTTGGGATTAATATTCTTGTTTCAATACTTATTTTACAAGCATTAATTAGTGCATATATTTATTATTACATAGTTGGAATTGAAGGTACAATTTCTTTGTGGATTTATTATATTGCAATTTTTTCAATATCTGCAATTATTTTACCATATGGACTATTAAAAGGAAGGGGTTGGGCTTGGACGCTTGGTGGAATTATGTTTGCTATGTCCATACCTACAGGTATAATCTTTTTTTATTATATTACAAGACCTCATGTTAGAGTGTTTTTTGGTAAGGATTAACGGTTTTGTTCATCAAGTTTTTTTATCTTATTTCTAACAAGTGAGATTGTAACAAGAGAAAGTAACAATGCAGTAATTAAACCCAAAGCTGCTTCAAATATTTCAAATGAAAGAAGGGAATTGTATAACGCATGAACAAATATTGCAAGTAAGAAATATGGTATAACACGCAATATTGTTGTATTTCTCATAATGTATTTTCCATAACCATATCCAGTCCATGCTGTGGCTGATGCATGTAATAGGCAAGCACCAACACTTCTTATTGAAATTAAAATAAGAAAGTAAATTAAGCTTTCTTCTAAAAATGACCATCCATAAAATAAATTTTCTGTTGCTGAAAAACCAAGGCCTGCCACTGCACCATATATCAAACCATCTTCTAGTTCATCCAGTTCTCTTTTTACAATTTTTGTTCTTAAAGCAAGAGGTTTTGTAAATTCCTCAACAACCGGTGCAATTATAATTACAGTTATCAAGCCCATAATATTTGGATTATGAATTGAAGGAGTAAGAGATAGGTTTAATAAAAGTTCTAGAATAATTGCAGCAATAACTGCTATTGTTGCACCCCAAATAAAGCAAAAAAAAATTGATATCCATCGTTCTCTATGATATTTTTCAGTATTTCTTATCCAAACCATATAGATAATTGGTGGAAGAAAGGCAAGTATTATTAATAATACAAATTCAATAAGATTCACAAAAAAACCATAACTTTTATTATAATAATTAATTTGCTTTTTTTTAAAAAATTTTAATGATTTATTAATATTTGGAACAATATTTTTTAAGCAAAAACCTTTAATTAATCCTTTTTTATTTTCCTTAGATAAATTTATTGTCAAAAAAAAACGGTTATACTATATTCTTTGAGGTATTATTATGGACGTTCTTGAAGAAGCAAAAGAAATAATGAAGAAAGCAGGATGTGAAAAAGCATTTGCAGTATATGATTTAGAACTTTTCGATATAGCAGAAGTAAGAGATTGCAATAAAAATGGAGAATCCTTGGAAATAGAGAAAAAAATAAGTGATCTATCTGAAACAATAGAAAAAAAACTGACATTCAATAAAGATAGACCTATCGAATGTCCTCTGGATGATTCAATGAACCAATATCTAGAATTCTCCTTAAAAGAAAGAATTATTACTCGATGTAATCTTAATATAGAAGAAAGTAATAAAATAGAACAAGAAGTAAATCCACTTCTAAAGAAATACAATTGGAGAATCAAATAATATAAATAAATTTTAAAAAATGAATAAACATTTAACTACATAATTTTGTTTTCATTTATTTAATGGATTTTATTATAAGTATTGTTGTTGTACTTGGTGCAGCATTAATTGGAAGAATTTTATCAAAATTACTCAGACAACCAGCTATATTAGGAGAACTTATTCTTGGAGCAATACTTGGAAATATTATTCTAATTACAAATATTGGCTCAATAGATAGCGAATCTCCGATTAGAAAAATTGCAGATGTAGGAATTTTATTTCTTCTATTTTCAGCAGGTTTATCATTAAATTTAAAGGAATTTAAAAAAATTGAAAAAAGCTCTTCTGTAGTTGCAATTCTTGGAGTAATTTTACCATTTATTTTAGGTTATATTACAGCGATTTTCTTTAATTTTTCACATATTACTGCCCTTTTTGTTGGTACTGCTTTAATGGCTACATCAATTGGTGTAAAAGCAGAAGTTTTACTTGATTTAGGAATGATGGGGACAAGATTAGGTAGCTTAATTATGGGTGCTGCTGTAATAGATGATATTATTACTATGGGAATTTTAACTATTCTTTTTGGTGTAGTAAAATCAGGGCAGTTTATACTATGGGAGATTGGTATTTTCATATTTTTGGTTTTGTTATTCATTTTTATAAGTGTTTTATTAACAAAAGAAAAGGTAGGTAATTTTTTAGATAAATATCTTCTAAAAATTAGGATTAGTAGAGAAAGTCTATTGATAATGGGTATTATTTTTGCTTTGCTTTTTGCAATTATTGCTGAAAACATTGGACTATCTGTGATAATTGGTGCTTTTATCGCTGGTCTTATTCTTGGACAGCTTAGTTTTTTTAGGGAGTTAAAAGATTATATTACAATGATTGGAGGAGGATTTTTTATCCCAGTTTTTTTTGTAACCGTAGGAATGGACTTTAAGTTAAATGCATTTTTGAATATTGGAAGTTTTGCTGGTGTAATAATAATAGTTGCAATAATTGGAAAATTCCTAGGTTGTAGTATTGGGGCAAAGCTTACAGATTTCAGTAATAAAGAATCAATTGCAACAGGAGTTGCCATGATTCCTAGAGCAGGTATTGAATTAATCTTAGTAAAATTAGGTCTTGATTATGGTCTAATAAATGATGAAATTGCATCAGCAATTCTGATAATGGTTATTGTAACCACTGTTATTACACCACCTGCTTTATTTAAGGTGCTCAAAAGCTAGTTTTTAAATATAATATTTAGGTTTATGGAATTATTATGCCTAAGGGTAAGAGGTTAGTACCAGAATTCTATGAACTAAAAGTTAATCAATTAATGGACAAAAGAGTATGGGATTTACCAATTGTTGAAAAAAATGAAGATGTTCATCATATACTAAACATACTAGGGGCAAGGAACCATATATGGGTTGTAAACGATAAAGAAAAAAGAGAACTCTTAGGAATAATAACCGAACATGATGCTCTATCAATACTTGCTCCAAAAGAATTTTCAATATATTTATTTGGAATGCCTGATTTTAAATCAATACAGCACGGAACAGTAAAAACAGCTGAAGACCTAATGCATAATAAAGTTATAACATGTGAAGCAGATGAAAAAATTGAAGATGTATTAAATAGAATGACTACCCATGGATTAAGAAGACTACCTGTAATAGAAAATAAAAAAATAGTAGGAGAAATAACTTTACATCAATTAATTAGAAAATTTTATGATGCAACTCAATATAATCCTATTGTTGAAGATGATAAATAAAACAAATTAAGAGGAACTAATAATGGAAAAAAAAGCAATATTTATTGGAATTATTGGTGGTCTAGGACTTGGATTACTCATTGGTAGCGAATTTTATGGAAGAAATATTACAATATTAGGTGCTATATTAGTAATAGTATCAATTGTTTCAATAGCCTACTTTTCAATAAAAGACAATAAATAATTTTTTATATTAAAATTTAAGGATTAGGATTTTAAAAGATAATATTTAGAATCTTGTAATTAGTTTAATTCCATATTTTAACAAATTAAAATTTTTCCTTAAAAATGCCTGATAAACCTGATCAAACATATAGCCTGGTCTTAAATAAAATCGTCTAGTTGCACTATTTCTGAACTCAACAAGTTCTTCTGGAGTGAAATTTCCTAAACCTCTACGTGAATCAGCCATCACAGTATATTCATCCTTTGAGATTTTTTTGTTTTTCACCTCCTCAAGCCAAAAAGATGATCCTTGTTGATAGTACATCGGTAAAAAATTAACAAAATCAATAGGTAGTGAACACGCAAATTTAATTGTGTTTTGAATATGACTTTCTGTTTCTATTGATGAACCTCCTAAAATAAATGTGGATAATATTAAAAATCCCATTTTTCTGCTGAGACGTACTGCTTTTCTTGCTTGCTCTAATGTAAATTTTTTATCATAAAAGTCTATCACATCTTGATTTCCAGATTCAATCCCAAATGAAACAAGTTTAACATTTGCCTTTTTCATTTTTCTATACAATTCCTCATCTTCAGAGTCAACTCTAATTCCTTCAATCATTAATTCAATAGAAGTTCCCTTTTCAATTAATTTATCCATAATTTCATGAGATCTTTTTTTATCTGCTAAAAAGCAGTCATCATAGATTATAACTGAACCATATTTTTCATTTATTTCAATTAGTTCTTCTACAACATTTTCAGCAGATCTTTGTCTAAAACCCCAACCCTCAATAACATTTCCATATCGAGCGCAGAACTTGCATTTAAATGGGCAACCTCTGCTGGTTATCATCGCAGTAGCTTTAGGTTTAAGAAGTCTAAGATTGCTAATCTTTCCATAATCATATTTATCAACTAAATGACGGGCAGGGAAATGTAGTGTATCTAAATCTTTAATTATTTTCAAAGGTTTTCCTTTTTTAATTTGCTCTCCATTTTTATAAAAGATACCATGTATATCCGACAGATTCTTTTTTCCTTCAAAATAACGGACTAAATCAATAATTACTTCTTCCCCCTCACCAGTTACACAAACATCGGTAAATGGAATCTCAGTTAAAGATCGATTTTTCATAAACGTACAAAAAGGTCCACCAGTGATAATTGGAATATTTGGATTAAATTCCTTGATTTTCTTTGTGATCTTTCTAACAATAATATAATCTTCATAATAGATACTAAATCCAACAGCATCAAAATTAGATATTTTTATTAACAAATCCTCAATTGTTTCTTTTCCCGTACTCAAATCAATGATTTCGACCTTATTACCATCATACTCCAATGCTGAAGCAATATATAGTAAACCAAGTGGGGGGTAGGAAGATGGAATATTAATATCACTTAATTGAGAAGTAAAAAAAGGACTAATTGTTTCTTCCTGAATTTCAGACATACATCTGATTAGAAGAAAATTCATATGTTGTAATCCTCCCTTTTTTATTTAATATAAAAGAGCTTATAATAAAGTTTTGTACATTTTTAAGTTTATTTCTATTTAATAATTAGTTCATCTACTAAAATTGCTTCACAATCATAATTACCAATATGAGTATCTGTTGATCTAAATATTGTTACTCCATCTCGTTCACCATATAAATTAACTAAACCACCTTTTATCAAAACATGATCATTTACACTAATGTTTTGCATCATATTTAGAACGTCTTCATTGTGTGGGATTAGGTGGTTATTCCCAGTGTGAGATCTAAAATAATTATAATCTGCGATATTATCATATCTCATATACCAACAGACCTTCCGATTAGAAAAAGATGTTATAGAGTAATCATAGTTATCAGGATTTGCATTTACATCATCAATACCAATAAAAAGATCAATCGGGCAAAAAATGTTGCATGGGTCGTAAGGGGAATCATATTTATTGTAAGTGTTAAGAGCAAGTACCCTTCCTTCAAGAGTATACTCTTTTACCCTATCCAAAGTTATAGTCCAACCATCATAGGTAATAATCTTATCTTCCTCAAACCAAAAATCTTCATTAAATTGGCAACTAATCCAATTAAAATTCGATCCCATTGTTATACTGAAATAAACAAATATACAAATAAATACAATTATTATTAAAAATCCGATTAAAAATAGTTTTATTGCTTTGTTTTCATAATGATCAAAGGATTTGAATTCATTCTGTTGTTCAAGAAATTGTCTTGAATGATCTTCTAAAAAGTTTTCCTGTTTTACAACTGGTTCTTTAAGAAGTATATTATCGCAATTATTACACCAGAATGATTCTTCATGATTTTTTATTCCACATTTAGAACAAATCTTTACCATTCTTTATCACTTTGATTTTTTTCAAATACTGGTAAATCTTTTTTTTACATTGCATTATTAAATTCATCGTGTCAAAATGTCGAAATGAAAAAAATCTGTTAAATAATTGATAAAAATTAAATAATATTGGCTTAACTAATATTGAATATATCTCAATTAAACAAAGGCAATTCAACAATAGATATAAATATTTCTAGGATATAAATGAGAAATTAATTGAGGGAATTATGAAAATATTATTTGTTTATCCAGGTATTAAAGGATCAGATAATTATAATCTTAATAAAGTTTTTAATAAAATTTTTTCCTCTGAACCACCTAGTTTTGGGATATTAGCTGCTTTAACTCCACCATCATATCAAATTGATATGATAGATGACAGTATACAAAAAATAGATTACAATCAATCTTGTGATCTTGTTTGTATAACAGTATATACTATGAATGCGCCAAGAGCCTATCAAATAGCTGATGAATTTCGAAAAAAAGGTGTAAAAGTGGTATTAGGCGGATGGCATCCATCTGCATTACCCAATGAAGCAAAACAGCATGCAGATAGTGTTGTTATAGGAGAAGCAGAGGAAATATGGCCTCAACTTCTAAAAGATTTTGAAAATAGTTGCTTAAAATCATTTTACAATCAATTAAGAATTGTTAATCCACTGAAAATTCCTAATCCCCGAAGAATTTTTAATAAAAGACATTATTTATCAGCCTCAGTTCAAGCATCAAGAGGGTGTCCTAATAGATGTTTTTTTTGTGCAATGACAAATAGAAAATATGGTCGTATTTATCGTACTAGACCAGTAAAAGAGGTAATTGAAGAAATAAAAAATATATCGCCAAAATTTTTTCAATTTAATGATAACTCTCTAACAATAGATCCAAATTATTCAAAAGAATTATTTATATCATTAAAAAATTTGAACAAAAAATTTTTTTGTAATGGAAATATAAACATATTGAATAGAGATGAAAATCTTTTAAAATTGGCTAGTGATGCAGGATGCTGTGCATGGGCAATTGGTCTAGAATCTGTTTCTCAAGAATCGATTAATTATTTAGGAAAAAAGACTAACAAGATAAAAGAGTATGCTTCGACAATAAAAAAGATCCATGACCATGGAATGATGGTTTTAGCTGATTTTATATTTGGATTTGATACAGATAATATAGATATTTTTAATAAAACAAAAGACATGGTTTCTGATATGAATCTTGATTTAGTTACATTTAATGTTTTAACACCATTACCTGGGACACCACTTTTTGACAAATTAAAAAAGGAAAGAAGAATATTAACTGAAGATTGGTCAAAATATGACTTCAAAACAGTAGTATTCAAACCTAAAAACATGTCACCTGAGGAGCTTCAAAATAATACAATAGAAATTCAAAAGATATTCAGTTCATATTTTAATATAATGAAGAATATAGCTAGAAGTATAAAGTTTGGATTTTATCCATTTGTTTTTGCTACAACAATAAATTTTCAAGAAAAGTCTGCTCTTTAATAATCATTATTTATTCTAAAAATCTTTTAGTCCTTACTACGTCCTATAAAAATTTACAAGATTTTACTAGTCTTTTCATTTTTTTATTGATACAAGATTTAATAGTATTTTTTATCTAATTGTATTTCTATCTTTTTATGTGACTGGTCCATGTTTGTATTTTAGTTATTAAAATCGGTCAAAAAAAATTCTCTACAATTATTAATAAGTTACTGGGTGTAGGCATATGTGTTAATTCCTAATAGTCTATGCTTAAAATCTACCAAATAAGGACTAGATTTAAACTCCATTTTATGCTTCTGTCATTTCATATTTCCAAATTTCTTATTTTTTGCAACCATTTCTATAAAATGCTTTAAACTTTTTTGAAACATCTCATTACCATGACGCCTGCGACTTTCAATAAAACCAATGCGAACTCTCTTGTATCTC
>LSSG01000040.1 GCA_001595915.1 Thermoplasmatales archaeon SG8-52-3
AGAAGAAAATATGGTAGGAAATAACTTCTTAAGTATGGGTCTTCTCACTCCAAAATCATTATCTATTGTTGTTAATCAGTTTCAAGAGCTGCTAGCAAAAAAGGTCGCTACAAGCCAAGAAACAGAAATTATTGCAGGTAATGGAAAAGTAATAAACGTAGAATTGAGCTCATTTTTCCTTGTAAAAAAAGAACATGAGATAGATTATTTTGTACTTGTTATAAGAGATATTCGCGATCGAAAAGCGGCCGAATTAAAATTATCACATGAACATAGCTTGCTTCAGACCCTTATGGATAGCATTCCTGATTCAATTTATTTCAAAAATGAGGAAAATAAATTTGTAATGGTGAATAAAGCAAAGGCTGCTCACTCTAATGTTAAACCTGAAGAGATGATCGGTAAAACAGATTTTGACTTTCTCCCAGAAGACCAGGCTAAAAAAGCTTTCGAAGATGATCAAGATGTTCTCAATACTGGAAAATTCATTATCAACAAGATTGAAAAGATTACCAATGTTGATGGGGCAGATAGATGGGTTTCTGTTACAAAGATACCACGTTTTGATGCAGATGGAAATATAATTGGAACGATGGGCATTTCTCGTGATGTTACTGAATGGAAAAGACTCGAAGATAACTACAAAAAGGAACCTAAATAATAGGTTCTCTCTTTTTTTAAAAAGCGCGGGGAGGGAGATTCGAACTCCCGTGGTCGTAAGACCAAAGGATTAGCAATCCTTCGCCGTGCCGGGCTGGGCCATCCCCGCATTTCAGAAATGGGGTATAATACAACCTGTTAAAAAGGTTATCAAAAACAAATATTAAAATATGCAGGATTTATTATATTTTTTTATGGGGGACTGGACGGAAGATTATAGACCTAGAAGCCTTGATGAGGTCGTTGGAAATGAAAAAGCATTAATTGAACTATCCAAATGGGCTAGTTCATGGAGTGTAGGTATACCAAAAAAAAGGGCAGTGATTCTATCTGGAAAACCTGGAACTGGAAAAACTAGTAGTGCACTTGCACTTGCAAACGACTTTGGCTGGATTCCAATTGAATTAAATACTTCAGACGCAAGAAACGCTGTTAAAATAAAAAATGTTGCCACTTCTGGAGCAATTAATGAATCCTTCTCTGATGATGGTAATTTTATATCATCAAAAAAAGGGGGGAGAAAATTAATTATTTTAGATGAAGCAGATAATCTTTATGAAAATATTAGCAGCTCAAAAAAGGAAACATCCGACTTAAGTGATAAAGGAGGAAAAAAGGCAATTATTGAAACTATAAAAGAATCTAGTCAACCAATAATTTTGATTGTCAATGATTATTATTCCTTAACTAAGGGTACTGGTGAAATCTTAAAGTCATTATGCAAGCATATTAGATTTTATGAGCCATATTCAAGTATTGTTTTTAACCTTTTAAGAAAAATCAGTCTCAAAGAAGGAATAAATATTGATCAGAATGTTTTGAAAACAATTGCTGATAGAAGTAAAGGTGACATTCGTTCAGCAGTAAACGACCTCCAATCAATTTGTCTAGATAAAGCTCTGGTTGATATAAAATCACTAAATGCATTAGGTTATAGGGATAGGGAAAAAGATATTTTCAATGCATTAAGAGACGTTTTTAAAACAAAAAATATTAAAGCAATACGAGAAAGCCTTTCTCACTTAGATTTAGATCCAAAGCTTGTAATACTATGGATTTGTGAAAACCTTCCAAAGGAGTATATTGATACGAGTGATCTAGCAAATGGTTATGAAGCATTATCTAAGGCTGATATTTTTCTTGGTAGAACTGCTAGAAAACAAAATTATGCATTATGGTCTTATGCTTGTGACCTAATGAATGGTGGTGTTGCAACTTCAAAAACCCACAACTATCCAAATGATAGCTATAATTTTCCAACATGGCTTAGGCAAAGAAAGGAATTTAGAACCAAAATTGAAGTCAAGGATATGATTCTTAGAAAACTTAGTAATATTTCTCATTGTTCAAAGTCAAAAAATAAAAATTTTATGCTATCATATTTTACTCATATGTTTAGAAACAATTCTTTTTTTGCAATTAAAATGAAAAATAAGCTTAATTTGTCCGAGACTGAGGTTAAATATCTTCTTAGTGAAAGTCATATGCACAAGCTAAAAGAAATTATGCGTTCACCAGAAATTATCTATGAAAAACCAATTCAAGTTGATTCAACAGAGGAAGTAGAAGAAGAAAAATCAGAGAGTATGCAACAAAGTTTATTTGACTTTTGAAGTTGTATCTTCAAGCTTTTTCATTGTTTCAACTGCTTCATTTTTATAGTTTTCCTTGAGTTTATGATATGTATCATCTGATATCTCTTTTGATCTATGTTGCTTTTCAATATCTTTTAACAGTGACATTAGAAGAGTTTTTTTTGTTTTTAAAAGCTCTTCAGATTCAATTATACCTTTTTTTGTTTTTGATTTTTTAGGTTTTCTTCTTGAATTAATTAAAACAATTATTAGTAATATAAAAAGTACGATTATTACAATAATTAAATACCAATTAAAGCTTGTTTCTAGAGTCTGGACTTGATATAAATATACATTTAATGCTGTTCCAGAAATTAAATTTGTAATAGTCTGTAATATTTTTCCATCAAATGTAATTTTTAATGAACTTATATTTCTAATTAATTCCTTTTTATAGTAATCTGAATCCTTGTCTATATTGTAATCAATTTTGATTGTTGGTTGAGAATTTTCTTTTATTTCTAACTCTGTTAAATTAATTGTATAAAGGTTGTTTGTTTTATCATATTGTAGATTTTGATTATTAATTGAAATTTCTACGTCTTGAGCATTATCTTGTATCCAAAATCCTATTAATTCGATAAAATCTTCAGATGTTCCTTCTAAAATTATTGTTTCCTCAATAGATAAATAATCATTTTTTGTTGTGATTTTAACTTCATTGTTTGTTGAACTGATTTCTTGTGCATTTATACTTACTGTTAAAACTAATAAAGAAATGATTATACTAATTGCTAATATACGAACTCTCCTCATAATAAACTCCCGGGAATCGTCATATTTATAGATATTTATGTACTTTTCTAAAAAAATTTTGAAATAATATTTAATTTTAAATGATATCAGTTTTTTAATTTTTTATATTATAATAATTTTCTAACTTCAATTTCTTTACTTGCACTTTTTCCTTCTATATCATAAGCAATTACTTTTATTGTGTGTTTACCTATTTTTCTTTCGTTCCATGACCAAATATAAGGTTCAGAATAGACTGTTTCTTTAAGTTCGCTATCGATGTAAAATTCTATTTTTTCTACTTCAGTATATCCAAACCAATCATAATTTACTATTGCTTCAATATCAATATTTCCGATTATTCTTATTTTATTATAAGGTATAATTCTATTGTTGTTTATATACAATGCTTGCAATGGTTTACCTATATCTATTTCAATTGGTTCTTCTTCTAATGTAATATTCATCCATAGCACTTTGCCCTCTTGACAATCCAGACGATATGGGTTATAATAGTAGTAGTTCTGGGAGCGAATATCGTGATATACTTCTCCTGCAGCAATATCTATTTTAAAAAATCCTGATACATCAGTTTGAGTTTCATTGTCATATCTATAACCTGTTTCAATGTCAAGCCATTCAAAATCAATACGAACATAATTTATTGGATCTCCAGTTTCGTTATCAGTAATATAGCCACAAACCACTGAATTTTCTTTAGGACGAGGTATCAATGAAAAATTAAACCAATAAGTTTCATAATCCAAAATAACTAAATCATCAATATCATCTTGGAAATATCCATTTGCATCAATCTCAAGATCAATTTCCCCTGAAGCTACGTTAATTGAATAAAAACCATCTGATCCAGATAGAGTCTCGTTCATATAGAATTGATCAAACTCTCCTTGCCAATAAAGATCAACATTTGCATTATTAATTGGATTTTCTGTTTCATCTTCATTGATATAACCACAAATAACAGAATTTTCTGGTGGACGTGGATACAAAGAGATATTAATCCACATTATTTCATTTTCATCGATTTCAATATTTCTTATTTGATCGCCACAATATTCATCAGCATAGACTGTTAATGTACATCTGCTGGAAGGAACATTTATACTAAAAAAACCATTTGAATTTGTTGTTGTTTCATTTTCAAAAAATTCCCACTGATTATCTCTTCCCCTTATGTTAATTAAGGCATTTTCAATTGGATTATTTGATTCTACATCTTCAACAAATCCACAGATTATTGAATTTTCAGATGAGCTATCTATATTTAATAATGAATCTATTATGTTATCATCATTAGATTTTTTTGTATTAGTTAAATAAATTAATGGAAGTTCACCAGCATAACCGTCATAGATTGTTGGAGTTTGTCTATATGTTCTGGGTTCAGTATAGTTAAAAGCTTCTTCTGCAGAAATTATGTAATCATTATTTTTATCTGCAAACTTTCTTAATCCATCGATTAAATAAGGAGCAAATCCACCAGAATAGGATAACTCATCCTCACAAGAGGCCGTTAAAACAACTCGATTCTGACCCCGGACATCTTCTAAAAAACCTTCCTGCCACTCTTTTGACGATATTATATTTTCTCCTCTAGGCGAAGGAAATATATTTAAAAGATTCCAATTAGGAGGATCATTAAATCCTCCAGCATAACAACTATCAACAATTAAACAAACACCTTGGGATTCCAAACGATTTAAAAGAAAATTTAGCTCATCATCCCAAATAAAACTAGTGGGATATGCAAATCCCCAATAACTTATAAGCATTTCATCAGTCCCATCCTCTTCATCAAATGGAGGAATATCAAAACCAACAGGACAACCATGAGTTGTTAAATAAACCAAAGAAAAATCTTCTTCATCTTCCATTTTGTCAAGCCATCTCAATCCAGAAATAATATTTGAAACAGTTGCATCTTTTCCTTTTATAACTTTTATATGGTCCTCTGACCAAATTTCTGATTGAAGAAGAACATCATATAAGTCATCAACTTCTTCTAACATAAGAGGTCGATTCTGCTGAGGGTCATCTGCATATTCTCCAACAGCAACAAGCAATGCCCAATATTCAGATCCTTCATTTGCAATATTTAAATTGTCTAGATTTTCAACAAATTCAGGTTCTTTTAAATTTAATATTCCAATACCACTTGGTAAAAAGCATGTTCCAAAAATTGTAATAATTATTAAAATAATTATACTTTTATTCATTATTTTTATGTTCATAAAATCCCCTTAAGTTAATGATTAGAGATAATGCTGTTTATTTATATTATTTTTTCTTTGATTAATATTTATTAATATTTAAAGATTGTATATAAAAACTTTAAAAAAATAATATTTTAAATAAATAACTATCACAATTCAAGGTAATTAAATGAAAATTGAAATTGAGGATATTGTATTTGGTTCACTAGCATTAATTTCAATTGTGATTTGGTATTTTATGTTAATGATTTCTAATTCTCCATTATTAAGTATAATGTTTTTATGGGTTGCAATGATTTTGATTTCGATACTTTATTTAATTGTATATCGGAAAAAGAAAAGGGATAAAAAAATATTAAGGATTAGATTTCTTGCTTCAGGAATTCCTCTATATCCAACAATGATATATTATTTTTATAAATTGCTGTTTAGTGATGGATTACCTAAAGAACAAAAATTATTACCCTTATTTATTTTATTACCTGCTTTGTTTATAAATGGAATTATTCTTCTTTTATTTGATATTAGAAAAAAGAAGTAATTTTTTTAATAATTAAAAATTTTAAATGAGTTTTTAAAAATAATATTATGGCTAATTAAGTTTGAAAATAATGTATTTTTATTGTTTTTATTAGTCATATCTTCATTAAATTCTTTTATACCTGGATAATCTAGTGGATAACGATTTATGTTTGTAACTTGATTGCTGACAAAGTTAGGATATAGGTTATAATAACTCCAGACTATTTCTTTTTCAATTGTAACCTCAAAAAATATTCCTGAATATCCATTACAAATCAGTGTATTTCCATTTGGAAGTCTTTGTGCTCCAGCAATTATTGGAGAATAAAAATCAGATAAATTTTCTGCAGTATAATTCCAAATAGGTTCTTTAGGGCCATATGTTGAACCTGGTTCTAGGTAGTAATTACCATCAACATCCACTGGTGGTACTATTTCTAAAACAGATGAATATGATGAATTTGGGCGACCTAAACCATTGTTAAATACAGTAATATGTCCTTCGCCTGGACATCCTAGTTCAATCCATCTAGCATCATGTTGTCCAAATAAGATTTGATCTTTTAAGGTTCCAGCTCTATATGTTTGAGGATTACCCCACCTATATAATAGATCACCACCCTTTCCATATCTGCCTCCTGAGTGTCCTGCTGCTTCTTCTGTTGTTGTATTGTGATCAATAATCCAAATCTCATTTTGTGTATGTGCACTGATTAAAATCTGATCGAATTCTTTGTTATAGTCAAGTGAATTTATATGATTCATATCAATATAACCCATAGGAAGTCCAAAATTTATGTCTATTAGTTCAGGATGATTTCTAACGTTTCCATAATTGTTCTTTGAAGAATCATAATCTTGTATAAGGTGATCCCATACATGCCATTCCCAAATAATGTTACCTCCCTCTGGGAGAGTTGGCTCTATCTCAATTATATAACAAGGCCATAAAACACCTGCTGGTATTGTAAAAGGGTTTCTTCCTGCTTCAATTGCTTCATAATAGGTTTTTACCTCCCAAGCAATCATTAGAATATTACCATTTGGTAAAAGTTCAAATCCATGATTTAGACAGTATTGATTACTAGTATATTCAAAAACCCAGATTAGGTCACCATCCCAATTAAACATCTCAACACGACCGGTCATACCACCTCCTGGAAAATAAGGGTTAATTCTAGCAAAACTAGATCGGATAAGATTACCATTTTCTAAGAGACGACATTCAGCACTTTGGATGTAATCGCTCTTCCATTTTTTTACAATCTCACCACTATTGTTTATCAAATATGTTGTTATGTAATATTCTGGAGAAAATAGTGTATAACCTTCAAAAGAGTCTTCATCATTTACAAAAACAGTAATTATTTTTACAAAAGGTCCGAATATATTTAAAAGGATAATCCGTTCCATGGTTTTTATATTATCACCAATTATTGTAATCTTTACTCTATAACAATCAATAGGTTCTCCAATACCAATTCCAAAAACTTTTAATCTTATTTTTTTAGATTCTCCAGCTTCTAGTTCAGATATTTCAATTAAATTTGGAGATTTAATATCAATAAAACGACCAATGGCTTCAGATTCAATTTTTATATTATAAATTGAATTATCGCAATTATTTGATAAAAATAAAGTAATACCGAGTCCATCTTTTATTTCATTAATTTTTAATTGATTTGATTCAATTTTTAATTTATCGATATCTATTATTTCATACTGGTTTTTTTGTAAAATTAAGGTTTTTGCTGAGAGAACAACGTTTGAACTAAAAAATAAAATTATAAACGCTAAAATCAATATTTTTTTATATAAATTTAATACCAAATTTATATCACCATATATAATATGTTACTAGATATCAATACGGATCATGATTATTATATTTTTCCCAAATTTATTGTTATCATTTAACGAAAGAAGTAAAAATATGTTGTTTATTATCAGACTAAATCATGAAAATTAAAAACATACAACTTAAAACAATTGAAGCAAGACGATATATTTCTAGAAATGAACGTCCTAAACAAGTCCGAATTGATCATAATAGTACAGTTACACAGTTTACAGTTGAAAAAGAAAATGAAGCAATAATTGAATTTCAATATACTGCTAGTTATGGACCAGTTGGAATGATAAAACTTGAAGGATCCTTATTATATGATAGTGATGATGCAAAAAAGATTTCAAAGGAGTGGAATGAAACAAGAAAGATGCCAGACCAAATTGCAGGTCATATTCATACAGCTGTAATGCATGCATGTGTACCTGAAGCAGTAACAATTGCAAAAGACCTTGGTCTGCCACCGCCAATCCCACTACCTCAAGTAAGACTTAGTGGGGATCCAAAAAAAGGGCAAGCTGGTCCAGAGGTTGCATAAATCAATTTAAAAATTCTAATAAATTAGAGATGCATTATACTTTTTTATGAATTCAATTGTAATCTCACTTGGAGGATCAGTTTTAATTTCTGATGAGATGGAGAAATCCTATTTTCAAAAACTTGCTGAGTTTTTAAAACAAATAATCAATGAGTATAAAGTCTACATAATTGTTGGTGGAGGAAAAACTGCTAGATCATATATAAAACTAGGTAGAAATTTGAACTTTGATGAAAAAACATTAGATGAATTTGGAATAGATATAACAAGAATCAATGCAAGAATTCTTACAAGTTTTATTAGATATTCAAATGTAGAAATTCCAAAAACAACAGATGAAGCAAAAAAAATGGACAAAAAAATTGTTATTATGGGTGGAACTACACCTGGTCATAGTACTGATATGGTTGGTGCTGAGCTAGCTGAAAAGATAAATGCTTCAAAATTTATCATAGCAACAAATGTAGATGGAGTATATGATAAGGATCCAAATAAATATCCAGACGCAAAACAATTAAAACAAGTATCTATTGATAAATTAATAAAAGAGTATGGAACTGATTGGGGAGCTGCAGGTAAAAATATTGTAATTGACGGTCCGGCATTAAAAATAATTAAAAGATCAAAGATTCCAACATTTGTTTTAAATGGAAAAAAATTAGATGAACTAAAGAAAGTAGTAAATAATGAAAATTTTAATGGAACTATAATAAAAATATAAAAGAAAAAAGTGGTTTATCTCACGAAATCGATATCCACTTTTGAACTGCCAACAGATTTTACTATTGGTCTTTCCTTCATTGATGCAAGAACATTTGGACCAAGAAGATTTGGTGATTGTACACCAGTCATAATTGCCATTACTCTGCATTTACCTTCAAACTCTGGTGAGACTCTTGCTCCAAGAATGACATTTGAATAACAATCCAAATCCTTTGTAAGTTCTCTTGCTACATCTTGAACATATTTAAGGCTCATATTTGGTCCACCTGTAATATGAACTAGTGCTCCATTTGCTCCCTGATAATCTACATTAAGTAAGGGGTGGTTTAATGCCTCTTTTACTATTGTATCAACTCCAGATTCTTCATCTGCTTCACCCCAAAGCATAATAGATAGTCCACCTTGATTCATTATTGCCTTCATATCTGCATAATCAAGGTTAATCAATGATGGTAGGGTAATAGTTTCAGATATTCCTTTTACTGTTTCTGCAATCATCTGATCCATAACAGAAAATGCTTGATTTATTGGCAGTTTTGGTACAAACTCAAGAAGCCTATTATTATCAAGTACAACTGTACTATCTGCTTTTATTCTTAATTTATCAAGACCCTCATCAGCTTTTACAAGTCTTGCTCTCTCAACATTGAATGGAGTAGAAACCATACAGGTAACAACTGAGTTAAATTTTTTTGCAATTTCGGCAACAACTGGTGCAGATCCTGTACCAGTTCCACCACCCATACCAGCAGTTATAAACACAAGATCGGAATCTTTTATAAGCTCCTCAATTTCATGACTTGATTCTCTTGCAGCACGTTCTGCAACCTCCGGAAATCCTCCGGCACCAAGACCACGTGTTAATCTTCCTCCGATGAGAATTTTATGGTCTGCTTCTACTAAATCAAGTGCCTGCTTATCGGTGTTTATTGCTATTGTATCAGCACCTTTAACACCAAGTTTATTCAATCTTGTTATTGTATTTCCGCCAGCACCACCACATCCAACAATTGTGATTCGTGGTGAGCCAAACATATCGTCTCCATTGGTCATTAATTTGCTTTCTTCATCTTTTTTATTATTTATTGCATTTGTAATAAAAGATTCCATATTCTTGTTTTGTCCCATACAGTATTCCTCCTAAATTCTGGTAGTTTGAAGGACGCCCATCCCTAGGCGCCCTTCATTAGGGGTGCATCCCATCCCCTCCAATTTTGAACAATTATTTTTTCATGTAAGGTTCAATGGTTTCGACTGCAAGTTCCAACTCTTGAACTTTTTTTATTTTTTCAGCTTTTTCAATTATGCTGTTGGCATAATTTTTTATAAAATCATTTACCGCATGACGTAAAACCTCAGACCTTGTTGCGAACTCTCCTGCTCTTACGAAGAGATCTATTGTTTGTATATGGTGCTGAGGTAGCCTTATTGTTATACGGTGCGATTCCATTTTTCTCCTCACATAAATCTACATGTGTCAGTTCGGTACCAATCATCTGCCAATCAGACGCCGGGCATATGTCTGAATAATGACAAAAGACATAATTTGTCTGACAAATGTAGAAATGAATGTGTCGTTTGGTTTAAATAATTTTCTATAATTTTTAGCAGGTAAATATGCAATTGTATATGTAGAAATCTACACTTCTACAATATGTCCAAATGCAACTGTTCCTGATATCTTTTCGATCTTAACTTTTACCATTGCACCTTTAACTGCACCTGAGACATAAATTGTAAATTTATCAAAATAAGCAATACCATCTCCCTTTCTGCCAATATCTTTAATTGTCAATTCGTAAGTGTTTCCTTCCTTTAATGTTTCTGTAGGTTGTTGCACAATTTTTTTCTTTCGTGATTTCACAGAACGAAAAGCTCCGCATGCATCACATCTAATTAGCATCATTCTACCTTGTTTTACAAGATGCGTATCTGGTCTATTACATTCAGAACACATTACAAAAGTTTCAATATACTCTTTTAATTTATCAGATACACTTCGTGCTGGAATTTTCCCTTGAAAAACTACTCTAGTTCCATCAAGTTCTCCTGCAGTACCTAATCCACCTAAAAGAAATTTTAAAATAAGGTCCGGTTCACGATTTATTGCATCAGAAATTTTATCAAAATTTTTAATAACAGTAGTATTTCCCTCATAAAAAATCTCTGCTTTTGGAAGTTTAAATCTATCATCAGAAATTTGTTTTTTAGAACTGGTCTCTATTACTTTTTTAAGTAGATTTTTGTAATCTAAATCAGACATATCTCTAGGTAAATGTAATTGCTATCTAAAAAACTTCCGTTGAAAATTAAGTTTTAAAAGAATTTTATTATATTTGGTTTAACTTTTCTTCCCATTACTAGGATTCCATCTTTCATTGCTTTTTCTGCAGCTTTTACGTTTCGGGTAAAAAATCTACTATTGCCTTTCGTCCAATACCACATGAAATCTGTCATTTTCTCCCCCTTAATCACAAATTTCTTTGTTTGTAGGCATTTTAACATTATTTAAATAATTTTTTAAATTTTTCAAAAAATTTATGATAATATCTAGTTTATAACTGACAAAAAGCTATTAATACATAATATTGTTACCGAGAAAACATGGTTGAATTCAAAGTGGTAGTAAATGATACAAAAAATGGCAAATCACATAATATAAACGTTAGTGGACACCATGCTAATTCATTGATTGGTAAAAAAATAGGTGATGAGGTAGATGGAATTTTTGTATCTTTACCGGGTTATAAACTAGTAATAACTGGTGGAACTGACAAAGATGGATTTGCAATGAGATATGATCTTCCTGGTATGGTAAGAAGAAGATTATTGATTAGCGAGGGTAAAGGATTCAAAGCAAAAGAAAATGGTATGAGAAAGAAAAAATCTATTCGGGGAAATACAATTAATCAGGATGTAGTACAGATAAATATGAAGGTTGTTAAATTCAGTTCAAAACCAATTGAAAACCTAATAAAAACTGAAGATAAAAGTGATGATAAATCTGGAGAGAAAAAGGAAGAAAAACCTGTTGAAGAAAAGAAAGAGGAGCAATAATGAGTCTTCCAAATCAACCTGAAATAAATATTGGTATGATTGGTCATGTTGACCATGGAAAGACAACTTTAACACAAAGACTTACTGGTAAATGGACTGATGAACACTCTGAAGAACTCAAACGAGGAATCTCAATAAAATTAGGTTATGCAGATGCTGCTTTTTATAAATGTAAAAGCTGCAAAGAACCTGATTGCTTTTGTGTTAAGGATAAATGCCCAAAGTGTGGTGGACCAGCAGAACTACTACGTGTCGTATCTTTTGTTGATGCTCCAGGTCATGAGACATTAATGGCAATTATGTTATCTGGAGCAGCTATTATGGATGGTGCAGTTCTAGTTATTGCTGCAAATGAAATATGCCCTCAACCTCAAACTAAAGAACATCTGGCTGCTCTTGATATATCAGGAATAAAAAATATTGTTATTGTTCAAAATAAAATTGATCTCGTATCAGAAAAAAATGCTATTAAAAATTATGAACAAATATTAAGTTTTATTAAAGGAACATCTGCTGAAGATGCACCAATTATCCCTGTCAGTGCACATCAAGATGTAAATATTGATATATTAATTCAAGCAATGCAAACTCATATTCCAACTCCTAAAAGAGATTTAAATAAAAACCCTCTAATGTACACTGCAAGAAGCTTTGATATTAATAAGCCCGGTTCAAGACCAGATGCTCTAAAAGGTGGAGTTATTGGTGGATCACTTATTCAAGGTGTTTTGAAACAAGGGGAAGATATTGAAATCTGTCCTGGAAGAAGAATTGAAGTAGAGGGTAGAAAAACAATTGAACCAATTACGACGAAGGCAGAATCTTTATTTACAGGTGGAAAATCTGTAAAAGAAGCAACACCTGGTGGTTTAATTGCTATTGGAACAAGTCTTGATCCTGCTAGAACTAAATCAGATTCATATGCAGGGAAAGTTGTTGGAAGAGTTGGGCAATTACCACCCATACTTGATAGTTTCTATCTGTCAATAAATTTATTAAAAAGAGTTGTAGGCACAATTGAAGAAAAAACCGTTGAACCAATTAAAACAAATGAGCCATTAATGCTTACAATAGGAACTGCAACTACTGTTGGAATTGTATCAGAGTTTCATGGAGAAATAATTGGCGTAAAATTGAAATTACCTGTTTGTGCAAATGTAGGGCAGAGAATAGCAATTAGTAGAAGGATTGATGGCAGATGGCATCTGATAGGTTATGGAGAAATCCAAAAGAAAGAACAGTGATACTTGACAGTAGCTCTATTATGATGCCTTTTGAATTTTCTATAGATCTAGAAGATGAACTAATTCGTCTTGTTGGAAAAGTTAACATTATAATTCCAAAACCAATTTTCGATGAACTCATATCTTTATCAAAAAACGGAAAAGATCGTAAAAAACATCTTGCAAAACCTGCTTTAGATTTAATAAAAAATTATAAAATAATTGATTCTGAAGGTAAAGGTGATGATTCTGTTCTTTTTTTAGCAAAAAAACTTAAAGCTATTGTTGTAACAAATGATCGTGAATTAAGAAAAAGAGTAAAAAAAGAATCATTAAAAACAATTTTTTTACGTGGAAAAAAAAGACTTGTTTTAGAGTAAAAAAATGTTTAGAAAGTTTTTATAACCCTAGTTTCTATTCTGCATGTTACCCTGTCGGAGTGGCTCAGCTTGGTTAGAGCGCCTGACTCATAAGCTCAGCTAAAGGGTTCGAAATTAGTCTTGCGCTAAGAAATCAGGAGGTCGCGGGCTCAAATCCCGCCTCCGACATATTTAATTAATTTTATATTTAAAAATTATTTTGTACTTTTTACTGCAAATAATTGTTTTTATAATTATTAACAAACCATATAAACCTTTTTTTAATTACAATTAAACAGATATATAAATAGGGAGGAAGGCAAATTCAAATTGATTTAAAAAAAAGAAGGTTTCTAAAATATCTACTTTTTGGTGATTTATATTTTCAACAAGGATTTAGTGGTGCTGCAGTTTTATTTATTCCTTTATATTTTATGAGCATTGGTATACCTATTGAGAATATTACAATCATTGTTGGTGTTAGTTTAATCCCTTGGAGTTTTAAATTTGCATGGAGCAGTGTTATCGATAAATATATTTATAAAGGAAGAAAATTTTTTGTTTTTATCGGTGGTCTGATAAGTGCTTTTTGTTTCTTTTTACTCTATTTTATTGATCCTTCAAATCTAATTGCTCTATTTATGATTATTCTATTTATTAGTCAAATCGGGCAAACATTACTAGATTCTTCTACAGATGCATGGGGAATTGACATAAGTATAAATGAAGATAGGGGAAAAATCAATGCTGCAATGAATATAGGAGGTGTTGTGGGCGCAGGTTTAGGTGCAGTTATTTTGGCTTATATTGCTCAAACATTTGGATATAAATATATGTTTATAATTGCGGGGATCATTATTTTAATAAATATTATCCTTCCTTCTATGATTGCAGAAGCAAAAAAATTAATCAGAAGACAAAAAGTAAAAGAATTACTTTTAAAAGAATTTAAGAAAAAATATGTGAAATTGTTACTTATATTTATTCCTCTAATAGCAATAGGATATGGAATATTTAATTATGGAATTATTATATATGCAAAGAAAGTTCTTGATTTATCTGATATTCAAATAGGATTACTTACAGCTAGTATGATGGTATCTGCCATTCCTGGTTCAATATTTTCAGGTATTATATCTGATAAAATTGGAAGAAAAAAAGCCATATATTTATTTGCGGTTCCAGCAGCATTCTTTGTAATATTGATTATATTTTCGGATTCAATAACAACATCTATAGTTTTAGTTTTAATTATTTCATTTTTTGGTTTTGGAGTAAATGCTGCATTATTAGCTTTTTATATGGATGCAACCAATCCCAGGCTTGGAGGGACACAATTTTCATTATATACTGGTATTGCAAACATAGGTGCTGAAGGTGCAGGTATTATTACAGGTTCAATTATTGTTTTAATTGGTTATAATAATATGTTTTTAATTGCCGGGCTAATTTGCATTCCTCCATTAATATTATTACATTTCGTTCATATTAAAAACTAAAAAATCATCTATTTAAATGGTATATGATTATATTTATGAATCTTTTCATGGTGATAATATCTGAAGTTCTTGATGGTTTCAGGAAATTTTTGGGATAGATCATTGATTATATATTGAAGCTCTGTTTCATCTTTCAAAGCAAACTCAAACTCTAGATCAACTCCCCGGCCAAATGTTTCCTCAATCTCAGAGATATTTTTATTATTCTGGATATAATCTATAATTTCATATTTTTTATCATAATCTTTAAGGTTTATTTCAATATTATATATCCTGTATCCAATTTTTCGTAAATCGATACTAACTCCAAAATTTATTACTACTTTTTCATCTATCAATCTTTTAATACGAGATATAACAGTTGCGGTTGTAACGTTCAAATCTTTTGCCAGTTTCACTGTCGGGATTCTTGCATTTACAGCTAGTTTTCTAAGTATTTCAAAATCCAGTTTGTCAATTAGCACTTCTTTAAAAGAGGGAGGCGGTATTGGGATAGAGGATGGTGTAAAATTCTTATCGCCAAGTAGAAATACTGGATCAAAAAAGGTAGATTTTTGAAACACTGTCATTATCTGTTCATCGAAATATTTTCTATATTTTTTTTGTGTTTGATCATAAAATGATGCGAATTTTAAAAATAAATTTTGATATTTTAATGAATATTCAAGGTTTTTTAATGTATGGACATAAACATTTATTTGAAGGTCATAACTTCCTTCAAGTTCTGAAACCAAAGTTACAATATCACTATTTATGAAATATTCGATTATCTCCTGTTTTTTTTCAGGACTTACAAATTGAAAGTTATAATAGAAACGAACCAATCCCAAACCTAATAAACCATTTTGTATCGAAGTTGGATATCCAGTTATAATTCCTTGCTTTTCTAACCGATTTATTCTGTATTCGACAACTTTTCTAGATAGTCCTACTTTTTTCCCTAAAATACTCAATGGTTGTCTGGAATTGTGTAACAAATGATAAATAATTTTAAGGTCTTTTTTATCAATTTTAGTCATTCTTTTCCGAATATAACAAATTATGTTAATTAATTTAATCATTTCGGATATTTTTTCGTAGAAGGATTTTATGATTCTTTTTTTCCATAACATATTTTTGAGGAAAGAATATGAAAAAGAAAAT
>LSSG01000041.1 GCA_001595915.1 Thermoplasmatales archaeon SG8-52-3
CAATAAACTCATGATGCATAATAACCATATCACGCTCTTTTTTATTAAAAGGCATCCTATTTAATGTCAAGACATTGAGATAATCTAATGGATTGTCTTTATCGTCTGGAAGTTTTTCATCACTAAACAAACCAAGCCATTTGAGTCTTTTTATGACAGTAGAATATACATCAAGATTAAGAAAATTTGCAGTTTTTTTAATTAAATTATCATTTTCTTTTGCACCAACTAAAAATCTTGTCATATCACCATATGTTTTACCTTTGAATCCTTTCATTGGTTTATCATTTAACCAACCCAGAGCAACAATTTTTCTTAAAGTTTCACACCAACCGGTTAATCTAAATGTACCTCGATAGACAGTATCTGCATCTTTTAATCCATAGATATTCTTGTAGGGTATTGAATCTCTATTTGGATAATTTTCAAAAGTTCCAATATTTGATATATCTTGCATAATATAGTTTTCAAATAGATGCTCACCGGGTACAAAAATTTCTTTTCCATTTTCAAGCCATTTTGCATCATTTCTGGAAGCAAGAAGAACACCACGAGGCGACCAAGAAAATTTGTATCCAAATGGGTTATTATTTGCTTCATATGAAGGAAGTGCACCTGTTGTGGATTTGAAACTTAATATCTTTCCAGAGTTACTTTCAACTTCATGAATAATTCTCATAGCTGACATATGGTCAATTCCTGGGTCAAGTCCACATTCGTTGAGAAGAATATATAGGGAAGAAGACTAACGGCAAGGTCTGAATTGGATATTAACTTCTCCAACAATTTATCATCTGTGATATTAAACTCAACTGCAGTTCCAAAATTATGGTTATTTATAATTTTCTCAGCTTTACTAACAGTCCTACTTGCCATTGTAACTGAAAATGTAGGATGATCTAGTAGATACTTAACCAATGGCTTAGAAATCATACCTGCCCCAAGAACTAATACGTTATATGTCATAACAATTACCTCAAATCTAAAGAATAAAGCAGCGAAGAGAACTACCCTATAAAAATTTGTTGATATAGGAATAATCAGGAGTTAACTTTCCATGATATAAAATTACTGCCTTTTTAATTTCATCAGGTAGATTTAATTGATTGAAATCAGTAGAGAAATCTGCTTTTACAATATAAGGAATATAATTCATAAGAGATTTGCTGAAAGCATTTGATGATTCTTTTGGTAATTCACAAGGTAGATTATCAACTGCCATCACAACAATGCCATCATTTTCATAACCATCAATAATCTTATCATTTATAGGATTATAAACAAAAACAGGATTATCTGGTGTTGTAACCTTTTCTGTAAATTCAATTGCTCCATTTATATCCACGCTTATATCTCCTATTATTTCTAATTTATTTTGATCTGTGTAATTGTTTTTAATATAATTTTTAGTAACTAGTCTTGGATATTGTCTATTCCAATAAATACAGTTCATAAGAATTGAAATATCATTGATATAATTATTAAAAATAGATTGATAAAGATGCGGATTTTTATAATAGTTTTGTAAATCAAATTTTTTCCCTTTTGAAATAGGTTCAACAATGTCTTCTTCCTTAAATACAACCTTATAAATCAAATTTCTAGAGTGATTCTTCTTAATTTTATCAATATTTTTTGGAGAAATTTCTTTTACTGGTAAAATATCTAAAACTTCCTGAGCACCAATTGAAACATTTCCATAACCTGCAAATCCAACAATAAAAGGACATAAAGAATCTTGTAAACCTTCTTTTTTTATTTTTATACCAATTTTTTTAATATGGGTTTTTGCATCATCAAGATTATCATAATCTACTGTTTTTTTAATTTCTGAAAACGGATTATTGATTCCTTTCCATTTCATTCTTTGACCAAAAGCCCAAAGAGAATCAATCATACCTGCAAGTCCTGCATATCTTCCAAAAAAAATCAAACGACGTCCTTTTTTATCAGTAATCTTCTCATAATCAATAAGATTACATTTCAGATCCATCATTCTTTTAAGCATAGGCATATTATTTTTTTGACCTTTAATTGTATGAGAAAAAAACAAATAAGTTTTATTTGATTGAAAAAAATCTATTGGTATCTCCTTTATAGCAAAAATAACATTAGAAGATAATTCTTCATTAATTTTTGCACCATTAATCTTATATAATTCATCTGAAAATGTTCTTATTTTAGACGGTTGAACTATTGTTTCAATACCATATTTTTCCTTTAATTCTTTTGTATGATCAGGTATTATTGGTGTTCTTCTCTCCCATTTGTTTTTATCTTCTCTGCGAATACCTAGTGAATAAACCATTAACAATCACTCAAGGGTCTTCATCTAGTTTTATTTTAAAAATATTGTGTGAAGTATTGTTTTATTTAAACCTAAGAATCGCGCCTACATGACCAAGATCTGCAATTTCTTTACTATCAGTAAACTCGATATTTGCATCAGTTCTTTCTGCAAATTCAAGAATTTCTTCAATAACATCCACTTCTGAAGTTTTATTTTTACAATAAGGACAAACTTTTTTAATTCCTTTTTCAACTACTTGACAATTTTCACAAATCCATCCTTTCATTCTATAATCTTTTTCAATTATTAGTAAATCTATCTGTCCATTTTTTACTGCATCTAAGGTTTCTGATAACCCATAAACCGCTAAACCATCTTTTAATATTTCTTGTTTTAATCTTTGAACTGCATCATAACCTTTAGTTTGTTCTCTATTTGCTATCAATTCAAAGGATTCCTTTAAAAGTTTTTTTTCATCTTCAATACTAATATCAATTACATCAACTACTTTATTTTTTATATTTTTTGGAAGCATTTCTATAAAAATATTTTTAGTTGTACCAGGTCCTGAGATTATTATGGATTTTTCAGCTTTTTTTTGTAGTTCTTCAACAACATCTGATAAAAATGCTTTTATTGCACCTTTTCTTATTCTATTAAATCTTGCCTGTGACCATCCACCTTTTTTATGTTTGTTTATTATATCAGATGATATTTTTTTTATGTCATCTATTTTACCAGTTGATACAGAAAATATTTTTGCATAATTTGAATTGATTAGCAGCAAGGTAAAAGATTCCCATTCATCTTCAATTCTTGCAAGAGGGCGAATATAAGGTGAGGAATCAACAATTAATGTGTTTTGAATTTTCATAGATAGAGATATTGTTTTTAAGAAATTGTACTTATTAGAAGCAAAAATTCCTATACTTTTAGAATTAAAATTCTTAAGATTACCTTTGATATCTTCAATTGTTTTATTAAAATTCTTTAGTATATCATCCTTTAATATTAATTTGCATTCTCTTATTCTATGATCTATAAATTTCTTGTATGTTTTTTTATTTGCATATAAACTGACAAATGTATTTTCACTGTTTTCATCATAAACTTCAGATAAAACTCTAATTAAATCATTAATGTTTTCTTGATTCATCAATTATTGAAAATAAATCATTTCTTATAATTACTTTCAAAAAATTAATTTACTTTCAATAAACCCTTGTCAAAGAATAAAAAGATAAATCCAATTTTATATTTATAATGAAACGTACAAAATACCCACCTTTTAAAGAATCAGATATTATCAAAGCTTCAGAGATAGGTCAATTTTGCTTTTGCTCAATTTCTTGGTATCTTCAAAAATGTGGTTATATTCCAAAATCTCCGAATCTAGAAAAGGGTATAAAAAAACATGAAGAACTTGGTAAAATAATTGAATTTACACATAAAAGAAGTTACATATCTAAAGTTATTTCCTTAATTGGCTATATAATACTATTTTTTGGGCTTCTTTTTATCATTTCTGAGGTGATTTTATAGAATTTCAAATTACAATCGGAATTTTACTAATATTTACCTCATTTATATTTATAATGATATCAAAAATACTACAGAACAGAATTAAAAAATTGAAAAAAAAACATAATATTCCTGCTGGCCAAATAACTTATCAGGATTTAAGTAAACCAGCAAAGCCCTTTTTTTCAAAGCGTTATAGAGTTACAGGAAAACCAGATTATATTATTAAAAATAATAACTACTTTATACCAATTGAGGTAAAAACAGGTATTTATAAAGAAACTAAAAAAAATCATATATTACAACTTGCTGCTTACTGCCATTTATTGGAAGAAAATTTTCAGAGATTTGTTCCATATGGTCTTCTGGTATATTCTGATAAATCAAAACATAAAATTCCATTTGATCCAAAAATTAGATTTGAATTCGAATCAACTATCAAGGATATGAGAAACACAATGAGAACTGGTACAATCACCCGAAATCACAATGACTTGTTTAAATGTAGAAATTGTTCAATGTATCAATATTGTGATTTTAAATTATAAAAAAATATAAAATTACAAATATTTATATATAGTTTTTATATTATTTTAATGGGGAGTAATCTATGAAAAAGCAATTAACATTTGAAGATGGAATTTTGCTCTGCAAATTAATCTATCAAAGCGCTATTGATAAAATACTAAAGGGAGTAATTGAAGAAGAACAAATTTTTTATAAAACACATAAAATGTTAAACAAATTAAATATAAAATTGAACAACAAAAGAATAGATGAACTCCTCTACATCCTAAATATTGAAAATATATATTCAATAATCTAAATTATATGTAAAAGATTTATTTAAAAAGAAATAGCTTTTATTTTTTCTTAAGAACCAGTTCAAATGCTTCATTAAGAAATTCTCTTTCTTCTTTTGTAGGTAACCAACTAAAGCCATTTTCATCTTTGACAAAATTTGGAGCATTTGGATCAAACCTTGTCATTAGATTTAGATGACCTGTCATTGGATCTCTATTTACTTCAAGTTTTATGTAAATATTTTCATTTTTATCCATAATATCCTCATCCACTATATTTACAGTATATATCTTGATATATCTTATAGTTTTCTTTTTCTTCTGTTATTTAAACTATAACAAAATATAAAAAAATTTTGAAATATGATAATGTTAATTGTACCTTTTAGAATAAAAAACCTTTTAATTAATATTATCTTCTCCATTTTTGGTTCATGCGAATAGCAGTACTTATAAAAGATAGATGCAAATCTAAAAACTGTTCAAGAGAATGCATTAAATTTTGTCCTAGAGTTAGAGCAGGTGATGAAACAGTAGTTATGGGTGAAGAAGGAAAACCAATAATCTCTGAACAACTATGTGTTGGTTGTGGAATCTGTATACATAAGTGCCCTTTTGATGCAATAAAAATTATTGGACTTGCTGAAGAGCTTAAAACTGATTTAGTTCATCAATTTGGTAAAAATGGTTTTAGAATTTTTAGACTACCTGTTCCTAAAAATGGAATTTGCATTGGTATACTAGGGCCAAATGGTATAGGTAAAACTACAGCAATTAGGATATTATCAGGTCAGATAATGCCAAACTTTGGTGATTATGATGAAGAAGTAACATGGGAAGATATCTTATATTATTATTCAGGAACAGAACTACATGAACATTTTAAAAGTCTAGCAAATAATGAAATAAAAAGTGTGGTAAAACCACAGTATGTAGATAGATTACCTAAAATTATGAAGGGTAAAATAGGTGATGTACTTAAAAAAGCTGATAACTCAAATAAATTTGATATAATTGTTGAAAAACTTGGATTAAAAAATATTTTAAATAAATATATTGAAAAAAGAGAAATTTCTGGTGGTGAATTACAACTTGTTGCTGTAGCTGCTGCACTTTTAAAAGATGTTGATTTATATTTTTTTGATGAACCATCATCTTATCTTGATATCTATCAAAGACTAAAGGTTGCAAGAATAATAAAAGAGTTATCAGAAAAGAAAAAAGTAATTGTTATAGAGCATGATTTGGCAGTTTTAGATTTTCTTTGTGACAATGTCCATCTTGTTTATGGAGATGAAGGAGCATATGGAGTGGTTACAAATGCTCGTGGTGTTAGGCATGCAATAAATACTTATTTATCAGGATATCTAAAGGAAGAAAATATTAGATTTGGTGAAAAAATAGAGTTTTTTGAGCATCCCCCTAAACAAAGACAGCAAATGAAAATACTTATTTCTTATGAAGATTTGACCAAGGATTTTGAGGGTTTCTCACTTGAGATTGAAAAAGGAATTATAAGAGGCGGAGAAATAATTGGTATTGTTGGACCCAATGCTATTGGTAAAACAACATTTGTAAAAATTCTTGCAGGTGCAATAAAGCCAACTACTGGAAGCGTTGAATATGATATAAAAGTAAGTTATAAACCTCAATATATTACACCAGACTATAAAGGAACTGTTAGAGAGTTTCTAGAATCAAATGCCCAACAAATATTTACATCGTCTTTTTATAAGGCAGAAATTTTTGACTCATTTAACCTAAAATACCTACTTGATAAACAAATCGAAACACTATCTGGTGGTGAATTACAGAGAGTTGCTACCGCAAATTGTCTTGTTCAAAATGTTGATATTTATCTAATAGATGAACCTTCTGCTTATCTAGATAGTGAACAAAGAATGATTACTTCAAGGACTGTAAGAAGGGTAATTGAGAAAGAAGGGAAATCAGCTTTGGTAGTTGATCATGATGTATATTTCATTGATATGATCAGTGATGCTTTAATTGTTTTTGAAGGAAATCCAGGCAAAAGTGGTAAGGGTTGTGGACCTTATAATTTACATGAGGGTATGAATCGTTTTCTAAAAGATGTGGATATCACCTTCAGAAGAGATGAGGAAACCCATAGACCACGTGTAAATAAGCCAGAATCCTTCATGGATAGAAAACAGAGAAATGAAGGAGAATATTATTACAGTTTATAATTTTTATAATGAAACTAAAAAATCATAATAATTAAATTATATTGCCTTATTCGGTTATAAAATGCCAAGATGTGGGAGATTAAGAAATTTCATAAGAGAATATAAAGAATCTCCTAGAACTGAAAGGATTTCTTTTATCCCGCCATTTCTAATACTGGCAATTGAAACGATTTTAATCATTCATGCAATTTTTTTAAATGAAATTTTTGTAATAATATTAACAGCAATACTTTTAATTATTTCAACTATTGAAACTGTAATAGTATCCTATGAAATTCATGAACATTATATAAAAATAAATTTTGATAAAAAATTAACAATAAGACTTGATGATTTCATTACCGAAAAAAAAGAAAAAAACGTAAAAAAAATTGTAACAGATTTTATTAACCATTACACTGAATATAAAAAGCATAGAAATGAAATTTATCATACAACTTGCCAAATTTTAGAAACCCATAAGGAAGAAGAAATTGAAAAAGAACTGTATGAAAAAATAATTAAATTTATTGCGAAAAAGAAGAAACCAACAGTTGATGATATCATAAAATCATTTATTAAAAAATACCCAAAATATAAGAAATATAGAGGAGAAATATATATTTTATCTGCTCAGATCTTAGCTGATTATTTCAATAAAAAATTATAATGATTTACGATTCCTAAAAGCTTTTAAAAATATATCTCTTAATTCTTCTTCATTTTTTGCATTTATCCATTCTTCTCCAAAATCTGCTTCTTCTGCAATTTGAATTATCCACATTAAAGTATGAAGATATAAGCTTTTTTTATCCGTAGATGCAATAATTATAAAAAATGCATGAATAGGATCAATATTATCAGATAGAATAAATCCCTTTTTGCTCCTAATAATAATTATTTCAAATTTATCTCTTCCTTTTATCATATGAGAAATTACTGCAATTCCTGGATGAACAACAATATTTGAGTCTTTCTCCCTCTTAATTAATAGTCTATATAACTTTTTTTCACTAAGATTCATACGTTTGGAAAGTTTTTCAGCAATTACTATTGAAAGTTTATCAGGTGGTAAATATTTATAGATGTCAATCACATCACAGCCCTTAATAAGACTTTCAAATCGCTCCTCTTCTAATTGATCTCTTTTTATAAGAATTTCTCTTAACTCTTCGTCTATTAGATACCCTGTTGATTTTTCTCCAGTAATTCTTTCAACAACATGCAATAATGAATATTCTCTCCATATCTTATCGCGAGCATATAACCAGTACCAGCAAAATCCAAAAAAAATGAAACCTCCAACAAATATCATAGGAATCAATCCCATTTCAAATATTAGGAAAACCAAACCTAATATTCCAATTATTTGAACGTAGGGGTAAAAAGGGGATTTAAATTCAGGATTATAGTTTCGTATCTTACTTTCACGCATAATAATAAGTGATAAAATTACAAATAAAAATAATATAATTTTTAAAAGAGACGCTGTCTTTACAAGATTTTCAATATCTAAAAACAAAATTACAAAAATCATAAATCCAGAGGTAAAAAGTATTGAAAAAAATGGTGTTCCACGTTTTGATACATAAGAAAATGAATGTGGTAAAAGTTGATCTTTTCCCATAGCCATAGGATCTCTAGATGCTGCAAGCAATCCGGCATTTGCTGTTGTAATAAATGCTAAAATCGCAGCTACTGCCATAATAGCTCCACCAATACCACCAAGAATTGGAATAGAATCTGCTCCCAGAGATATGGGTGTAAGTGTATTATTTAGTTTAAATGGGTCTACAAGACCTATTGTGACAAATATCACGAGTAAATATATAAGTGAGATTACACCCCAGGCAAGAAACATCCCAAGTGGAATACTACGACCTGGTTTCTTACATTCTTCTGCAACGCTGCAAACCTTAGTTAACCCACCAAATGAAACGAAAATAAGACCTGCAGTTGAAAATATAGATTCAAATCCATATGGTGCGAAATCATCGAAATGAGAAGGTTGAATATAAAATAAACCAGAAATAATGTAAAATGTTAAAAGTGATATTAGACCAATTACTAAAATTATCTGTGCTTTACCTGTATGACCTACCCCGATGAGATTAATTAATGTAAAAATTACACAAAAAAAAACAGCAATCAATTTCATCTGTAAATCAGTTAAAAAAGGATTTAATAAAATAGCAAATACACTTATTCCTACTAATGCAAATGCACTTTTAAAAGCTAGTGAAAACCAAGCAGCAAATCCTCCAATAGTACCCATTAATGGACCCATACTTCTATCTATAAAAAAATATGTTCCACCTGCTTTTGGCATAGCTGTTGCTAGTTCAGCTTTGGAAAGTAATGCAGGAATCACCAAAAGACTAGCAATTGCATAAGAAATAATCACAGCAGGACCTGTATAAGCAAAAGCCAATCCAGGAAGAACAAATAAACCAGAACTTATCATAGCTCCAGATGCTATACAAAATATTCCAAGAAGCCCAAGATCCTTTCTTAAGGTTCCATTCTTATCAGGATTACCCATCCATAAGGTGATAAGGTTCTAACTATTTTTTAATTTCGTTGAACTATCAATAATAATTTTACCTTTTTTAATTACAATATCTACTAAATTAATTCCAAAATGATATGGTATATACTTATGATTAGGACAATCAAGAATTATCAAATCTGCTTGTTTTCCTTTTTCAAGACTTCCGACTTTATCATTAAAACCAATAGCACAAGCTGCATTAAACGTTGCTGCACATATAGCTTCTGCAGGTGTCATTTTCATATTTAAGCATGCAAGTTGTATAATAAACTGCATGTTTTCAGTCCAACAATTTGGATTTAGATCTGTTGCTATAGCAATAGGAATTCCCATATCAATCATTTTTCTTGCAGGAGCATAATTTTTCATCATAAGAGAAAATGGGGTACCAGGAAGCATCACTCCAATTATTCCTTTATATGCCATATTCTTTAAACCATTATCATTTGCCATTAATAGATGATCTGCACTGATTGCTCCAACTTCAGCTGCAAGAGCTGCACCACCAGTGTCAACAATTTCATCAGCATGGATCTTAGGAATTAATCCATAGGATTTTCCTATTTTAAGGATTTTTCTTGATTGTGAAACTGTAAATACACCCTTTTCACAAAAAACATCACAATAAGATGCAAGATTCCTTACTTTTGGAATCATCTCATCTATAATCAAATCAACATAATCATTTGTTTTATAGTCATTTGGAACAGCATGTGCACCTAAAAATGTTGAAACAATATCAATAGGATGAATATCATTTAATTTTTTTTGTACTTTTAATATTTTCAATTCTGATTCAGTATTTAGACCATATCCGCTTTTTCCTTCACAAGTTGTAGTACCATATTTCAACATATTATCAAGGCGAGTTTTACTTTCTTCTAATAAAGTTACATTTGAAGCTTTTCTGGTCTTATTTACAGTATAAACTATTCCTCCTCCTTGTTTTAGTATATCCATGTAAGTCAAACCTTTTAATTTCATATCAAGTTCAAATTCTCTTGAACCTGCAAAAACAAGATGAGTATGAGGATCGATAAAACCAGGTAGAATAGTCTTTTTCTTTGCATCTATTACTCTTTCAGCTCTATATCTTAAGTCTTTTCCAATATCAATGATTTTTCCATCTTTTACTGCAATAGAACCATTACTGATAATTCCTAAATTGCTCATTTCCTTTTTTATTCTTTGTTTATTCTTTCCTTTTAATGTAACAAGTTCATTTGCATTTTTTATTAGGACATCGACTGTTTCCATATCTTCTTTCCCAAACAGTTAAAAGAAAAACTAAGATTAAGGGTTTCGGTGTAAAAATATGGATAAGATAGTAGAATGTGTTCCTAACTTCAGTGAAGGTAAGGATAAATCTATAATCAATGCAATATCTGCTGCTATCGAATCAGTTGAAGATGTAAAACTTCTTAATGTTGATCCAGGGGAAGATTTCAATAGAACAGTATATACTTTTGTTGGTGAACCTGAGCCTACCCTCGAAGCAGCATTTAGAGCGGCAAAAATAGGTATTTCTTTAATTGATATGACAAAACATAAAGGCGAGCATGCAAGAATGGGTGCACTTGACGTTTGTCCCTTTATTCCTATTAAAGGTGTAACAGAAAATGATTGTATAAATATTTCAAAAAAATTTGGTGAAAGATTAGCAAATGAAGTTGGAATACCTGTTTTTCTTTATGCAAAATCAGCAAAAAAGCCTGAGAGAATAAGACTTCCAGATATTAGAAAAGGTGAATATGAAGCACTTGAAGAGAAATTCAAAGACTCTTCATTTTCTCCAGATTTTGGTAAACCAGTATTTGTTCCAAAAAGTGGTGCTACTGCTACAGGCTGCAGAGATATACTTCTTGCATACAACATAAATTTGAATACAAATGATAAATCAATTGCATCGGTAATATCCGGTAAAATTAGAACGAGTGGAGTTATTAAAAAAGATAAAAATGGTAACAAAATACTTGATTCTAAAGGAAAACCAGTTAAAATACCTGGAAGGTTTAAAGGTGTCCAAGCTGGAGGAATGATGTATGATGAAAATATTGCTCAGGTTTCTATGAATTTATTAAACTATCATGAAGTAAACTTACACAACGTATTTGAAGCCGTAAAAGAAGAAGCTGGGAGATTAGGAGCAAATGTAACTGGAAGTGAAATCGTTGGTTTAGTACCAAAGGATTCTCTACTTTTAGCCGGAAAATTTTATTCAAAAAAAGATGGTTTAAAGGTTACTGATGAAGAGGAACTTGTTTCAATTGCAATTGACAAATTAGGGCTTTCTGAGCTTTATCCATTTAAACCTGAAGAAAAGGTTATTGAATACATGGTTGAAGAAATAGGTCCTCTTGCTTCAATGAAAATAAATAGCTTTCTTTCAGAACTTGCGTCTTCATCACCCGCACCTGGTGGTGGAAGTGTAGCAGCACTCTCTGGAAGCCTTGGTGCTGCATTATCCTCAATGGTATGCAACCTAACAATAGGAAAAGAAAAATATTCTGATGTTCAAGATAAAATAAAAGATGCTCTGAAAAGAAGTGAAAAGATTAGAAAGGAACTAACAAGACTCATCGATGAGGATACTAATGCATTTAATGATGTTATGAAAGCATTTAAGATGCCAAAGGATACAAATGTTCAAAAAGAAAAAAGAAGCATAGCAATCCAAGAAGGTTATAAAATTGCAGCAAAGGTACCACTTGAAACTGCCAGAACATGTGAAAAAATCCTTGATATTGCAAAAAATGTTGCTGAAATTGGAAACCAAAACTCAATTACTGATTCGGCAGTATCGGCTCTAATGGCACATGCAGGAGTTGAATCAGCTATACTAAACGTTAAAATTAATCTTGGTTCAATAAAAGATGAAAAATTTGTAAAACAAATTTCTTCTGAATTGGATAAAATGCAAAATAATACAAATAATAAAACAAAAGAAATCCTAAAAATTGTAAATAGTAAGATATAATTTGCAAATTATTAAGTATATGTTATTTGCTCTTGGTTTTTAGCTATGAAATCAGATATAGAAATTGCTAAATCAGCAAAACTTGAAGATATTTATTGTATTGCTAAAAAAGCAGGAATAAATGAAGACGAAATAATTCTTTGGGGTGCTTTCAAAGCAAAAGTTTCTCTTGATATTTTAAAAAGAATTAATAATAAAAAAAATGGTAAGTTAATTCTTGTTACAACTATTAATCCTACTCCTGAAGGTGAAGGAAAAACAACAATCACAATTGGACTTGCACAAGCTTTAGCAAAACTAAACAAAAAGACAATTTTGTGTATACGAGAACCCTCTCTTGGACCTATAATGGGTTTGAAAGGTGGTGCTACTGGTGGAGGATATTCTCAAGTCCTTCCGATGGAAGATATAAACCTTCATTTTACTGGAGATATGCATGCTATTACTAGTGCTCATAATCTTCTGGCAAGTCTTCTTGATAATCATATTCATCATGGAGACGCATTTCATATAGATCCTAGATATATTGTATGGCCTAGGGTACTGGATATTAGTGATCGTGCACTTCGGAAAGTAGTTGTTGGATTGGGTGGACCAAAGGATGGTGTACCTCATGAGGAAGAATTTGCAATTACTCCTGCTTCTGAAATAATGGCCATACTATGCTTAGCAAAAGATCTTAAAGATTTAAAAGAAAGGCTTGGTAGAATAATTGTTGCATACACTTATGATAATAAACCGATAAGGGCAAGTGACCTAAAAGCAGTTGGAGCAATGGCAGTACTATTAAAAGATGCATTACAACCAAATCTTGCTCAGACAATTGAAGGAGTTCCTGCTTTCATTCACGGAGGACCCTTTGCAAATATTGCTCATGGAACAAACAGTCTTATTGCTACAAAAATTGCTTTAAAACTTTCAGATTATGTTGTAACTGAAGCAGGTTTTGGCTCTGAACTAGGTGCTGAAAAATTCTTTAATATTGTTTGTAGAACGGGTGATTTAAAACCTGATGCAGTGGTATTAGTTGTTAGTGTAAAAGCATTAAAAAGAAATGGTTACGGAGATATTAAAAAGGGTCTTAAAAATCTAGAAAAACATTTAGAAAATATATCCTTTTTTGGTATTCCAGTTATTGTTTCAATAAATCATTTTATTGATGATACTGATGAAGAAATTGATTTAATTGAGAACTATTGTAAAGCTAAAAATATTCCTGCTGCAGTAGCTGACATATGGAGTCAGGGTGGTGAGGGTGGTATTGAACTTGGTGGAAAACTTATAGACCTTATTCATAACAATAAACCAAAATTCTGTCTTTTATACGATTTGAATAAAACTGTTAAGGAAAAAATTGAGATTATAGCAAAGAAAATGTATGGTGCAGGAGCAGTCGTTTATACTGTAGCAGCAGAGCAGGACATTAAACTTTGTGAGAAACTTGGACTTGATAAACTACCAATATGTATAGCAAAAACACAATATTCATTATCAGATGATGCTGAGATACTTGGAAGAGCAGACGGTTGCAAAATTACTGTTAGAGAAATTAAATTTTCAGCAGGGGCAGGGTTTCTTGTTCCAATGACCGGAAAGATTACAACAATGCCAGGTTTACCAAAAAAACCAACCTCAGAAAGTATCGATATCGATGACAAAGGTAACATTTCAGGATTATACTAATTAATAAAAATAAGGATACATTGATATATCAAATAGTCCATGCATTTTTAGGGGGCTATACTTGTGATTAAGGATGATTTAAATTCTCATATCGATGATATTTTAAATGCTCTTGGTGATGATTTAGATATTGAAATTAAAAGAGAAGATATAGAAAAAGAGCTTAGTAGATTCATAGAATATGGTGTTCCAATTGAACAGGCCAAACAGACCTTAATAAAAAAGTATGGTGGACAGGGTGTTTTTTCTTCTTCGGAACAATCCTCTGAAAGAAAGCTTATTTCAGACCTTCAACCTAATGAGCGAAGTGTAAATCTACTTTGTAGAGTAATTTCTGTAAACCCAAAAGAAATAACAGTTAAAGGTGAATCTCGCAAGATATTTTATGGTATCTTAGGTGATGAAAGTGGTACAATTTCCTTTACTGCTTGGAGTAGCGAACTTGATATTGAAAGAGGAGATGTTGTAGAAATCTCAAATGCTTATACAAGGGAATGGCAGGGATCTGTACAATTAAATTTAGGCGATCGTGTTAATATTAAAAAGACTGATAAAGAAAAACTTCCTGAAAGCGCTTTTGAACCAAAAACCGTGAAAATTATGGATTTACGCTCTGGTATAGGAGCAGTTGATGTTACAGCAAGAATTTTAGAATTAAATGAACGTGAAACCGAAGTTGATGGGGAAACAAAGAAAGTTTTTTCTGGAATACTTGCCGATGAAACTGGCAAGGCTCAATTTACTTCCTGGCATGATTTCAATTTTAAGGAAGAAGACGTTTTACAAATAACAGGTGGATATGTAAAATCATGGAAGGGAATCCCACAATTGACTTTTGATCAGAAAGCAACTGTTAAGAAGATAGATAAAAATAAAATTCCAAAAAAGGACCTTCAGATCAACAAAATGCCTCTTTTTATGCTTGTAGAAAAAAGAGGTGCACTTGATGTAGAAATTGAAGGAACAATTATTGAAATTAGACCAGGTTCTGGTGTTATATTAAGATGTCCAGAGTGCAATCGAGCTTTAACAAACAATGAATGCAGCATTCATGGAAAGGTTAAAGGTAAACAGGATTTAAGAATTAAATTAGTAATAGATGACGGAACAGGTGCTATAACAAGTTCTATAAATAAAGAATTAGCCGAAAAATTACTTAATAAAAAGTTTGAGGAATATAAAAAAATGGATGAGGTAACAATGATTGACGATTTTAACAAGAAACTTTTTGCTCATAGGATTAATCTGCAGGGTAATGCATTAGGCGATGAATTCGGTACGAGTCTTATTGCAAAAGATGCAAAACTTGTTGATTTTGATATTAAAGAAGAGGCAGATAAACTATTTCATGAACTGGAGGAATTAGTTTGAAAAGACAAACTGCTTGGAGAGTATTTGCTGGAGAGTTCAATGATTCGACTGTTGAAGTAAAAAGCCAAGAAGAAATGACTCCTTCTTTTGTTATTACACCACTCGGTGCAAAAGTCAATCGATTATTCATAATAGGTGTTCTTACTGATGTAGAAAATATATCTCAAGAAGGAGATCTTTTAAGAGCACATATTTCCGATCCAACTGGTGTTTTCACATTATATTCAGGACAGTATCAAAAAGAAGTAACTGACGCCTTAACAAAGATTGAAGTTCCTACTTTTGTTGCAGTAATTGGAAAAGCACGTACATATAATCCTGAAGAAGGTTTAATGTATGTATCCATTAGACCTGAAAGAATAATGGAGGTAAGTGCTGAAATAAGAGATAAATGGATTTATGAAACATGTAAAAACACAAAAGATAGAATTGAAGCCGTTATGGAAGCAATGAAAATGGATGAGTCAAATGCAAGTGAACTTACAAAGCTTGGTTATAGCAAAGAACTATCTGAAGGAATTGTTGAAGCCTTAAAAAACTATGAAAATATAGATTTGAAAAAATATGTGGCTCTTATAAAAGAATCGCTTCAATATCTTAGACCAAATAAAGAAACACTACCTGACCTTAAAATAAATAATGAAGAAACAAACGAAGAAAAAATAGAAGATATTGATAATAAAGAAGAAATCTTTGAAAAAGAGGAAGTAAAAAAAACAGAAAATGAAAAATCAAAAGAAGAAGACGAAAACTTTGCTGAGGTCGAGGATACCGTACTTGAAACAATAAAAAAAGTCGAAGGAGAAGATGGGGCAGCATGGGATTTGATTACTGATAATTGTAAAAAAGCAGGACTTGATAAAGATACAATTGAAGAAGCACTTAATTCACTTATGGATAAAGGCCTTATTTACGAACCTGTTTTAGGGACAATTAAAAC
>LSSG01000042.1 GCA_001595915.1 Thermoplasmatales archaeon SG8-52-3
ATAGTATCTCCTGAAGTTCAGAAGTATAACTCAATCTAAAAAACATAATTAAAGCAGAACCTAAAACTAAAAGGGCAATACCTGCAATAAAAACTAATGATCCAAAATAATAAATTGCAGCCCCTCGACTAAAAAGTTTATCTTTACTTTTTTCCTCACCTACAAACTCATCGTCGTGCATTCCACCATCCATCCGAAATAGGTATACTTTTTTTAATATAAAAGCATTTGTAGCATACGAGCTATCCCATAATATCCCAAATAGCGTTTTTCCAAAGGTTTCTTAAAACAGATACATCAAGATTAATTACCTCTTTTTTACCATCCTTAATGATTAATTTTTTTCCTTTGGTTTCACCAATTTTTATAAAAGGTGTATTTTGTTTTTTCAAAGTTTTTTCAAAATCCATCAAATATTTTTTCTTAATTTCGATAATCCACCTTGTATTTGATTCAGAAAATAGTTTAAAGTCCGTTCGTAAATTGTTATTGACATTTGAAACATCTATTTCACCACCAAAATCTCCACCGATTGCCATTTCTGCTAGACACACTGCAATACCACCTTCACTTACGTCATGACATGATAAAACATAATCTTTTTCAATTGAAGTAAGAATGCTATTAATGCAATTCTTCAAAATTTGTAAATCTGTTTTTGGAACAATTCCTTCATCAAAATCCAAAATATTATAATACTCAGATCCACCCATCTCCTTTTCAGTTTCTTTACCAACTAGATAAATTGGATTTTCCTCTTCTTTAAAATCAGAAGTCACACATTTTCTAATATCAGTTACAATTCCAACACCAAAAATTTCAGGAGTTGGTGGAACAGCAGTTTTTACTGATTCATTATAGAAACTTACATTTCCAGAAACAAATGGAAGTTTCAATTCTCTTGCAGTATCTCCAAGACCTCTACATGCTTCATAAAACTCTCCCATCTTCTCAGGTTTCTCAGGATTACCGAAATTCAAACAATCAAGTAAAGAGTCGGGTTTTGCACCAACTGAAACTAGATTTCTGCAGGTTTCATCGATTGCTGAACAAGCACCCCAATAAGGATCTCTTTCCATAAATCTTGGATTAATATTTGCTGTTACAGCAAGACCTCTAAATGAATCTTCAAGAGGTTTCAAAACTGTTGAATCACCATGTGTTTGAATTCCAATTTTTCCTTGTAAAGGTTTAATTACGGTATTACCCCTAACTTCATGGTCATACTGACGAATTACCCATTCTTTAGATGCAATGTTTGGACTTATAAGAAGCTTTTTTAAGATATCATTTAGGTCAGGCATTTTAAAATCTTTTTCTTCAAATTTTTTTGTTTTTGGAATTACAAATGGTCGTTGACAGCTGTCATATTCTGGTCCACCTGTATAAAAATCCATATCCATTTCAAGGATTTTCTTACCTTTGAAAAAAACTCGTGTTATCTTTTCATCAATAACTTTTCCAACAACAACTGCTGTTACATCCCATTGTTTACAAATATGTAGAACCTTATCAACATTTTTAGGATCAACTAGAAACATCATACGTTCTTGGCTTTCAGATACCCAAATCTCCCATGGTGAAAGTCCTTCTTCTTTCAAAGGAATATCATCAAGATGAATTTCAGCACCAAATCCAGCTGCATAAGCAAGTTCACCACTCACGCAAGAAAGTCCCCCTCCACCAAAATCTTTAAGTCCTTCAAGAAGCCCTTTTCTATTACATTCAAGAGTAACATGAATTAAAGGTTCTTTTGTAATAGGGTCTCCTACTTGTACCGCTGATCTGCTGGATTCTTCACTTTCATCTGTAAGCTCAGCTGAAGCAAATGTTACACCATGAATTCCATCTCTACCAGTTTTTCCACCTACATAAATGTAGATATTTCCTGGTGCTTTAGCTCTGCTATGAATAAGTTCTTCTTTTTTCATGACACCAATGCATCCAACATTAACAAGACAGTTTCCAGTGTATCCTTTATGAAAATACACTTGTCCAGATAATGTTGGAATACCTATTCTGTTCCCGTAATCTCTTATTCCATCAACTACCCCTTTAAACAAATATCTTGGATGTTTGGTTCCTTTTGGTACTTCTTTTAATGCTAGATCTAAAGGTCCAAAAAATAATGGATCAATATATGCAATAGGTTGTGATCCCATACATACGACATCTCTAACAATACCTCCAACACCAGTTGCAGCACCACCATATGGCTCAACTGCCGAGGGATGGTTATGGGATTCTAATGCAGCGCAATAATAATGGTCTTTATCAAACTCAATAACTCCAGCATCTTCCCGAGTAATTATTTTATCTTCTTCGATCCCAAAAACATGTTGCTTTAAGGGAATTTTTGAAGATTTATAACAGCAATGTTCTGACCACGCTTGGCCGAGAGCTTCGAGTTCAACATCAGTAGGATTTCTATTTTTTTCTTTAAAATATTCTTTAATTCTTTTCATCTCAGGCAATGCAAGAGCAATTCCCATTCTATCACTAATGCCTTTAAGTTCTTTATCTGATGCAGAAAAAACATCGATTTCAAATAATTCGAATGGATAATTTTTTTTCTTAAATAATCTATCTATATCCAATTGCACTCCCCGATAGTTTTTTATTTTTCAATAATTTCTATTTCATATGTATGAATTACTGGATTTGTAAGAAGTCGCTGGCACATCTCTTCTACCTTCTTTTTTACTTCTTCCTTATTTTTTCCATCAATTAATAGATCAACAGTTCTATTGGTTCTAGCCTCTTTTACTTTATCAAAACCAAGGAGATGTAATGCCTTCAAGGTGTTAGCTCCCTCAGGATCAGATACACCTTTTTTGAGACCGATTTTAACTTTTGCTTCATACATTAATATCTGAGCGGAAAATAAGAAATTATATTGATTAAGTTATCGTTTTTGATAGATAAGTAAATATATCCTAAAAAAGCATAAGTTATATATATTTTGGTATATATACCTTAAACGCTAGAGAGTTTGGATGGGGATTCCTCGTTTGTTTTCAGTAATCTCAAGAGAAGATAAATGTAAATGCAAAAAAAATTACTATATATCAAATATTGAGAAACATGTTGATTCATTGTTAAATAAATCAGCAAAAAAATTTAAAACAAGTAATGATTTCAATAAAATCAAAAGATTGCCTTTAAAAAAATCTTTATCAATTATTTTAGCTTTTATTCTTCTTTTTGCAGTTATTGCCTCTGCTAGTTCTTTTATTGATAATGATATAAATAGCGTTTCAACAAATGGAACTAATTCTGATTTTGAAAATCTTCTTTTTTCAAATACTACAAATTCTGAAACAAATAGTACTGAAATTTCAAAAAATAACAATACAATCCCTATAAATCAAAACTATTCTTATAATAATTCATCAGATAACAAGACAACTCCTCTTTTAAATCAGTCTTTTAATGAAACAAATATAACACTTAATCAAAATGTTTACAATGAAACAAAAAATGAGTCTAACCCTATACAAAATCAAGAAATAATTAAAGAAGAAAATAATACAATAATTCCAATAGAACCATCAGATTTTGGTACAGCTGAAAAAACAATTTATGATAATATAGACCCAAGTTCTGAATTGACAATTGATAGAACACTTTATTCTAAAAAATTTAGAAATGATGATGGTTCATATCAAAACAGAATCGGTGTAGGACCAATTCATTATATTAATGATAATGGTAAATTTGAAGATATAAACACTAATTTTGTTATATCTAATGATCTGAATTTTGATTACGAAGTAACAAGAGGTTTTTATGATACAAAGCTTAAAGCATTTTTAGATTCGAGTGATTTAGTTGAATATAGTTATGATAATTCTTTTTTCAGAATTGAACTATTGGATTTATCCTGGATAAGTGATTATGGTGAAAAAGAGTTGATTTCATTACCTCACCACACTGGTGGAGTTGTACTGGGAAATAAGATAGTTTATTCAAATGCTTTTGGTGATGGAATTGATGTAGAATTTATTTATCATCCTCAATATTTTGGTAAGAATTTAATTATTGATAACATGCCCTCTCAATATAATGATAGTAATTTTTCTTATTTACAATTCAATTTTAAAATGGCTCTATCTGATAATTTGGAAGTTTTTATCAATGATATAAAATTAGAAGAAAATGAAATTTTTACTCAAGGAAGAGTATTGTTTATTGATAAAAATACAGGAGAAGTCCAATTTTTCTTTAATGAACCTTATTCCAAAGATAGTGAAGATAATAAAAATTCAATTTTTCTTTCTTTGAAAAAAACAGGTTCTGAAATTTTAATTTCAAAAATGATTAATAAGAATTGGCTTAACCAAGCTTCTTATCCTATTAAGGCTGATGCTGATACAATATATTTGGAAGCAGACATCTATGACATGTATGATAATGGTGGTAATCATGATGACAGTGATGTCGTTCAAATAGGAAGGTCAGGTGGTCAGCGTTGGGATGGGTATTGGGCTTTTCCAATATCAGGTGAAATTATTAATGGTTCTATTAATTATGTAACCTTTACTGGGTATGTTACTCAAAATGATATGGGTACTGCACCTGTAATGTATGGTCTAGAACAAGAGGATTGTCCTGCTCTTGAAGGTGCTGAGGATCCAAGTACTTATTCAAGAACTACAAACTATTATACTTGGAATGCAATCAACGGAGGTGGAAGCGGAAGTAGTTTCACAACTGGTGATATTAAAAATATCTTTGATGAGTGGGTAGATGATTTTACTCACAATAATACTCCGGACAGATTTGGTATTGTTTTAGATGATGCAGGTGCTTGGAACAACAGAGAGGTTTTCTTTTATGATTATAGTCATAGCTCCTATAGTGATCATACATATTTGACAATTGACTATTCAGCAGCTCCAGATACTGATCCACCAACTCCTGACCCTATGACTTGGTCTACTGAACCTTATGAGACAAGTTCATCAAGTATAACAATGGTAGCAACAATAGCAAGTGATGAAACCCCTCCGATTTCATATTTTTTTAATGAAACAACAGGTAATTCTGGTGGGTCGGATAGTAGCTGGCAATCAGATGATTATAATTACACCGATTCGGGTTTATCCGAAAATACACAGTATGGTTATGAAGTAAAAGCAAGGGATAGTAATTATACATCAAACGAAGGTAGCTATAGCACTCCTATTTCATATGAATATACAGATGTTGATCCTCCAACTGATCTGGAAATAACTTTTACAAGTAACCTATTATGGGCAAATGCAACTGTTGTACAACCACCTAATCCAACTAGTGGACTAACAGGTAGTTATTTCAATTGGGTAACTGGTGGCGCAAACAATAGTAGTTGGCAAAACGGTATTTATTATCATAATAGAACTGGTCTCTCTGAAAATACTGAATATGGATGTCAAGTACGCTATCGTAATGGTGATGGTGATGAAAGCAATTATAATCCTTCTGAGCAAACTGTATTTACATATTGTAATCCACCAACCGATGGAGAATTTTCTATAGATTCCCATGGAATCAACTGGATAAATATGAGCGTTGTTCATCCATCTAATCCGTTATCAGGATTTACTGCTGCTTACTTTGAATGTGTAACTGGAGGTGCTCCTGATAGTGGTTGGATTACTTATTCATCAGGCGGTAGATATTATTATAATGCTAGTGGACTAAATGGTGGTACAACATATGGATTTAGAGTTAGATATCGAAATGGTGATGGAATAGAAACTACTTATACAAGTGAAAAACAAGATACAACCGATGTTGGCGTAGTTGGACCTACTGTAGTAACAAATGAATCAACAGGAATTGAGGAAACAAATGCAACTCTTAATGGATGGCTTCAAAATAATGGAACTGCAGATACTTACTGTTACATTCTTTGGGGAATTCAAAATCCGCCTACAGATTATAATGTGTCCAAGGGATTAATTGCAAATGGAGCAGAATTTAGCCATGAAACAAGTGTTACTGGAGCACTTTCAAAAGGTGTATTATATTATGTTGATACAAAAGCAAATAATAGCGAAGGTTGGGATGAATCAGGAGATGTAAAAGCATTTCTTACAAAACCTGACCCGCCAAATAGTTTAACAGCACAAGCCAATAATTCGAATATGATTTACCTTTCTTGGGTAAATGGACAAGGAGCAAACAACACTTATATTGAAAGAAATACAATTTCAAGCTGGGCTCGAGGAAATGGATTAGAAGTTTATAATGGATCATTAACAAACTATGAGGATAATGGAGTTACAGATGGAGTTACATATTATTATCAAGCTTGGGGCTATGCAAATTGGACTTATACATTAACCTTGGATAAATGGTCAGATAATTATGATAATGCATTTGTTAAAACAAATTCACTACCAACAATCACAGATGAAGTTCCTGAAAATGAAAGTACCGGTGTGAGTGTTACACCTCAAATGAGTATTACTGTTAATGATGCTGAGGGAGATTTAATGACTATTACTTGGTTTAGTAATAGTGAAGGCTCTTGGCAGATTTTTGGTATTAACAATCTTGTTAGTAATGGAACGTATTATCAAACAAATGAAAATTTCAGTGACTTTTCCAAAACATATTACTGGAATGTTAGTGTTAGTACCACTACAGGAATTAATGACTCAGATACTTTTCACTTTACAACTGAAAGTTTGGTAACATCAGTTGATTCCATCTCACCATATATTAGAGGATCATCACCTTTAAATATTACAGCTACTGGAAGTTCCGAATTAGATAAAGTAACTTTGTTTTATCGTTATAGTGATGATAATCAAAGTTGGGATTCATGGGAATTACTAAGTTTTGATAGTTTTGAAGGCGCTTCCTTTGATTGGGGTAATTATACTGATGGTGGTTATGATTGCTTTGAATATACTGATGGAACATACGCCCATGAAGGAAGTAATGCCGTGGAAATTTCTGATAACAGTGGTGATCCTTCATCATTTTATTATACTCATTCAATAGATGTTCATAATCCGGGTCATGAATGCATTAAGGTTGATTTTTGGTTTTATTCTATAGGTATGGGATCAGGCCATGATTTTTTTGTTGAATATTATGATGGGACTGCTTGGCTACAGGTAGCAACTTATGTTCAAGGAGTTGATTTTGTAAATGGTCAATTTTACAATGAGATTGTTTGGATAAATGAAACAGACTACACTTTTCCAATTGATATGAAAATTAAATTCCGTTGTGATGCTGCGACTAATAATGAGCATGTTTATATTGACGAGATTTACGTCAATGCAACAACACAATCAACAGGCGGTGAAGGTTTAAAATGGACAATATGGAGTGATAGTTATAATCCTGATACACAATCTCCCTGGAGTTGGGATTTCAATTTTCCATACAGCACAGGCTATTATGAATTTTATAGTATCGGTAATAAATCAGGTTCATCAAACGAAACAGCACCAATTAGCGCTGATGCAATATGTTTTTATAACGCAAATCCAGATGAAACCATTGACATTAATCCTGGTACTTGGAACCAAGGAACTTTAACAATAGGTAGTTATAATGAAACAATAGGATTTTATTTCAATCTTTCAAACCAAGGTGATGTTTTATTAGATATCCAAATCAAGGCATCCAATGCAACAAATGCAACTACTGGTGCTAAATGGGTTCTAAGCTCGTCTCAGGATTTTGATAATTATACTCTCGAATACAATCGTAGTGATATTGGTACTTGGACAGGAATTACCCTAAACTACAATACTTTTATTACAAATCTAGCAATTGGTGCTTGGCAAACATTTGATTTAAAATTGACAACAGCTAGTACTTCTACAAAAGGTGACCCATTGTCCATTACTGTTACATTTAGATCAGTTGCAATATAAAACTTATTATGCAGTTTTAATTGTTTTAAGATTTTTTTCAATTAATAATTTAAGTAGTTTTATTACAGTTAATAAAGTAATAAGAATTTGGATTGAAACGCAAATTATTTCTTGAAGTAAATCAAACCAAAATGGTCTATCTTCAAATGCACCCGGGTATCTTTCCTTTACAACAACATAGCCTAGAGCAGAAGATAAAACGTTATTGTTATTTTGAAAAGATTTATCATCAAAAAGATGGAATTCAATTGGTTCAATATAAGGATCTAGATCTGACATCACCCAATGAGCTGCTTCATGAATAGGTGTAGTTACAACCATTATTATACACGATAGTAAAAAAGCATAAATTATTATTTTTAAGCTGATTTTTTGTTTATAAACTTCCCCCATAGGTTTAATATTAATATATAGATTTAAATATTTTTTTATTATTATTTTATAATATTATTCTTTGTGTTTTTTTTTTGTAATTTTGTCAAATTGAAAAATTTCCTTCCTGTAATTCTGACAGGGTTCTTTTATATATAATCAGTGACACAAGATATCGTGCTAATTAATAACAATATAATAAAAGGAATCGGAAGGAAACGAGATGAAAGGAAGAGGCATATTACAAATATTTTTACTTACATTTGTAATTTGTATCCAATTAACTTCAATTTTTATTAATGCAGTTTTTGCAGATGATCAGCTTGGATTATCATTTAATCCGATCCCAAATGAACCACCATCAAAACCTAGAAATCCTGATCCTGCAAATGAATCTGTTGATGTTATTGTTCCAGTAATACTGAGTGTGGATGTTTATGATGCAACTGGTTACACCGTAGATGTATATTTTTATAATGCATCAAATGACACATTGATAGGTGTGGATAAAGATGTTCCTTGTGATTGGTCAACTGCAACAGTAGTATGGAATGAGCCAATAAAAGGAATGATTTGTTATTGGTATGTTATAGTTAGAGACCATGAATATCAAAACAAATCTGAGACTTGGATATTTGCTACAAGGCCAAATCAACCATCTGTCATACATAATAATGAATATCCAGCAAATAAATCAAAAAATATCGAATTAAATGTTACATGTCAAATTGAAGTTAGTGACGTTGATGCAGACTTAATGAAAATATACTGGTATGAAAACTCAACAGGCAGTTGGATATTAAGACAAATAAATTCATCGGTTCCAAATGGGACTTATCAATGGACATTTCAACAGGCAAATGATTATTCGAAAAAATATTACTGGAAGGTTTCAGTAAATGATTCAAAAAACAATAAAACAGAAATTTTTCACTTTACAACCCTTGATAATCAACCCTTAATAATTTACAATCCAATTCCTTCAAATCAAACAATAAATATATCAAAAAATAGTGCTTATTGGTATATAACAATAGATGATCCTGAAAACGATTTAATAAATTGGACTATTGAAACATCGCCGTATATTGGGAATTCATCTGGAATAAATGATGCAGATGGACAAAAGAATTGTCCGTTATCTGGTTTAAATTATATAACAAATTATACAGTTTATGTCAATGCAACTGATTCAATAAATGGTACTTGGGTGAATGAAAGCTTTTGGTTTATAACAGCAGAACAGGGCGCACCAACAATATCAAACGAATATCCTCCAAACAGAAACACACAAACTGAAATACGACCAACCTGTCATGTTGATGTTTTTGATATAGAAGGAGACAATCTAACAATATACTGGTTTGAAAATTCAACAGGTTCATGGATTTTAAGACAAATTGAAAATAATGTCTCAGCAAATTCAACAGTTTTTTGGACATACTCACAAGCTAGTTCATACCTTACAAACTATTATTGGCGAGTTATTGTTAATGATAGCACTGTTAATTCGTCAGCTACCTATTATTTTACAACAGAAAAGAAATCTTCTACACCTCCACCACCTCCCGGTGGAGGAGGAGGTGGTTATGTCCCACCACCAAATCAGCATCCAATTGCCAAAATAACAGCACCAAAAACTGCTTATGTAAATGAAACAGTAATATTCTATTCTTATTACAGCTATGATCCTGATGGATATATTGTAGGTTATTCTTGGGATTTTGAAAATGATGGAATATTTGATACAGATTGGATTAATGATATAAAAATTACACACAAATATACAAAAATAGGAAATTATACAGTAAGAGTAAAAGTACAAGATAATATCGGTGCAGAAACAGTTGCTTCTCACAAAATACAAATAATCAAACTTCAACCTCCAAAAGAACTACCAGTACCAATAATCAATGCACCAAACATTTCTTACACAAATGAAAATATTTTCTTTTATGGTAATGATAGTTATGATCCAGATGGTGAAATAATAAATTATACCTGGGAGTTTGGCGATGGTAATTTTTCCTATTTAAAAAATCCAGTTCATATCTATTCAAAATCTGGGAATTATACAATTACTCTTATTGTTCGAGACAATGACAATTTAATTAATGCTATTGCAAAAAAAATCAGCGTTATTGATAAAGATAAAAAGTTAAGAGAAAAAGATCAACCATTTTTAGTTTTAATATGGTTAATAATAGTCATTATTATAACTATTATTGCATTATATTTAATTCAGAAAAAATTTGAAATTACATTAACTATTGAAAAAGCAAATAAATCAAACAATAACAAATTCAATAATAAATTTGAAGATTTATTATCTAGAATATCAAGTTTAATAAATAGGAAATAAATCTAATAAAGCAATATTTTTATTATATGATACCAAGTTGTAACATATGAATTCTCCTTATACAAATTAAAAAACATAACGAAAATTATAAAAGCTTATATTATATTGCAAATTTTGCACTTTAACACAATTTGAGGGTGTATTGAGGATGGGATGCAAATGGAAATAAAGAAAGTTAATGTACTATTAGTAACAACTATGATTTTAGCAGCCTTTACTCCTTTGGTGATGGCTGCTACAACAGATGACCTAATAATTACTTTTGATCCTGATGGAGACATTGATATTGATGTAAATATTTCGGCATATAATTTTTCAAAAGTACAAGCCAATTCATGGACAAACACAACAGGTGGGACATTCACACTTTATAATAATGGTTCAGTAGCAATGGATACAAGAATTAAAACCAATGCGTCAACTGATGAAGGAGACATGGATTTAAACGCAACAGGTACTCCCCCACAGCAGGATGAATATGCAATATTCATAGAAGGTCTTGACTCAGAACTTTATCTGGAAAGCGCATATAATGCATACTTTGATACAGTATTATTACCTCAGGACTCTAAAACCTTTGATGTATGCTTACGTATTGGGATAAATCTTTCTGCAAACCATAGCTGGCAGACTACAACCATATCCTTTGAAGGATCACAATCATAGATATAGTACTCGATTTCAGAAATATGCAATTGTTTACTTAGTAGTAAATAAAAAAACCACCCTAAAAATTTATTTTTCTTATATATTATTAGATAAAGAACCTTATGCATATGTCTCTGCATAACTATCTACAAAAAAGGCATTTAAACCGCTCCATACATCAAAGTTACTAGGTTAATAACATGATAAGAGTGTATGGAGAGGGGATGCATGAGGAAAAACAAAGGAGAAATCCAAAATATATTATTTTCGAGTTTTAGAAAGGATAAAAAAATAGGATTTACAATATTGGTTGCATTTATTATGCTAGCAGCAAGTACACCTTTAGTTTTTGCTGCAACTGAAGATACTGTAATTATTACTTTTGATCCAGACGGAGACATTGATATTGATGTAAATCTTTCATTTTATAACTTTAGTAAAGTTTTTTCAGGCATTTGGTCAAACACAACAGGTGGAACTTTTACACTTTACAACAATGGTACCATTCCTATGGATACTGAGATAAGAACAAATGCATCAACTGATGAGGGAGATATGGATTTAAATGAGTCAGGTGTGTCTCCAGGAATGGATGAATATGCAATTTTTATTGAAGGACTTGATTTTGAAAATTATGTAAATAGTTCATATACAATTGAATTTGATCAAGGTTTAAATCCTAGTGACTCAAAAACCTTTGATATTTGTCTATTATTAGGTAATATATCTACTAATCATACTTGGCAAACAACTACAATTTACTTTAGAGGTTCTATAAGTTAATATAAATTATAAATAAATAATCAATTTTATATCAATTTATTTTCTAAAAAGATACTCAAAATCGTAAGTAGAAAAAATTAATTATACCTATATTTATATCAATGTGGAGAGATGGGTGAAGAAAACAATTGTTTTACTTCTGATATTTTTAACTTTAGCATCTTCTTTTTCAATATTAGCTCAAGCTGGAATAAAAATATGGCCAGGAAAATTGACTATTGAAATGAATAAGTGGTTTGATGAAGATGAAAAAATTACACATCCAATTCAGATTATCAATCCATATTCATATGCTGTAAATGTAACCTCTGTTATTGAAAATCCTGCTCCTAAAGTTATAACAAAGGGATTTTCTCCATTCCCAGATACTTCTTGGATCACTACCAATCCAGATAGACTCTATATCCCTCCAAAATCATCAGATGAAATTGAAATAATAATAAGCATACCTGATTATAAAAAGGAATTATTTTACAATGAAAAATGGGAAACTGGAGTAATAATTAATTCAGATATACCTATTGGACCTGGTGGAAGTGGTATGAACTTTGAGCTTGAGATTGCAGTTAAACTTTATATTGTTACTCCTAAAAGTAAGACCGAAGAATTCCAATATTACTACATCTTCATTTTCTTATTTTTAATAACAATTATCTATTTTGTAATATCATATTTAAAAAGGAAAAAGGAATCTACGAGTTCGATTTATTATTTCAAGAATAAAAAATAAACTTATTTGATTTTAGCAATAAATTTTTTTTAAGACATTTTGATTTATTTAAATTAAAAATAGTGACAATTTTTTAAACAAAATATCTCTCCTTAAGTGATTCACATATGAATCATATATGAATCACAATATTTATAAATAAAAGAATCATATATGAATCACACTCGAGATAACAAGGATGGGTAAAAGTCAAAGATTTCCAGTTGGTTTTCCACCCGCAATCAGGGAAATTATAAAAGAACAAGTTGGAATTTTAGGAAATTCTGAAGCAGAAGTTGTCAAAAATATTGTACTTATTTATCTAACTGAGAAAGGACTCCTCAAAAAATTCGAAAAGAAAGATAAGGAGGGGAGGGAAAAATGAATAGGAAAATAGGAGTCCAATCAATCTTATTCATATCAATATTCCTGTTCATTTCTGCAACTCTTTCATCAACTGTTATTTCAATTCCACCAGTAACCCAAGAAACCATAATTGTAGATATTACCGGAAATGGTGACTTTACCAGTATTAAAAATGCAATTGAAAGTGCTGATATTACAGATATAATTCTAATTAAAAAAGGAACTTATAATGAACATGATCTAAATGTTAAACAAAAAATTGAGATAATTGGAGAAGATCCAAGTAATACAATAATAAACAGCTCTGGAAATGTTGCATTTACTCTATCAAGCTCTTATGTTGATATTAGTAATCTTCAGATTATCAATACTGGAGAATTTGCAATATCTATACCACCTGGAAGTATTGGTTGTACTATTACAAACTGTATTATAAATACAAAATTCAAGGGAGTTGCTATCAATGTTAGGTCCTCATATAATACAATATCTGATTGTAATTTAATTGGAATTGATAATAGTAAACAAGGTGTCAAAATATCAGGTAATTATAATATAGTAAAGAATTGCGACATGCAAGACTTTGCAAATGGTGTTCTGATAATCACTAATTCTGACGATAACCAGATACAAAATTGCAATATATTTAACTGTGAAAATGCAATAGACATAAGATTTGATTCAAACAGAAATATAGTAACAAGATGTAATATTTATTCTAATTTGCAGACAATAAAGATTTGGCTTAATTCAAATGATAATTTTGTTTATCTCAATAATTTCTGGAAGAACGATAACAATGCAATTGATGAAAATAATAATTCGTGGGATAATGGAGCCCAAGGTAATTATTGGGATAAGTATAGAGGGGCAGATAAAAATGGGGATGGAATAGGTGACTCTCCTTATACAATATCTGAAGGAAATATAGACAGATTTCCACTAATGCAAATTGTTCTTCCAGATATTATATCACCACCAGGTAATTTATTGATAGTTACTTCAAAATCAGATAATACACCAACATTTTCTTGGACCGAATCCATCTATATAGAAGGTATTAAAGGTTACTTAGTAAAAATTGACAATAGTCCAGAAACATCAATTGGAAATGTCTTAAGTTGGACCTCAATAGATATATTATCAGATGGAGTGCATACATTTTATGTTCGAGCAAAAAGTTTTGACAATAAAACAAGTAACTATTCAAGTCTTACATTTACAATAGATACAACAATTATTGATACTGATGGTGATGGATGGTCAGATTCGGAAGAACAATTATATGGAACTGATCCAAATAATCCAGGTAATTATCCGGAAGATACAGATAATGATCATATACCAAATTCTGTAGATACTGATGATGATAATGATGGTTACAGCGATGAAATGGAAAGTTCATATGGAACTAATTCTTTAGACATCAATATTTATCCAACTGATACAGATAATGATGGGATACCAAACAATGATTCCCCAGATGGTAAATACTTAGGTGATACCGATGATGACAATGATGGTCTTTCTGATATTGATGAAACATCACTTGGCTCAAACCCAGTAAATAAAAATGATATAACAAGAATTTTTATCAATGGCCAACCATACTATCTTGTCGATGCATCTCAAAACAATGTCTTTGATATCTTATACAATCCAATAACCAAAGCAACAACAGCTGTTGTAAAACAAAATGATAAATATCTTATCGATCAAAATGGAGATGGGGTTTGGGACTATATCTATATTATTTCAAATGAGTCAGTCTCAGCTTACGGTGAAGAGCCACTATTACCGATTCCTACCTTAATATTAATAATCTTAATCATATCAATTCCAATATCGGTTCTTATCTATTCATACATAAGAAAACAAAAAATTATAAAATTACCTCAAAAACCTATAGTGATTGAAAAACCAGATATAGTAACAAAATACTTAAAAGGTCCTTTATCTAAGAAAAAAGAAACAGTGGAAATGATTACCCAAACAAAATCCCTATTACAACATATACAACAAGACGTGCAAGTTTATATGGAAAAACTAAAACAACTTGAGAATCAATTTAATGAACCTATTTTCATAGAAGAAAAAAAAGTAGAACCTCCAAAAGAAGAACCAACAGAGATTAAAGATATACATGAAATTGAAGCAAAAATAGACAAAATCTTATCGGAATCCAATAATAAGAAAAGTAATTAAAATTATAATATGAGTGTTCATATGAAAAAATCTTATTTAATAATACTTTTTTCATTTCTATTAATTTTTACATCTTCTTGTTTAGCAAATTTCAATGTTCAACCAAGAGAAATATCAATTATTATGAATGAAAATTTTATTTACGGAAACACTACAAAAATGATTATTATCACAAACAATAATGATGAAAATATCAATATTTCATGGTATCTAGATAATCCTACACAAGATTTAATAAGAGAAAATAAAACACTAATTCCAAGTTTATCATGGATTAGTATTGAACCTAAATGGCAAATAATTGCTCCTTTTGGTAGCGCTAGATTTTATATAATTTTAAAAATACCTGAAGAAAAAGAAAATTTTAATCAACATTGGGAAACCTGGCCAGTCTTTAAACAGGAAGAAACACAATTTTTTAACTGGGAGCATGCAGTAAGGTTATATATTGACACACCTGAAATATTAATAGCAATATCAATTTCATTATACATTTTAAAAACTAAAATAAAAAAATCTTAGTTTATATCTTAATTATATTCTTGATAATAAATCCTTTATCTCTTTTTTAAATTCTTTTATTCCATCATCATTTGGTATAATAATATCAGCAGATGCAATAACAGTATCAAGTCCCCAATTCAACTCTCTTCTATCTCTATCTCTTAAATCTTGAATATCTGAACTATCATCTTCTCGACCTCGTTTTAAAAATCTCTTCTGCCTTGTTATATCAGAGGCTGTTATAGCGATAAGTATGAAATCTTTACCAAGCTTATTTTTAAAAGCATCAATTTCTTCAATATTTCGAATACCATCTATTATGATGTAATTATTTTTTTTATTTTGTAAAATTTTATCAATCGTTCTTTTTGCCCAAATATCCATACCATGGTCTCTGCGCATCTGATCAGCAATTGCTCCAACATTTTTTTCATCTAAAGCAAGACCACGATTTTTTACTTCCTCCCAAACCATATCGCCCATTCTAATTACAGGATTATCTAACTGTTTTGCAATCTTCACAGCTTCACTTTTTCCTGAACATGGCATACCAGCAAAAGCAATAATCTTCATTCTAATTCCTTAGCAAATAAATCCGATGCAGGGGGAGCGATTTGAACGCTCGAAGACCTACGTCACAGGGTTTCTTAGTGTTAATACAGATAATCTGTTAACACACCTAAGCCCTGCCCCTTT
>LSSG01000043.1 GCA_001595915.1 Thermoplasmatales archaeon SG8-52-3
GCTTCAGTATGCGCAGAAGCTGCGGATATAATATTAACTAAGCTATTAGTTGTTATATAAGTAGTATCTACATCAGCCAAAGACGCTTCTACTTTTGACAATATTTGTTCTGATGCTGCTGTTGTGCTAACAATAGCATCTTTTTCATCAGTATACCTTAATATCAACGCATCAATATTATCATTTTCGCTTCCTATAACTTCAAGTTGCGTTTTTTCATTTTCTAAATTTACTGAACCATAAGTAGTCAATATAGTATTAGATACACCGACTTCGTTTTTTAAGTTCAATATAGCATTACTAATAGACTTTTTAAACCCTTCTGTTAGCGTAATTTTTTGTTCCTTAGTTAGTGTATTAAAATTTGTAAAAGTTTCAAGTAGCGCACTTGATTTTTCTAATAATTCACCATCTCCCTTAGAATATGTTTTAAAATCAATTGATATCAAAGAAGAATCATATGCCATAAAAGAAGGCAAATATTCTTTGTATAATTTTTCATATATTGAAATATATGAACTTACAGCCTTATTAAACGCTTGTTTTGTTTCTTTACTTATTACTGTTACTACTTCACCTCCTGTAACTTCGCCACCAATTACAGTTAAATCACCACTAGTACCAAAAGAAAACAGAAAGTATTTTTGCTGAAATACCCAATGCTACAACATCTGAATTAGAATTAATATTAGCAACTACCTCATTTGCAGTAGCCTCTAGCGACTCAGCGTATTCTATTATTGATGTTAAAAGATTAGGAACTACCTTGCCAATACCTATATTAACAACAGAACCACCTTCCTCAGTGCCACCACCTCCTATAGAAAATGTTGCCACAGAACCACCACCACTTGATGTAGTTGATATAGTTAATTTTCCACTTGTTAACAACTCATCAACATATAAATCTAAAGATTTTTCTGCATATGTAGTCGCGTTTGAAATAAAATTAGTGTTATTCGATGTGGTTGATTTGAAAAAACTAACAACTAGTGAAGAAATTATACTAATTGCAGTATCACTATCTAAATTTTCGGATACAACACCATTTACTGCTTTGTTATCATCTACCGCACTTTTTAAATGGTATTCTTCAACAGTATCGTATAAAATTTCTGCACCTTCAACTAATTGTTTTTGTTCAAAAATTAAACTCGCTAAACTGTCTCTTCTAGTACCTAAAGCTTCTATTTCTGTGTCGAAATCAGAACTCTTTAGACCTAGTTGTCTTTTATTAATTTTTTTAAGATTTTTAAAATGTTTTGACATGTTTTTTAGTTTTTATTAAATATTATTATTATGACTCACAATAAAACATTTTATAAAAAAAATAAACTATTTATATTTTAAATATTAAAAGGAATTTTTCAGTTGATGTAATTTAATAATATCTTCTTTAGAATTATGAGTATCAAACGCCATATTCAAGATTTTATCTTTTACTTTCAACAATTTATCTTTAAGGTCTAAATCTGTTGTTTCAGTTAATTTCTCATTAACAGATTCAATACATTCCGATTTCAACTTTTTATAGATATTCAACTTATCATCATCAGAACCATTTAACAATGTTTTTATGATATCTTTTTCTGACTCATTTAAATCTGAAAATTTAGTATTGAATTTATTAACTGCCAAATCAGATAAAACACTCAAAGGTAAACCTACAGTATCAAATTTTGTTTCTTCAACTTCTTCTTTAACCAACATATTACTAGATATAGTATTAATTGTTTCATTAATCTTTTCAATATTAGAAGGAGATTTTTTAGTCTTTACTAAATACTCAACCATACTATAAAAAGAATCATTTGTTTTCACAATTTCTTTATTTTCTAATAATTGTTGTAAATACTCATTACCACTTTTTAAATCACTTTCATTTAATTCTTTTAATAATGATATATTTTCTTTTACATATTCTTTTGCCTCATCTATTGTTTCAAAAGTTTTATGTTGAAGATTCTTATATATTAAAAATTGATTAGTTAGATTTTCATTTTCATTTAGTTTTTTAACATATTTTGAGAAAATCTTTTTACTTTTTTCATCTTTGTTAATAACAGATTCAAAAATGATTTTATTGAATGTATCTTTTATATTACCAAATTTTTCCATAATAGTTTTTATTATAAATATATCATTACTTGATTAAATCATCAATTTCTTTAGTAATGTCCTCTATTTTTTTATTTAACTTATTTGTGTTGTCTTCTACATTATCTAAATCGTATACGTTTTTGTTTTTATCTAAACTTTCAGTTAACCTTTTTAGATATATGTTTTGATACTTTTTAACCTTACTTTCGTATAATTTTTTATTGTGTTCTAATAAAAGGTTTTCTTTTTTATTAATAGATTCTTCTGTTGGTTCAGGTCCACCTTCTTCACCACCACCGAAATCAAATCCACCACCAGTATCATCTGTACCCTCTTCACCTGTATCATCTGTACCCTCTTCACCACCTGCTTCTGTTCCACCTACTAATGTGTCAAAATCACCATACAATTTATCAACTCTATCAAAGATACCAGTTTTCTTAATTACCTCAGCGGTTTGTTCCATTTCTGCTGCTGCCGCTTTCTCTAATCTTTGTTGTTCTAAGTCTAATCTAATATCTTCCTCAGACATACCTAAGATTTCTTTTTTGGCTCTAGTCATAGACATTGCACCAAAACCATTTCCTGCGTCTGATACCGCATCTTTATATAATGTTACTTTTTGTTGTGTTTGTTCAACTTGTAACATTTCCGCTTGTGTAGATGGGTTATTTAATGTTAATGTGAAATTTTCTAACTCATCTTCCAAACCTAAAATATATAAATGTATAATTGCAATTTTATTCAATTCTTGCAACATAGTTTGTTGTATTCTATTAATAGTCCTAGAAAATCTAATATCTTGTAACGCCAAATTTTTACCTTCACCATTCGCCTCTTCAAAACCTAAAAATGGTTTTGGTACTCTTAATGCAGTAAATAATTTTTTCTGTAAATATTGTATATCCGCAATCTCAGATAAATTAGTTGCACCTGCCAATGTGTCTATAGGACTAGGTGCGTTTGGATCTCTAACGGGAATGAAATAATCTTGATCCTGTGCCATTTGATTATATCTCGTATCAATCTGTCCTGTGTTCTGATCAATTACAGGTGTCTTTTTAAAGTTATTTGCAATCTTTTGTACATAAGATGGAACATCCTGTTCGTCAATGTTACCAACATAAATCTTAAAGATTCTTCTTTCTGGTGCTCTAGTTACCCTATATATTAACATTGCATCTTCTGACAATAATAATTGTTTCCATATACGTCTTGCCTTTTCTAACATTGATGTACCATAAGGTAATCTTCTGTCATCACCTAATAATCTAAAATGTGCAATTTGCCAAGCATTAAATTCAATATCTCTTTGTCCCCATACAAATTTAACAGGGTTAAATTTATCTGTTTCTGCGTTAGATGAGTTTTCACCAAATCCTTCATTTTCTTTTCTACTAATTTCAATGTTTGGTAATTGTTTTGCACCCATTACACCTTCACTACTATCAATATTAAGGAAAACAAAGTTATCACCATATTTACAAGTGTTTCTAGTCCACATAGGTAGGGTAGTATGAATGTCTAATCTATTAAAAAATAAATCTTCCAATATTCTTCTTACCCTTTTACTTTCAGAAAATATATTTATCACCTTATTCTCAGGACTTAGTGTAGTAGACTCTTCCATCATTATATCTAGTGCCGCAGCAATCTCTGGAAAAAACTCCATACCCTCAAAATCTGCGTAAGAGGCTAGTCTTGTAGTTTCATAATAAACAGAATGTTGATAAATTTCATTATCAACCTTTGTCCACATATTAGACAAATATTTATCTTGTTGTCTTTGTAGTTTTTCATATTCATATTCTTCTTTTGATTTAGTTTTTAATAGTTCTTTATCATTTAAAGAATATGATGATTTATTTTGTTGTTGTTTTATTTCAGGACCGAATAAATCATTTAATTGTTGGAATATCGTTTTTCTCGCCATTTTAATTATTTATTTATGTATATTATAATAAATATCTGAAAAAACTAAATGTTATTATAACCCAAATAACCAATTATAATCACCATTATTATTATTATTTTGTTTTGGATTCTCTGTAGGTGAATTAACGAAAAATGGGTTGGTATAATTGTTATTAGAAACAGGTGTACTATTTTTATTTGATGTGTTTACCCAACTATCTAACATTGCCTTAGTTTGTTTTTCTACTTGTTCCAATTTTTTAAATGATGTTTGTACAATGAATATTGGCATTGCATACGCCATAATAATATCATCATGATAACCATCCATATGATCGGGTCTACCATTTCTATAAACAAATGTTCTAAGTTCTGATATCATCCTTTGTGAACGTATAATAGTTTTGTTCTCTCTTATATGTTCTTCTAGTTCAGAAACCATTTGTAATCTTGTGTTACCAACATTAAATCCAGGAACTTTATCACCTTGTTTATAAACTTTTTTTGCGTATTTCTCACTTAGTTTTCTACTCTTAGGGTCGTCATAGTGTAAATGTTTATAATCCATCTCTAACAGTTTCAAAACAGTTGAAACACCCATACCACCCGTTATATCAACCACAGTATATGCATTATATAGATTACCATACTTATATACAATTTCTGCCAATATGTCTGGTGGTAATTTAAATTTAAATTCCGCAACTTGTTCTAAATTTTCAAAATCTAATATAACTATTGTAGAACTATCTTTTCCATCACCTCTACTTACATCAACACCCATAATGTATTTATGTCCCTCTTCAGGTTTTTTCCATATCCACATTGATTTTTCAACTTCAGCGTAGTATTCTGGTTCAATAACATTGTTTGTTTCGTGATAAGTTATATATTCATCGTCAATAACATTACCACCTGAACCAATAAAGGATACATCTAATTCCTGTGCAATTTTCTTTGGATCTCCCATATCTGCCGCCATCTCTTCATACCAAGGAGATAAGGGTTTCCAGCCATCATCAATCATCACACTATAGTATTCTATGGTACTCTCATCTGTCTCATAAATTTTACCATTATATTCCCACCTTAATTTCTTTCTACCAATTGTTTCACATTTTATATCTTCTTCATCTTCTTTTTTCCAATATAAACCTCTATTATATCTTATATCTTGAAACCATTTCATTTCAACTATATTGAAATTATTATCCTTTTTTCTACACCAAAAATCATCATTATTTGGTAATGAGAAGTCATAAGTTTTATTTTTAGATTTTTCTATATTAGTTATATTTACCCATTTTCCATTTTCTAATAAAATTTTATCTATATTATATTTAGATAAATCAACATTTAAATTATTTTTAATGTAGTCTATAAAATTATAAAAAATATTACTAGATAAATTAGTAGTTTTATTTATTTTTCTAACTCTAAGTGAATTTAAATTTAATCCACTGCCCCTAAATTTTCTAACTAAATTATTATCATCTATAATACCTCTTATAATTTTTTTACCATTAGGTATTATTCTGTATCTATTATTAATATTAACCTTTTTTAATGATACTCTTTTACATTGTTTTCTTTCAAAGTTAAACCCTATTTTTTCATAATATTTAAAAGCATTTAATGATGAAGCCGATAATCTATAATACTTACTTTCTACTGGTATTAAATCAGTCCCCATATTGACACCTTCTTGATAATCAGTTAAAATACCATAATTCATTAAAATTTGTCTTATTTGTAAACACATCTTTTTAGATGATATGTTTAAACCTATTCTACCTCTAACACTATCAGAATACCCGTCACCATCCATAAAACCTCTTATCATTGCAGAAGTATTTTCTTTAGATAATGATAACAATTTATTAGGTATAAATTTTTCTTTAGCTTTAAGTGTTAAATCTAACCCCAATTTTTCTAATAAAGAACCTAAATATTTAGAAGATATAGTGTAGTGTAAACCATCAGTACAACTATAATTAAAACCAGCTTTTCTGATTTTATCTCCAATATAATCACCACATGTTATAGTTATATTTACACCAACTAAACTACCATTCTTATTATATTTTTTATAACAACAACCTTCTGAAAGGTATAAACCAATTAAATAACTTAAATTGGTGTCTATTTTATTATATATTTTATTAGGTTTTTTTTCTTTATTATTAAAGATATAATTGTGATTAATTTCATCATCATCACCAAAAATTTCATATCCGTATTGAATATTTACATAATCTCCAATTTTTAATTCACCCATAGGTGTCCATTCATAAGTTTTAGACTCATTCTTATACGCCCATACTTTATGTGTTAATGTCCCTTCTAAAAAACTATTAGTTGTAGAAATCTTAATAGTATCCTGCATACCATTATTAACTATAATATTAGATTTTCTAACACCACCTTTTCCAAGTATTGAATAATCATCTACATAGTACCCTTCATTTGGGTTATCAGGTTTTTCATAATTTATAAAATCAGAAATTTGTCTCAAACCTTTATCAGTAAAAATAAAAGTATCTTCAGTTACACAAGATATAAGAGAAACCTTACCACCAGTACCCAAAGATGCTAATGCAGCACCAAATACCTCAGCACCATTATCTATAAACGCCGCCTCATCCATAACTAAAAAAGTAGGTGTAAAACCCCTCAATGCATCCTTTGATGTTGCTAAGGCTCTAATTTCACAATTATTGTTCTTTAATTTTAAATGTCCTTTGGAATTAACTTCTAAATAATCAGTACTTTCATTCAAACCCCATACCCAATAAGGTATTTGATCTAAAAAATCTTTTACTTTCTTTAAGAATTCTTGTGCTAAAGTCTGTTTATTCGCAAGTATTAGAACTTTGTGTGGATTATCAGGATCACCAAATGCACATTTAACTGCGATGTATGCTGCCGTTGTTGTAGATACACCTGCCTGTCTAGGTTTGGTTACAATATTACGATTGTGTTTTTCGTAGGAATTAATAATTTCCTTTT
>LSSG01000044.1 GCA_001595915.1 Thermoplasmatales archaeon SG8-52-3
GTTGCTTGTTTTCCTCTCCAAGGACCTAAAACTAAATCATTATTTTCAACAATATAAATACCAATCCAGGAATAATTCTTAAAATTCTTATATAGAAAATCAACAACATCCTCAAGAATTTTTGAACTATCAGATATAATTTTTTTAATTTTTTTCTCAGCTAGTTCATAATTCAAAAAATCACCAAGCATATTCAAGTAAATTTGTTTGTTTATCCTTTGGTCCTAAATTAAAATTTACATAATCCTCTTCTACTCTTGGAAGTTCAATACTTCCATATTGTCCTCCACCACCAGGTTTTATTATAACTTTTTTATCTCGAAAAGCTTGTATTGCTTCTGTAATAGCAGGAACAGTTACTCTTGAAATCTCAATTATATCTATATCAATTAAAACTTTTATTTCACTGTCAAATTCAGAAATTAATTCATTCCATCTTTTACTTACAGTTTGAGTAAAAGGTGTCCTTTGTCCAATTGCTTTTGCAATAATTTCTGTAAGTGGAATTAAATGTATATAATTTGGTCTATGAGATGGGTGTTGAGGTTCTATAAAATCAGCTTTTTCATTTATTTTATCCTTAACACCTTTTTTTATACGTTTACCGCAACTACATTTCCAATGTCTACGTTTTGCCTCTTCTAGATTATAATGAATATGGCAGGATATACAAGCAGATTCATGATATTTTCCTTCTTGAGGTGGTAAACCAACATTTAATACAGGTTTATTTCCTCCTTCTCTTAATATTGCTTTACTTATTTCCTTAAAATTTGCAGCTTTAAGTTCAAATCTATTAAATTCTCTTGCAAGTCTAACTGGATGAGAACTATGACAATCAGAATTCGTTAAAAATGTAAGTCTGTGTAATTCCTTTATTCTATCAGCAAAATTTGTATCTGCAGAAAGCCCAAGTTCAATAAATGAAATATAATCTGACATATCACCATAACAATCCTTTAATGAGTTATAATATGCATATATTGCCGTCCAAGGGGTAAAGGCATGCGCAGGACCAATTAGTATGTTTAAATCTTTAGCAATACTAGCAATTTCCTCACCATTCATATTAACATTTGGACGACCATCAGTTTCCAAATTTTTAGATTTAGATTTTATTCTTTCTTTAAAGTCCCAAACAGCTGATATACAAGGAAAATAGCATAGATGATGCACTCTTTTATTATCCTCAATTTCTGTACTTAAAATAAAACGTGTTCCATTCAGTTCAAAAGTACCTTCATCTATAACATTACACTCCCTAATTTCTTTCATCCACCCACTGTGAAGACAATCACCAGTTGCAACTACATCAACGCCCTTTCTGGGAGCTTCTAATGAAATGGTTTTAATATTCATTTTTTTACTTGTTGCACCAGAAAAACGGGAATGAATATGTAAATCTGCATTAATAAGCATAAATCCCTTTTTTGATATGTAAAGACTTGTATTAGAATTTACTGAAATTTACTTATCAACCTTTTTACCACATTTAATACAAAAGGTTGCATTCTCCTCTAATTGTCCACCACATTCTGTACAATAAATTGATTTATCTTTATCTTGTTTTGACTGTTTTGTAGATTTTTTAGATGTTTGATTTTCAGCTTGTTGAGTTGGAGGAACCTGCAGATATTTTTTCACTTTACCTTTTACTGGAATTTTTGTTGTAAAAAATTGAGTTTTTGATAATAATTCTAGTACTCCTGCAATAATTATTACAATACCAGCGATCAATAGTAGCCAACCACCTAAACCTAGTCCCCATTCAACATCCACTTGACCATTTATACCTTCTAATGACACATAAGTAGTTGATTGCCCACCAAATGGAGATGCTGAAATTGAACTCAATATTTCTTCTGCATAATTAGTTCCGGTACCAGCTTCAACAGTTGAAGTTGGAATAACAGATCCCATTACCATAATAGCAATTAAAATTAGTATAAATGGAATAATCAGTCTGATACCTCTCCAAATATATTTTTTACCTAACTTTTTACTTAGAGGGATACCAATTGTAGCAATTATAAGAAAAATAAGACCAATTGCAATAAACAATGAAAATGGAAGTACAAATGAGCCCATTGGAATTGGACCACCTGTACCAGGTATTGTTATCTGAAGGCCATTTATACCATCAAATTTCAATAAATCAACCATTCTCCCAGTTTGAAATGTGTCTGTAATCCCCTCACCAGATACTCCATAAGAAATCACATACCATGGGTTAAATAATCCAAAAATTGCAATAATAATTCCGATTATACAAAGAATATTACCAATGCTATGTAAGTTAATACCATTTATATATAGCATTGAGACAAGTCTTGGTCCAAGACCATATTTCTTGTGATTTCTATAAATTCGATAAGCTAACAGAGCAATTATTGCAAGAGAAATAAGAACAAAAATCAAAACAAAATTATATAAAAACCACTCTAAGGTAAAAAGCATATCATTTGATTCAAAAAGACTACTGCCCCATTCAATTGGATAGTCCCACATTTCTCCATCTTCTCTATATTTTGGACCTTCAGGGCCAGCTTGACCTAAAATTGACGCCTCAATTGCCTCTGCTTCAGTTTCAGCCACCTCACCCCATCTTCCTGAGAAATCAATCCAATCCTTGTCTTCTAGTGTATCTAATATATAATCATCATAATTCAGAATCTTTCCATTTGCTCCAACAATATCGCTAGCAATTCCTAGTTTTCCTGAATAACCTCTAAGATAATTTGCATGACTACCACGAGCAACATAAACCTTGATATGATTTCCTTCTCTTTCAACATTTGACCAAGATGCTTTCTGACCTAAATGATGCTGACTATATCCAACCCAAGATGGCTCATTATCATAAATTACAACTTGAACCATCTCCCAATCTCCTTCATGCTGATTTAATTCACCTTTGTTAAATGCATAAAACATCCAATATTGAATAACAGTTGCACCGGTTGAAAAATCTTCATATGTTCGATAATAAACAGTGTAATCATAACTATTCATTACACTTTCATAATGCTTTATTACGCCATCATCCTTGATAGTACCATAAATATTGTCATAAAAGCATGTTCCTTCCAATAGCTCCTCAATACATTTTAATTGTGAATTATCAAGATGATATGAAGCATCCACAGGATAACATGTTTCTTCAGCTTCAAAATAAAAAATAGGAGCATATGTTTCTTCTAAACCCTGACCACATATTGTTAAACCAGCTAAAGATAATATAATAGTTAAAAAAACAATAAAAAAACCGCTATGTTTCAAAAAATTAAAAATTTTTTTTTTCCTCATTTTTTAACACCTATTTATCTTGAATGTAATATTTAGCTTCATTTTTAACACTTTTTTTAAAATTAAAGCAATTAAATAGCATATTTTCATAGTAACATTTATTAGCCTCTACTCCATATGAAAAAGAGGAAAAAACGTCATTCTGATGGGATGAAAAAATTCCTGAAAAAATTAACTAAATTAGCCTAAATACTAAATCTGTTGTGAAAGATGATGAGCCAAGAAAATATTAAAGAAAATATAGATTATGATACCGACTCAATTCAGGTATTGGAAGGTCTAGCAGCTGTTAAGAAAAACCCAGCAATGTATATTGGTAGTACAGATGAGAGAGGTCTTCATCACCTTGTATATGAGGTAGTTGATAACTCAATAGATGAAGCTTTAGCTGGATTTTGTAATACAATCCGAGTTTTATTGAATAAAGATGGCTCTGTTACTGTTATTGATAATGGGAGAGGCATCCCTGTATCAACACATAAAAAATATAAAAAGTCAGGTTTAGAACTTGTTATGACTACACTTCATGCTGGAGGAAAATTTGATAAAAAAGCCTATAAGGTATCTGGTGGTCTGCATGGTGTTGGAGTATCTGTTGTAAATGCTCTTTCAAAATGGCTTGAAGTTAAAGTTAGAAGAAAGGGAGATGAATATTTTCAAAAATATGATCATGGATTTACTGTTGATGAAATTAAAAATATTGGAAAATCAGATTCAAATGGAACTTCTATAACCTTTTTACCAGATCCTGATATATTTGAAACAGTAGACATTAATTATGAAACTGTTTCAACTAGATTAAAAGAACTTGCATTTTTAAATGCAGGATTGGAAATTGAAATATCAGATGATCGCTCAGGGAAAAATCAAACATTTAAATATGATGGGGGAATTAGTGAATTTGTTCAACATATTAATCGAAATAAAACACCTCTTTATCCAACTCCTATTTATTTAAAGGCAGAAAAAGAGGATGTTGAGGTTGAAATCGCAATTCAATATACAGATGGATATACTGAAAATATCTTTACTTTTGCAAATAATATTAACACTCATGAAGGTGGGACACATCTATCAGGATTCAAAGGTGCACTTACAAGGGTTTTAAATGATTATGGTAAGAAAAATAATTTATTTGATAATGAAAATTTCGCTTTAAGTGGAGAGGATTGTAGAGAGGGAATTACTACTGTAATTTCTTGTAAAGTTAGACAACCTCAGTTTGAAGGGCAAACAAAAACAAAGCTTGGAAATTCTGAGGTTAGAGGAATCGTTGAAAGTCTCACAAATGAGAAGCTAAGTGAATTTTTTGAAGAAACTCCTACTGTTGCAAGAATAATTATTGATAAAGCTCTTAATGCAAGTCGCGCAAGAGAAGCTGCAAGAAAAGCAAGAGAACTAACTCGTAGAAAAGGCTTACTTGAATCAACAGCTCTTCCCGGGAAACTTGCAGATTGTTCTTGTACTGATCCAACTAAAGCAGAATTGTATATTGTGGAAGGCGATAGCGCCGGCGGCTCAGCGAAGCAAGGACGGGATAGAGAATTTCAGGCAATTTTACCTTTAAGAGGTAAGATTCTTAATGTTGAAAAAGCTAGAATGGATAAGATTCTAAAAAACAATGAGATTCTTGCTCTAATTACTGCTATTGGTACTGGAATTGGAGAAGAATTCAACATTGAAGGTACTAGATATCATAAAATAATTCTAATGACTGATGCTGATGTTGATGGAGAGCATATTAGAACTCTTCTTCTTACATTTTTCTTCCGTTATATGAGACCTCTTATTGAAGAAGGTTATTTGTATATTGCAAATCCACCTCTTTATAAAATAAGCAAAGGAAAACATATTGAATATGTGTATACAGAAAGAGAAAAACAAGAAAAAATAAATGAATTAGGTAAAATTGGTATAGGCATCCAACGCTATAAAGGATTAGGTGAGATGAATCCTAATCAATTATGGGAAACTACAATGGATCCTGAAAATAGATTAATGGCAAAAGTTACAGTTGATGATGCTGTTGATGCAGATGAGCTTTTTACTATTCTTATGGGGGAAAATGTAGAACCAAGAAGAGAATTTATTGAGACGCATGCTAGGGATGTAGTAAATCTTGATATATAGGTGATTTTTTGGCTGAAGAATCAGAAAAAAGGGAATTTATTCGTGCTATTGAAACCGAAATGAAACGTGCTTTTATTGATTACTCAATGAGTGTAATTATGAGCCGTGCTCTTCCAGATGTAAGGGATGGCTTGAAACCAGTTCATAGAAGAATATTGTACGCAATGAATGATATGGGGCTTACACATGATAAACCCTATAAAAAATCAGCGAGAGTAGTGGGTGAAGTTCTTGGGAAATACCATCCTCATGGTGATCAAGCTGTTTATGACTCAATGGTTCGTATGGCTCAGGATTTCTCACTTCGTTATCCACTTGTGGATGGTCAAGGCAATTATGGATCTATAGATGGGGACTCTGCTGCTGCTATGCGCTACACTGAAACAAGACTTGCAAAAATAGCAAAGCTTATGATTCAAGATATAGACAAAGAAACAGTTGATTGGACAGAAAATTTTGATGGCTCGCTAAAAGAGCCTTTAATGCTACCTGCTAAACTACCGAATCTTTTGATAAATGGGTCTTCAGGAATTGCAGTTGGAATGGCAACAAATATGGCACCTCATAATTTATCAGAAGTAATTGATGGTACAATACAACTTATTGAAAATCCCGAGATGACAACAGCTGATTTGATGGAAACAATACAAGGTCCTGATTTTCCTACAGGTGGAATTATCTATGGGAAAGGAGGGATCCTTAGTGCTTATTCTGAAGGTAAAGGACTTGTTAGAGTTCGTGCAAGAATTGAAGTAGAAGGAAAAGAAAAAGACAAGAAAAAAATAATTGTTACTGAACTTCCTTACCAGGTTAATAAGTCTAAACTTCTCAAAAACATTGCTGAGCTTGTTAAAAACAAAAAAATTGAAGGAATAACCGATCTTAGAGATGAAAGCGACAGAAACGGCATGCGTATTGTTATTGAATTAAGACGTGATGCAATAGAAGATGTGGTTATAAATCAGCTTTATGAGCATACTGATCTTCAGACAACATTTGGGATTTTAAATCTTGCTATTGTTGATAGTGAACCTAAGATTCTTGCTTTAAAGGAAATTCTTGAGCATTACATCAACTACCGAGTTGAGGTTATAACTCACCGGACAACCTATGAGCTAAATAAGGCAAAGGAAAAGATACACATTCTAGAAGGTTTAATTATTGCCTTAAAAAATATTGATGAGGTAATCAGGATTATCCGTAAGAGCAAACAGGTTGATGAAGCAAAAGATAATCTAATGAAAAGATTTGATTTTTCTGAAAAGCAAGCAAAGGCAATTCTTGATATGCGTCTGCAGAAATTGACAGGTATGGAAATTGAAGGTGTTGAAAAAGATTACAATGAAACTAAAAATCTTATCGAAAAACTGGAAATTTTACTGAGTGATAAACAAAACATACTTGATGTTATAAAAAATGAACTTTTGGAAATTAAAGAGCAGTTTGGTGACAAACGTCGAACTGAAATTGTTGAAGGTGAAATAGATATTGAAGTTGAAGATTTAATCCCTGTTCAAGATGTTGTTATTACAATTACTGATAGCGGATATATAAAGAGAATACCATGTGAAACTTACAGAACACAACATCGTGGAGGAAAGGGATTAAAGGGTATGCAGACAAAGGAGGAAGATGTTGTTGTTGACTCATTTATCACTTCAACACATGACTATATTATGTTTTTCACAAATCATGGAAAAGCATTTTGGTTAAAGGGATATAAAATTCCTGAAGGTACAAGACATGCAAAGGGCAAAGCAATTATTAATCTCTTACCAAGACTTGAGGAAAACGAATATGTTGAAACAGCAATTCCAATTCACGAGTTTGATGATGCGCATTTTCTTGTTTTTGTTACTAAAAAAGGGATAATTAAAAAGACTGTTCTTTCAGCTTATAGTAATGTTAGAGTCAATGGAATTCGCGCAATTAAACTTGATGAGGACGATGAGCTGATAAATACCAAACTTTCTGATGGAAAACAAACTGTAATGATAGCAACAGCAAAAGGTCAGGCATGTAGATTCGATGAAAAAGAAGTAAGACCAATGGGACGTGTTGCAAGAGGCGTAATAGGAATAAGACTTGCTAAAGATGATAAAGTCGTTTCAATGGAAATAGTTGGTGAAGAAGGAAATCTTATTACAATTACTGAAAATGGCTATGGTAAACGCTCACCTATTCAAGAATATAGAAAGACACATAGAGGTAGTAAAGGCGTTAGAACAATTATTACAAACGAAAGGAACGGAAAAGTAATCTGGGTGAGAGAAGTTGTTGATGAAGATGATATAATGCTTACAAGTATGGACGGTATGATGGTAAGAGTTCCGGTGAAAGATATAAGAATACAAGGTAGAAATACAATGGGTGTTACAATTATGAAGCTAAATAAACAAGATAAAGTAGCATCTGTTGCAAAAATAATTGAAGACGAAAATTCAGAAAATAATTTAGAATAATAAAAAGAAAGAAGAATTTTTTTTATCAAGCTTGGTTTGGTACATAAGGAGTAAACGCTGGATCTCCATAAATTGTATACTCATAGAATGATAAAAACTTATTATCCATACGCGGTAGATAACCTGATGCTTGTTCTGCCATCTGTTCATATATATCTGCATCTGTTTCTTGGTCTCCAGTAATTACAAGTGGTGGTGACCACCATACTTTCCAGTTTATCTCATTTTCATCAAAGTAATTGTTTCTTGCTTCTCTGAATGCAAAACCTATGCTTGTTCCTTCTTCCTTATTTAATGCTTCTAACATATTGGAATAAAATTTAAAACCGAAGTGTTGCTCTGGGTAAACCCCTCTTTTTTCCAAATCTCTTTTTGCTCTTAAATACCTAATCAGTGTTGTTCCTGGTATGTCATATTGTCTGTTTTTTGGTTCGACATAGCCACCTGCAATATTTGAGCAAGTTGGTGCAGCAATAACAGTTGCACAACCTGCATGAACATATGCCTGAGATATTCCTTGTTCTGGATACACACCACCAATTTCTCCAACTATACAGCTTTCCATCCATAGAGTAGAAGGTCCAAGATCAAGATATTCAACATTTCGAGTGCTATATGCACCAAAATCGTTATAAGAAATACCAGGTCCAAGCCCCATTATTGGTGCTAAAAACCTTTGTAAGAATTTACTTAGAAGTCCATTTGGAAGCCCAAGCCCAAGTTTATAAACACCTACATCTCCCATGACCATATAATGCTGGTTACCATGAGCATTAGCCAAAATGAAATTAGCGGCTTCCTGATATTCCTCACCTTTGCAAATATCTTCTCCTAATGTGTTTTTCAACTGTCTTTTTGATAACAATAATCGGTTCAAAAGGTTGGCTTTCTTTAATTTATTAATTGCTTCATTACTGAAACCCTTAAGAATTGCTTCGTTTTCTGTATATATTTCTGTATCAAATCCTAGATCCTGTAGATTTTTTTGCATTGTTAAACCTGTTAATGTCGATGCGCCTGTCCACATCTTCAATGGCTCACCACGCCTTGTTAGACCAAGAATCTCACCAAATAATCTATATTTAATGGGAGGTTTTTGGAAATCACTTCCTCCACCAGTTAGAACTACTGCATTATTTTTCCATTCATTCATATCCTCAATAATATCATTATAAAAAATGGATCTTAAAATCAAGGAATTTGCATCCTGGACATCCCACCCAGTAATTCTACCAACTATATTTTCTTGATAAGGATATCTTTCTTCTTCTCGATATTCACTATACTCATCCATTACATTGCCACGCCAGTTTCTTACTGGGTCAATATTTCCATAAATAAAATCACTCATACATCCAATTCCAAAGTATCCCAGGTGATCTTCGTTTACTGGTTCAATCCCATTGTCATAAATAAACTGAGGTATTCCTACGGTGCCTCCACACAGAGCTATATAAACAGGATTTTCTTTGTAATATTCTGTTAGTTCTTTTAAGTCAAAACCCTCTTCAAGTTCAATATCTGCAAGTTTAGCAAGTAAATCATTTATTTGATCATGAATTTCAAAAACATGATCATTTGATGGACCAACAATATTAACATTTCTACGTGGAACCCAATAACCGGGTGAAGGCCAACCATTATGTAAAACATCATCATCAGCTGTAAATGCAAATTCTGGTTTTGCAAATATTAAACCCTTGTGATAAGCTGTCAAATAGGGCGCTATTGATGAGAGTTTTTTCATTACAGAATAAACAGGGTCACTTAGTTTTTCAATTACTACGTTTGCCTTAATATCACCAGTATCACTTGCTAACCATGTACCAGTTCCCTTAACTTCATAAGTTGCTCCACCTCTATCATATAAAACAACCTCAAGATAAGTTCTATCTTCAATTATATTACCATTAGCATCTCTTATCGGTATGCCACCACCATTTGTACTTCCACCATATATCTCAAATTTTTGTAATCCTCTAGGCATCTCCTCGTCTTTTATACCGACATTGAATACAACATTATCTCCTAATAATTCTATATCTTCAGTATTTAGATTGATACCTGTGAATTTAACAAGTGCATAAGTATAATTCTTGGGAATTGTAAACTCTCCAACGATTTTTCCATTTGCTCCGCCACCTATTAAAGATTTTACAATTTCAGAAGTTGCACTGGTTTTAGCAGTTACTGGGCCTAAATTATATTCTACACTATCGATAACTTCAGGTGGCCAAGCATCAACTGGATTTGCGATAGTAATATATTCTATTCTTTCCCCTAGCTTTTGTTCAATAATATCAATTGACGCATCTACTACTTCATCAACATCATTAAATTTTAATACATCACCATAACCTTGAATATTTTCCCCACAAACAATCGTCTTCTTTACTTCAAGATTTGTAAGAACTTCTGACACATCATTATCTATTTCATCAGTAACAATTATAGGAATTCTCATATAGGAAGCTAAAGGAGTTGCTAATAATCCTATGTTATATCCAGATTCAGTATCTTCAATAATCAATACTGCGTCACTCTTATCCCAATACTGTTTAGCAATTCTAATAGATGCTTCTTTAGCAGTCTCATTCATTCCAATAATTTCACATTGTTTACCTCCATTTAATTGGTCTTGAACTCTAAGAATTGCGCGAGAAGGATTTTCAAAATTCATTACATAAAGAGGTTTAACTGCTTGTTCACCTTCGTCATCGTAATTAACAGCTAAAGGTGTTGCAATAAGCGGATAAAAAGGGGAGCTATCAGATACAGTAATAGCATCTGGATTATCCTTTAATGCCCCAGTTACATTCATAAAATTATTCACCTTTGCAGCGCCTACACCTGCTTCGTCAGGAACCCAATAATAAATACCTATTGCGGCTAAAATTAATATAATTACTCCTGTAATAACGATAAGCTTATCGTTCTTCTTCATATTTTATCCCCCAAAGAAAATAATATTTAGTATCCTACTATATTTGAATCTTTCTATATAATATTTTCTATTATAATTTATATTACATTTTTAATTATATTAATTAGTTCTTAAATAAATCAACCTTTTGTATTGTTTATTTTATTTTTTGCTAAATCAATGTAATAAAAATTTAAAATTTACAAACTTAATTTTATTTAAAATAAAAAATATGATTGAATTATTTGTTCAATACTTTTAATAGGGAAATAACTATTTACCCCAAAAAAAGGAGCTTAATAATATGGCAGAAGAAGAGATGTCTAAGCAATTACAGGATCAAATTAATCGATTACAACAAATGAGAATGCAACTTCAAATGATTTTACAACAACGTCAGCAGGTTGAACTTAGACTTAAAGAAATTGAAGAAGCATTAGAAGAATTAGAAAAAACCGAGGAAAAAACTCCAATATATAAAAGTGTTGGAGCAATCCTTATAAAAATGAAAGGTAAAAATGAAGTAACAAAAGAATTAAAATCAAATAAGGAATCTTTAGAATTAAGAAAAAATTCTCTTGAAAAACAAGAAGGAAGTACAAAAGAAAAATTAAATGAACTACAAAGTAAAGTCCAAAATGCACTTAGCCTTTCTAATACTTCAAATTAAAATATTAATAGATTTAAATGTTAAAAAAAAGAAATTTTTCAACTCAAGATGATTTCAAAACAGGTTTTTTCTGTAAGATAACTTTATTTTTTGGATTTATTCTATTATTAATATTTCTCTTTATAAAAATAAGTGCATTGATTATTGGTGAGAATAGTATAGGTATAGCAAAACAAATTTATGACTTCTCACAAACTACTGTGCCTAATACTGTACTTGCCTTTTCAATTTTATTACTTGGTACTGGCGCGATTCTATATTTTTTCAATTGCCAATTTTCTAAACTTGCAAAAATTGCAGATGAAATTGAAAATTCAGAAAATGTTGATGATGTAGATTAAAATATTTTATTTTCCATATCTTCTTTTTCTTTGTTGACAAGTTCTAATGGCTTTAAGAAAATCTCTTTTTTGAAATGCTGGCCAGTACACATCTGAAAAATAAAGTTCAGAATATGCTATCTGCCATAATAAAAAGTTAGATATTCTTTCTTCTCCAGAGGTTCTTAGAATTAAATCTGGATCAGGTATTCCATTTGTATATAAATATTTTGAAACTATTGGCTCTTGAATTTCTTCAATTTTCAGTCTCCCCTCTTTAACATCATTAGCAATTTCTTGAATTGCATGAATTATTTCTTCTCTACCGCCATAAGCAAGAGCAATATTGAATGAATAATTTTCATAATCTTTAGTTTCATCCATCACATATTGAGCAGATTCGGATATGTCATTTGGTAGTAAGTCTAACCTTCCAATAATTCTTATTTTAACTTTATTCTTATGAATTCGGGAATCGGTTAAAGCCCTATCTAATTCGTTTTTACAAAGATCCATTAGAGTTTTTACTTCTTCAATATCTCTTTCGAAATTCTCAGTTGAAAAAGCATATACTGTTAGATTTTTAATTTTTAGCTCAAAACACCATTCAAGGACGTCTTCAATTTTATCTCTGCCAAATAAATGACCTGAATCAGGGGTTAAACCAAACTCTTTAGCAAAACGTCTATTTCCATCCATTATAATTGCTACATGTTCAGGAACTGGGTATTCTTTGATTTGTTCAAGAAGTTTATCATCTCGAATTTTATCAATTTTTTTAGAAATATAACCATATGAATTAGAATTGTATATCATTGCTCCTAATTTTCTCATAATGTTGCTTTGAAGAGCATATCTCTCAAGATCATTGATTTTCTTATCTGCAAGTACTTTTAGTGGTGGTTTTTTTGATTTTATTTTTATATCCCCAAATCTGTCAATAAATATCCTATTATTTAAAACTGTTGAGCTTCAAAGCTATTATATTTTAAAAATTGCATTATAGATTTAAGGATATCAATAATAATTAACCAGATTTTTCTTTTACAAATTTTTTAATCCCTTCAATATTTTCAAGGATTAATTGAGCTTTTCTTAAGCCAAATCTAAATGGATAATTGTCATTTTTATCTCTTTTTATTACTATTATAGGATTTCCAAAATATTCTTCAAATTCCACAGGCATTTTTCTAACTCTCCTAATTTTAAGATTAATCCCATAGTAAAATGTATTACTTTTTATTAATATTTACTCTATTACTGCCAAAGCTTATATATAGAAAAAAGATATTCCGTGCTCCTAAATCTTAAATGGTGATACCCTGGGTAATATTAGACAGACCTTTATAAAAAACATCGCTATTGATTTGGCAAAAAAATATCCGAATCAATTTAAACATGATAATTTTCAACACAATAAGGAAAAAGTTGCAGAACTATGCGATGTTCAAAGCAAACTTTTAAGAAATCGTATAGCTGGATATTTAACCAGGTATTTAACATCTCAGAGTAAGGGAAGAACTAGTCCACCAATTTCTGAGTAGTAACCCAAAATTTATTTTAATAGGGGTGATTTTACATTTGGGTGAGTTTATAGATAAAATTAAACAAGCAATATCAGATTTACAAAAAGGCAAATTCATTTTGATTTTTGATGATGATTCAAGAGAGGCAGAAACAGATTTGGTAATAGCATCAGAATTTGTTACTCCTAATTCTATCAAAACAATGAGAAAAGATGGCGGGGGACTTATATTTTTAATGGTATCAAAAGAAATTGCTAATAAATTACAACTTCCGTTTCTAGCAGATATGTACTCCAATATTGAAAATAAATATCCATTATTAAAAAAACTCGTTCCAAATGATATCCCCTATGATGCAAAATCTTCATTTTCGCTTTATATAAATCATAGAAATACCTTCACAGGTATAACTGACAATGATCGAAGTTTAACTATGAAAAAATTTGCAGAACTAGCAAAAAATATTCAAAGTTTAAATGATGGAGAAGCCATAAATATGTTTGGAAAAGAGTTTAGATCACCTGGTCACGTACCAATCTGTATTGCTGCAAAAAACCTATTGAAAGAAAGAAAAGGTCATACTGAACTTGTAGTTTCAATTATAAAAATGGCAGGATTAACACCTGTTGGTAGTGGCTGTGAAATTATGGGTGATAATGGCAAGGCTTTATCAAAAGAAAAAGTAAAAAGTTATGCAAAAAATAATAACCTTATATTTTTAGAGGGTAGTGAAATAGTAAAAGCGTGGAATAATGGTTAAAGTAATGGCAACCGGAACATTTGATATACTACATCTTGGTCATATTTACTATTTAAAAGAAGCAAAAAAATTAGGAGATAAACTAGTGGTTGTTGTTGCAACAGATACAACTGTTAAAAGATTAAAACATGAACCAGTAAATCCTGCAGAAATACGTCTTAAACTAATTAAAGAATTAAAAATTGTTGATGAGGCGTATATTGGTCATGAAGATGATATTTATGAAATTGTTGAAGAAATTAAACCTGATATAATCGCTTTGGGTTTTGATCAAATACATGATAAGATAAAGATTGAAAAAGAGTTGAAAAAAAGAAAAATTAACGTAAAAATTGTGAGACTAGAGAAATACAATGGTGGCAGTGACCTTGAAGGAACTCGTAAAATAATAAGTAAAATAATATCTGCTTATGAATTCCAAAAGAATATAGAAAGGATTGAAGGTAATGAAGAAGATAGGCATTGCTGATACAACTTTTGCACGATATGATATGGCAAAAGCAGCAATTGATGAGTTGAAATCGAATCGAACTGGTTTGAAAATTATAAGATATACTGTTCCAGGGATAAAGGATTTACCAGTTGCATGTAAAAAACTTTTTGAGGAAAACAATTGTGACATTATAATGGCTCTGGGTATGCCTGGTCCAAAACCAATTGATAAACAATGCGCTCATGAAGCAAGTACAGCACTTATTCAAATACAACTAATGTGCAATAAACATATTCTTGAAATTTTTGTTCATGAGGATGAAGCAAAAAATGAAAAAGAACTTGCATCGAGCTCGTGAACATGCATTAAATGCTTTAGATTTATTATTTAATCCTGATAATCTTACAAAAAATGCAGGTAAAGGCCTGCGAGAAGGATATAAGGATGTTGGTCCCTTGAGAAATTAGGGGGGAATAAAAGAATGATAAAAGAAGAAAAAATAAAGATTGGAGCTGTTGTATCTGAATTCAATTATGATATAACAATGGTGATGCTAGAAAGAGCAAAAGAACATGCCTATTTTTTAGGAGCAGAAATAACTCATACTGTAAAGGTTCCAGGTGTTTTTGATATGGGTCTTGCAATAAAAAAATTGCTTCAGCGAAAAGACATTGATGCTGTTGTTGCTTTAGGCGCTGTAATTGAAGGTGAAACTGAGCATGATGATATAGTAATTCAACATGCATCAAGAAAAATAGCAGACTTAGCTGTAGATTATGATAAACCAGTTGGACTGGGAATTTCTGGACCTGGTATGACCAGACTTCAGGCAGAAGAAAGAATTGAAAGAGCGAAAAACGCAGTTGAGGCAGTAGTAAAACTCCACAAGAGACTGAAGTTATAAAAAATTTTATTTTATTTCTTCTTATCTTTATCAATCATTTTAAAAATGGATGGTAGATGGATTGTATATGATCCATCTTTTTGAATAATAATTGGTTCTTCTTCTAAAAGCCCTTTTATATCAATATTATATTTTCCAGGTTTTTCGATATCAATAGTTTCGGGTGTATCATTTTTTTCAGATTCTGCTTCAATTTTTTCAAGAGTATTCTTTCTGTATTTCTCATTAGTTACAACATCAATTTCCTCTTTACTTTCTGGAATAATGTTTTTGTTTTCTGTTATATGCTTCTTCATTGCATTTCGAACATCTTTTGGTTTAATTTTTAACCAATTTCCAGATTTATCAACTACTTGGTCAAGTTCATTACCCATTAGTTCAATAATTGTTGAGTTTAAATCTTTGCCAACTTTCTCAGTAATTATATTTCTTTCTTTTTCATCCAATGGTTCCTTTGTATAAAAAAAGCGATTTCCATTACAACTAGAACATCCCTTTAAAAGTTGTGAGGAACCCTCTTCAAATACCTTTCCACACTTTAGGCACTGATGAGGCATTTCTAATTTGCACCTCTACCAGGAATAATTTTTGTTTGAATCATATCATTATCTTTGCGAATTGTTTTTAATAAATTTGCTGGACCTATGAGAGTGACTCTAGGCTTTTTCGAATGGCCAAATAATTTTTGAAAAAAAGTTGGTTTGTCCTCACCAAGTCCTTCCATCTCAACACCGATGAATGTATCCTCCTCGATTTCTTTCATGGTATTTTCAATTAAATTTGCCTGTTCAAAAGGAGTAAGACCATGCTCAAGTACCAGTATCTTTCCTTTTTTTACCTCTTTTAAAATAAATTGTAATTTTTCTGAGGAATTTAGTTCATCTAGTTTGTGACGTGAAACTAAATTAAATGAAATCTCTTTTTCTTTTTTAGCCAATCAATCACCTCCTTTTTTTCTTTCGTTTTTTACTAAAGTGACTGACCATTGTTGTATAAAGATTATCTGAGTTATAACCAGTCAGTGCGCTTATTGGGATAACAGGATGTTGGGGAAAGGCTGATTTAAGTGTAGCAGGACTTGAATCTTCCATATCTATTTTATTTGCAGCAATTAAAACAGGTAAATTTCTTGCTTCTAGATTTCCAAGAATTGTTACATTTACTTGGGTGAAGGGATCCTGCGTTGAATCCATAACAAGTAATACTCCATCAATATCTTCAAGCCATTTTATTGATTCAATAACACCTTCAGTAGCTTCTTTTGCTCTTCTTTTTGCCTCATCTTTTGTTAGACCCCATGTGTTCATAAATTCTTTATAATCTACTTTAGTAGCAACTCCAGGTGTATCAACAATATCCATAAAAAGTGAAGAACTTCCATTTTCAACCTTTACATTTTTTTTCCATTTTGCTCTTCGTGTTTCATGAGGTATTTCTGAAACACTTCCCATTATATCACCGGTCCAATCACGCAATATACGATTTGCTAATGTTGTTTTTCCAACATTTGGTGGACCATAAATACCAATTTTTGCATGCTTTTTACCAAAAATCCTCTGTAATATTGAGGCTAAAGAAACTCTTCCGAATAAACCCATCTAGCATCCTCCTAGTAATTAGCCTTATTTACAAAATTCCATATATCTAAAGTAGTTTATTAGTTTAATGGTTAATAATTAACTTAATATTTTATAATATATTTTAATTAAATCTTCTATTTTAATTTAATGAAAATCCTTAAATAGCAACAAGCTTATTATCTGTGTCCGTGGTAAATTTGGGAGGCATGATTTATTATGGCTGAGGAAAATATGATGGTAGAAGATATTGGTTCACTTAGAGAGAAATTGCTTGCTGTATCAAATGAAATAGATGATATAAAAAATTCATTTGCTAAAGGTGCAGAAGATCTATCAAGAATTCAAAGTATGTTAAGTGTTGGCGATATTGAAAATATCAGTGGAGTAATAGAAAAATTTCAAAGTAAGGTTAATGAAGCAGAAAAACAAAGGCTGGAAGCTTCTGAAGGTGCAAAGAAATATAGTGAAGAACTGGAGAAAGAAAAGGAGAGATTAATAAAACTCTGGGATGCTTATAAAAACCAGGAAGAAGAGCTATCCAAAACTGAAAAACAAATAAGAGAATTTGAAGAACGAACTAGACTTGCTGAAACTTCAAAAAGACAACTTGAAGAAGATCTTACTGCTCGAATTGAAACACTTACCACAAGACTTACAGAATATGAAGATAAAGTGGGAAGTTTTGAAGATTTCAAGGTTAAAAGTGAAGAATTTGATAATATAAGAAATCAACTTGAAAGAGAAATTCACGACTTAAAAGATGATAATTCAAACAAAGAGGATATAATTAATAATCTAAACTCTAGAATCCATGAATTAGAGGAAAAAGAGAGTTTTGAGGAATTCAAGGATAAATTTGAAGAAGTCAATACTGAATATGAAAAAGAAAAAGAAAGACTTACAAAATTATATCAATTATATGAAGAGACAGATTCTGAATGTGTACAGTTAAGACAGGAGAATCAAAGTTGGCAGACATGGTATAACTCGAACAAAGAAATTTTTGCAAAATTATTTTCGTCTCCTCCAACGTCATCTACTACCAAAGAAACATCAAGATCTAATCCATCTACAGAAAGTCCAAAAAAGAAAAAAGAAAAAAAGAAGGGAAAATTAAGGTTTAGAAAATAATTCTTTTCTAGTCTATTTTTACCTTACTACTTCCATCTTCTTTCTCAATTACAATTAAAGTGTTCTCCATATCATTTTTTAATTCTTCAATATGAGTAATTAAAAATATTTGTCTGAATTTTAAAGATAGACTACTTAGTGCTTTAATTATATTGTGTCTTCTAAAAACATCCTGTGAACCAAATATCTCATCAAGAATAATAAAATTAAAAACCCCACCTGCACGTTCAGTAATAACTTCTGAAATAGCTAAACGCAAACATAGATTTGCTAGATCCTCTTCTCCACCTGAAAAACGCTCAATTGAATATGCATTTCCATCATCATAAATTAAAAGATTATAATCTTCATCCAGTTCAAGCTCATGATATTTACCATCGGTTAATTGTTCAAAAAAATCTGAGGCATATGAGGATAGAGTAGGACGGATTCTTGAGATTAGATGAGTTCTAAAATTAGACATAACATCTGATAAAATTCTAAGATTATTTACAATAATTTTTTCTTTTTTTATTTTATCCTCATACTTTTTCAATTCTGATATCTTCTCCTTAAAATTATCGATTTTTTGAGTAATTAGTCTTTTATCACTTTCTTTTCTTTCAATGTCAAGATTAAAAGAATTAATAGTTTCCTTTATATTATCTAAAGTAGACAAGACTTCTTGATATTTTTTATAAAACTGATTTGTTTTTTCAATAATATTTTTATATTCTTTAATATCAAATTTTAATTCTTTAAGTTCATTGTATTTTTTTTGTTTGCTTATAAGTTCTATTTTCTCCTGATCAATTTCATTTGAAATGTTTTTAATTGTTGTTTCAATTCTTTCCTTTTCTCTTATTTGATTATTATAATAGTTATCCTTTTTTAACAAAGCTTGTTCTTCTCTTTTTATTTTTTCCTTAGATTCAAGAATTGATTTAATATCTTTTTCAAAACTAATAATATCATTTTTCTTTTCTGATTTTTCTTTTTCAAATTTTGTTATCAGATTGTTATATTGATCTGCAAGTACCCTTTCACAGGTTGGACATATTGCTTCTGGGCCGATTTTTTCAATTTTTTTCTTTTTAGTCTCAAGTTCATTTATTTCTTCCTTGTTTTTATTTATCAATGTATTTTTTTGTTCTGTCTGTTTTATATATTCTTCAATATTTGATTTTATAAGATTTAATCTCTCATTTAAAGATTCGATATTACTATCTAAATCCTTAAAATTTTCAAGATTTGTTTTTTGGTTTTTAACTTTTTTAATTCTATTTTCAATTTTATCATTTAAGTTTTTAATTTCATCAGCTAATTTATTTTTTCTCTCAAAAAGAGTTTTTTTCTCAACTAGATTTTCTTTCATTTTATTTATATTTTCAAAATCACTTTTTACAGTTTTACATTTTTTTTCAATTACATTTCTTTCCTTTATTAAATTCAATAATTTTTCTTTTAATTTTTTTATTATTTCTAAATTTTCTTTTTTTTGTTTTTCAAGGTCGTTTATATTTTCTGTATAGATAACAATTTTATCTTTACCTGCTTCATCAACAAGATCTTGATTTAACTTTTCAATTAATGAATCTTTATTTCTTTTGTCTGATTTTATCTCCTTAATTACTTCATCGAGTGAGTCTATTCCTAGCATTTTTAGAATTAATGGCCTTCTTTCACTTGCATTCATTGAAGAGAGTGCATTAAGTTCTTTTTGCTTGGCAAAAATTGATGTAAAAAACGATTTAAAATCCATTCCAAGTTTATTTTGAATATATTTACTTACAACTTCTGAACCTGTTGCTGCAATTTTACCATTGATTGTTGCAGTTGCAGAGGCTATTAGATTTTTGCCTATCATTTCTCTAACAATACGATAGTTATCATCTTCAAAAATAAACTCTAATTCAACTCTGCATGGATCTGTTGGTAGTGAACCTTCTCGTTTTATCTGGCTTGTTGAAGTCCTTGCTGCAACAGAACCATAAAGAACCCATGCTATAGCTTCAAAAATTGTTGATTTCCCAACTCCATTTAGACCTAAAACTCCAGTAATTCCATCAGGAAATTCAATTAAAATATTTTTGAATTTTCTGTAATTTTTTAATGTTAAATTTTTTAGAATCATTTACCTTCTTCTCTCGCCTCAATTTTATCAATATAACCAATACCAAGTTCAAGAAGAGTATCTTTTTCAGTTAAATCTTGACTTTCAATAAATTGTTTAAATTCAAATGTCAGAGCATCTATTTTAGATGTTTTTGAAAATGATGATTCACCATTTTTATCTACATTTGCTTTAATCTCGAAATGAATAGATTCATTGCTAATTTTTTTTATATCATTAAAATCAAGATTACGGTAAATTTGAGATGGTATATCATTAAGAGTTATACGAAATATTTTTTCTTTTGGATTAATTTCTTTTAGGGTTTCTTTAATTTTTTTCATTATTTCTTCTAATTTGAGATTTGTACATTTTATTGGTTTTGAGTCTATCATTTGTCTAATTTCTAGTTTTATAAAATTTGATTTTAAATTTTTTTGAGATAAATCAATTTCTAAAAATCCTTTTTTATCTTGGGCTTCAGTATAAGAAAAACGCTCTGTTGAGCCAGAATAATAAGCATTATTTGCAAGTTTTGTAAATTTATGATAATGCCCAAGAGCTATATAATCAAAATCATTACTAAGGGTTTTTGCAGGAATTATTAATTCGTTGAATTCATTCATGCTAAATTCTTGTATTCCAGATACAGCACCATGAGATAGAAAAATATTGAATTCAGCAGATGAATCAGGTTTTATTTTCCCAAGTTCTATTTCAAATTGTTTTTTTAATTCGCATTGAGGAACTGCATGAACAGCTACTTTCTTATTTTTAATATTAAATGAGATAGTTTCATATTTTGCATTATAAACTGGATAAATGTTTTCCATATGATTAAAGATACTGAAAATGTGTCCAGTTTCCTTTAATTTTGGATGTTCATGATTACCTGCAATAATAACAAAAGGAATTTTTTCTTTAGAAATTTTAAGAATTTGGTCAACTGCAAAAGTTATCGCTCTATTATTTGGTCTTACTGAATCAAACAAATCTCCAGCATGTAATATTAAATCGGGTTTTGATTTTAAAGCAAAATCGACAAACTTTTCAAATGCAAAATACGTATCAATTTCACGTTGATTTATTCCATCCGGAGTTGCTTTACGGTAGGCAGAATAGCCAAGATGAGAATCAGAAATGTGTAAAAATTTCATTTTATCTTTTACGATTTAGTTTTATTGAAACAATATCACAAGCAAGTATTTCTGCATCAAGAGTAGGTGCAATTGGTGGGGCATAAGCTGTTTCGAGTTTTCTGAAAGTTTCAATATTCATACCACTAAGAATAGCACATGCAAAAGTGTCAATTCTTTTAGCAGCTTTATCTCCAACACCTTGAGCAGAAATGATTTTACCTGTTTTTTGATCAACAAAAACCTTTATACTGATTGGTTTTCCTCCTGGAAAATAATGAGGTAATGATAATCCGTTAAATTTTCCAGAAACAACAGTTAAATCTTTTACATTTGAACCAACAGTAGCTATTTCTAATCCAAAAAACTTAGAAGTACTTGTTTGAAGTAAACCATCTGGTAATAAATAATTTCCACCTGCTGCATTGATACCTGCAGCTATTCCTTGTCTTACAGCGATACTTCCAAGACCGATTGGAATGGGTTTTTTAGAATAAAAATCATAAAATTCTGTACAATCACCTATTGCATAGATATTTTTAAGAGAAGTTTCACATTTTCTATTTACAGAAATATTTCCTGTTTGACCAATTTTACATCCTGCATTTTTTGCTAATGAAATATTTGATTTTAAACCAGTTGCAATAACTAATATATCAGTATCAATGTTTTTTTCTTCTCCTGTATCATTGTTTTTTATAGTAACCTCACAGATTTTATTATTTTTATTTACTATTTTTGTTACAATATGGTTTGTAATTATTTTTATTTTATTTGATATAGTATGAAGAACAATATTTGACATGTCTTCATCAAGTGTTTTTAGTAAAATATTAGGTAATGCTTCAATTACAGTTACATTTGTACCTCTTTTATACAGACTTTCAGCCATTTCAAGTCCGATTAAACCTGCACCAATAATTGTTGCATTTATGCCTTTTGAAATAGAGGAAGAAATATTTTTTGCGTCATCTATAGTTCTAAGTGTAAAAATATTTTTTATTAATTTATTATTTTCATATATGCCTTTTATAGATGGAATTGATGAACTTGCACCTGTAGCTATAATAATGTTACAATATGATTTTTCGATTATAGCATTTCCTTTTTTTGCAATAACAATTTTGTTATCATTGTCAATTTTTTCTACTGAAGTATCCAGTAAAAGATTGATTTTAGACTTCTTAAACCATTCACTAGAAAATTCAATGAGATTATTAAATTTTGGAATAATACCAGATATAGCATAAGGAAGACCACATTTAGAATATTGAGGATATTTACTTTTTTCAAAAACTGTAATTGATTTTTTTCTATCAGTTTTTCGTGCAAATTGTGCAGCTGTTCCACCTGCCGCTCCACAACCAATAATTATTATTTCTTTATCTTTAATCAATTAAACCCCAAAAAAACCTAATATAATTTTTTTTTTAACGTTTTTGTTTTAATCCTAAAATTGATAATGTTAATATCCCTAAAACAAAAAATAATATTGAAAAATATAAGGTAATATTATCATTATCTGAATTTTTTTCATTTTGTATATTTTGAAAATTTTGGCCTTTTATAACTAAATTACATTTTTGATATATTTTATTGATTAATTCAAAACCTAACTCATAATCTGAGTTTTTAATATAATTACTAGCTTTAATATAATCTTTATTTGCAGAGAAATAAACCTTTTTTAATGAAGCTAAAGCATCAATTCTTGTTTTACAAATATTAAGACCAATCTCGGAGATTTTTTTTACTATTGAACTTGATAACTTACCAATGTTATCAATAGAATTTTTAATATTTATTAAGGTAATAGAATAGTTCTTTTGCCATAAGTTGTGGATGATATTTATTAATTCTTTTTTGTTTTCTTGATTTTGTATTTTATTAATTTCTAACCATATTTCTTCAGAAATTATTGCTTGCTTTTGCATTGATGTATCAATAATTGTTAAAAAATTTGAAATGATATCTTCTTCCTGAATTCTTTGCAATGCAATTTTTTCTGCAAAATCAATTTCATTTATAAAAACTTCTTCTACTCTTTCAAAACTATTTTTCAAAGTTTCATGTCCATATACATCTCGTAAACTTAATGATAATTCTGCTGCTTCACCTGTTTCATAATAATCATAAATATCAGTATTGCAAATATGAAATGGTACATAAATTGATAAACAAGGATGATTTGCAGAAAACCAACCGCTACTAATAACTTCATAGTTTTTCTTTGGGACTTTATAAATTGCTACAGATTCAAATTTATAAAAATCTTGACACATTGGTCTTAATCCCTCTAAATCTTCAGAATGAAGTCTTGACCAGTTTATCATATTCTCAATACTTATACTCCCATATTCCGGCTCAATATATTCAAGAATTTTTTCTTCCCATGCTTTATATTTATTTGTTACTCTAACCTTTGCTTTATTACTATTTATATCTAATAATTCCACACTAAAAAATCCAACTGTTTTACGTTCTCCTAAATTTATTTTTGTTACAACACCAATGCTATTTGATCTTAGAGCATGAATATATGAAATTGGTTTTACTGTTATGTAATTCTTATCAATGTTTACAATTCTTATTCCATAAATAGAATTTAATCTTATACCCCCTTTGCTTCGAACATTTTTTTCTTTAACTGAATCAAAATTTCGAGAGATTAAAAAAGTATTTATTCTCTGAGTTTTCCAAAGATCTTTTGGATAATTAGACATAACAACAATGCCATTTTCAAATTCATCAATTGTACAATGAAAAGCATCTGCTTCAATAACAACTCCTTTTTCTGGACCTACTACAAAAAGATTTTCAGAAACACCTGTTGAATGCATTTTTTTTACAGCTTCTTTTGTTAAATGAAGAATTGCTTGATCTTCGTTATCTACTATTTCATAAGCATATCTAATCCAATCAAAATCATCCCAAGCATTTCTTGTAGGATTTATCCACCTTGAACCAGTATCAGCATCACCAAAGGCAAGGCCTGCGTCAGTTAAAACCATTCCAGCTTTTACAATATTTGGAATGGTATCTCCCTTTGTAGCAACACCGATATATTTGTGTAAAACTTCTCTATTAAATGGTTTTGCATTCCAAGGATAGTGATATGAATATTCATAACCTTTTGGAATTATACTTAATACTTGTATACCGGGCCTACTTGGATCTCTAATTTTTAATAATAAATTATAATCTCCTGCAGTTGCGTCCCCGCAAGCTAAGATATCTTTGCAAGCTTCAACACTATAAGTTAAAAAAATACCTAAAGTAAACAGAATCACAATAAATAATGACGTTTTTTTAATTTTATTCATACAATTAACTAATAGTATGAATATAATTATATAAAAAGATTATTTGAAAAATAATTGAGTTTTATTTCTTTTTAGTAGTCTTCTTTTTTGTTGCGGTTTTTGGTTTTGTAGTTTTTTTTGCCGGGATCTTTTTTTTCACAGTTTTTTTAGTTGTTGCTTTCTTTGTTTTTGGTGTTTTCTTTTCTTTCTTTTTATCTTTTGGTTTTTCGGTTTTTTTCTCTTCTTCCAATGAATCCTTAACCTTTGGTTTAGGTTCTTTAACTTCTTTTTCCTTTTTTTCTACCTTTGGTTTCTTTTCCTTTATATCTTTTTCTTTTGTCTCTTCTTTTACTTCTTTTTTAGGTTTCTTTTCTTCGATTTTTATGGTTGGCTGAGTAACAACTTCAGTTTTATGTATCTCTATTCTTTTTACAGGGTATAGTTTCTTACAATTTTTATAGATTTCACTACCCATTCTACCATCTAAAATATTTTTCATAAATTCCGAAAGTGTACTGTCCTTTGCTTGATCAGCTATTGTTTTCTTCATGGCTTCTCTTACTACTTTTCTTTGAGAGTTCTGTATTCTTTTATCAGTCGTAGCAAAAGGTTTAACTTTGATTAGCGCTCCATCTCGAGTATCAACATTGAATACCCCCTCAATTTTTGATCTTCTCCTTCTAATCATCCTTCGAAGGTAATCTGATGTTAGAGTGTGCCCTGTAAATTGAGTATGGGCTTTGTCTTCTTCTACCTTATTTATTTTAAAAAAAAGAGTTATATGAGATTTTCTAAAATCATTAGTTAAATCTTGGAGTGATACTCCAGTTACTCTATTTATTAAATTGTCTGGATTATCTGTCATAGTATCAGCAATAGTAACACTATCAAAAGCTGGTGGTGCAATTATATTATACCAGTTCTTTGCTTTCCATCTATCTTTAACTTTACGTGCTGCAGCTCTTGATCTTGCTTTTGCCATACTTATCACTTCTTTTCTTTATAAATAATTAATTAGATTTTTTGGGTAATACACTCCTTATACTTAAAATATGCTGATGGAGTTAAAAAATAAAAAAAAGAGTGAAGGTAAAATTATTCAGTCTCTGCAACTCTTAATGCAATTCCTGATGCAAAAACAAAATTATCTCGTCCTGTATCTTCATTACCGGGTATACTAATTGAGAGACCTGTAAATAAACTTAAATTTACAGAGACAGGTTCAGTATCTACAGTTACTCTTTTTACTCCACCTAAACCAACACTTGTAATTCTTCCTTGTTCCATATATACTATACCTTTTGGCATTAAGATTCTAATTGGTATTAAACCTGTGAGTACAACCACAGTTAAAGCTAGTGGTAGGAATACAATGATAATTACAAACATTTCTGCAAAGGATGAAGCGTTATTTAATAATCTCATAAATCCTTCCAATGCAAGCACTCCGATATATGATGCAAATATACCGTTACCAATTGCATTGAAAAAACATAAAATATTTGATAAATTATCACCATTTTTATTACCTAATAACTTAAAAAGAGGCGAATTTTGATTTGATTTTAATCTCTGGAGATAATCTTCATTTGAGTTAAATTTTTGATAGTTATTCCCAAAAATACCTTTATTATTAATTTGCTTTTCATAAAATGAAATTTTTTCATTATCATTATTATTAATTGCCTCATTTAGATTGATTAGTATTTCTTTTATTTCTTCAGCTTCCTCAATGTTTACTTCTGTTTCAATTTTTTCAGAAGGATTACCAATATACTTATTTACAATAATACAGACTTTTTCTGTTGATGTAATTTCCTCTAGATTACTAGCAGTAATACTTGATGAAAAACTGCCTAAAATAATAACAATTGCAATTATTGTACTGATTACAAACAATTTTTTCTTCATTTATAACCTCCCTAATTTTTATATTCATGTTTTAATATTTAAAGCTTCTGTAATTTATTTTTGTACTTTTATAGGAAAATTTTAAATACTTAATATTCATATTCCCATGAAAATCCCACGAGATATATAATGACTACGATTGTAAAATTAGACACTAGAGGGCGTTTGGTTATACCAAATGAATATCGAGAAATCTTAAATTTAAAAGAAGGAGATGAGGTTTTAATTAGTCTTGATTCAAAAACAGATACGATTTTGATAAGCCCAACATATGGAGAATCCAAAAATCTTGTTAAAATTGAAATTGAATTTAGTGATTCTCCTGGATGCTTGGCTAAAATTGCAAATAAAATTGCGAAAATGAAAATAGATCTTATCATGACTGAATCAAAAAGCTCACAGAGAGGTAAAAAAGCTAGATGGGATATTATTGCAGATATATCAAAATGCTCAAATTCACTCTTTGAAATCAAACAATTATTATTACAATCAGGATTTATAGATTCATTGAGTATCACGAAGATAGCTCGTGGTAGTCTTCATCGTTAAAAACTTTCCAATATTAATGGAAAATTTCAATATTGATAAATTTCTAATACAAAATTTTAGGGAGGAAGAAAAGATTGAATAATAAATTAATAAAAATAATTACGATATTTATTATAATTTTTTTAATTTGTATAAATAATACTTCTTCATCATGTTTAAATATTGTTGAAAAACAAATAATGAATAATAATTATGGAAATACTTTTTATGTTGGAGGTTCAGGACCAGATAATTATTCAACAATTCAAAGTGCTATTAACAATACAAGCTCTGGAGATATTGTTTTTGTCTATAATGAATCTTCACCATATTATGAGAATTTAATAATCTCAAAATCAATAATTTTAATTGGCGAAGATAAAAATTCAACAATTATTGATGGATTTAGAAAAAATGATGTTATTTTTATTTTAACAAGTAATATCGAAATAAGACAATTTACTATTGTTAATAGTAGTGAAAATGGAATTGGAATTTATGTTTATAAATATGCAAACTATGTTAAAATTACTGATAATATTATTAAAGGAAATTATCGGGGAATTTATTTATACAATCCCGGATACCATCTAATAAACCCTCAGGAAAAACATATAGGTCCTAATGAAAATTTTTTAGTAAAAAATTTAATAATTAATAATACAATTGGCATTTCTCTACATGGTTCAAATAATAATATTATAAAAAAAAATTGGATAGAAAATAACAGTTGTGGTATTACAATAACTATGGATGATTACCCAACTGCACCTCCATCATTAGGTAATAGAATTACTAAAAATGTATTTATAGATAACAATAAAAACGCCTTTGATGAATGTAACAACAGGTGGATATCAAATTATTGGGATGATTGGATTGGTTTAAAGTATAAAATATTTAGATTTTTTCCTTATCGGATTCCCGGTTCATATAGGTTCATGGTAAATCTAGATTGGTTTCCAATAAAAAATCCTACTGAGGTTGTATAAGTTTCTCAAGCGCTTTATAACCTTTCATAGCATCTTTTTTATTAATTATAAAAGTAAGTTCTGTATTTGTTGAGACAATTTCATAAATGTTTATGTTTTCCCAAGCTACATTTCTAATAATGTTAAAAATCACTCCTGGTGTATAGAAAAATTCTTTAGAAAACGTCATTGTTAAAGAAACAAGATTTTCTTCTATCATCAATATTTTTTCATCTTTTAGAATTTCAATTAAATTATTTTTATATCGTTCGTTAGTAACTATAATTACTTCTGAACTCCCTTGGATTATATTTAGTATGTCCCCTTTTTCAAAATCCACAATATCATACAATTTTTTTAGTTTTATCAAAAGTGAATGCGATCTTAATACTGCAATATCACAAATCTTTGTTTTCATTATAATATCTGAAGAATAATCAAAAGTAACTGTTTCATGCTTATTTTTTATTTGATCTGAATATCTTCTTAATGCCATCTCTATTGCATGTTTTTTTACAGGTTTACCAATTATTTCTTCTATATCTGGTTTGAATTTTTCAGCTAAATATGCATAAGATATAATATTTTGACTCATAGACTCTTGAATAAATACGTTATCATCAACTAATTTTTGAACAATATGACTTATAGTTACCATCACAAACACAAAGTAATATTTGTGATTATAATCACATTAAGTATTTATATAATTTTTTGTTAAATATTTCACAGATATTATGTTTAAATGTGTTGAATGTGGTACAATAATTCATATTGATGAATTAAAGGAAGAAAGAATTGAATGTGATGGTTGTGGTATAGAACTAGAAAGAATTGGTAATACACTTATAGGTTTACAATTAGGACCTCCTGAAGAATAATGGTGAATTAATGGTAGAAATTCTTGATACTACACTAAGGGAGGGTGAACAAGCTCCAGGAGTTACTTTTAGTATCGAAGAAAAATTATCAATTGCTAATTTATTGGATGATTTTGGAGTAGACATTATAGAAGCAGGTCATCCAATAGTATCAGATGATGTTTTTAAAAGTGTTAAACTTATTTCAAATCAGGGATATAAAGCCGATATTCTTGCACATTGTAGAGCAAAAAAAGAAGATATTGATTATGCAATTTCATGTGATGTAGATTGGGTTGGAATATTTTTCTGTGTTTCAAAAAAAAGACTTAGAGAACATTTTAATTTAGATTTTCAAAAAGCAGTTGAAAAAATTACAAACACAATAGAATATGCAAAAGATCATGGATTAAAGATAAGATATACTCCAGAAGACTCAACTAGAACTGAATATGAATATTTAATTCATGCTTCAAATGCAGCTATTGAAGCTGGAGCAGATAGAATTAGTATTGCAGATACTGTTGGTGCTATGACACCAATTAATATGTACAATTTTGTAAAAAAATTAAAAGCAGATTTGAATGTAAAAATAAATGTTCATTGTCATAATGATTTAGGACTTGCAGCCGCAAATTCGTTAGCAGCATATGAAGCTGGAGCTACGCTTATTGATGTAACAGTAAATGGTATTGGGGAAAGAGTTGGAATAACATCACTTTCAGAAATATGTATTGCTTTAAATTGTATATATCAGGTTAAAAACAATTGGAAATTAGAAAAACTTACTGAAATTTCAAAAAAAGTTTCTACTTATTCAGAAATAAATATTCCACCTAATATGCCAATTATTGGTGAAAATGCTTTTTTACATAAGGCAGGTCTTCATGTTTCTGCAGTGGTAAATGATCCAGCTCATTATGAGTTATTTCCAGCAGAGCTTATTGGAAGAAAAAGAGATTTTATTTTAGATAAAATGTCTGGAATTAATACAGTTAAAAAGAAATTAGAAAAAATGAAACTAGATTTAAATAGAGTTGATTTAGAAAAGATATTAAATTATGCTAAACAAAAAAGAAAAGGTATTGTTACTGAGAATGAAATTTTAAATATTTTTACAGATTACAGAAATGAAACTATTATGTTTCAATAATATTTTATTTGCGTTTTTATAAAAATCTAATTTAACAAATAACATTTAAATATCTTTAATAGGATTAATTTTTTGAGGGAGGAGTAAATCTTTGGTGAAGAAAATCCTCACAGTTGGAATTATACTCTTGTTTTTGGGTGTAGGTTTTCAACCAGCAATAGCAACAGTAGGACTTGATAATATTGATGTTGAATATTTTGAGGTTCTTGTTGAGATATGTGGAACGGATAATTCTGAATTCTTTCCTGTTAATCTGACACTTGAAGATTTAAACGAATTGAAACAATTGCTTAATGATAATAAAGCTC